>JAICWX010000229.1 GCA_025934635.1 Streptosporangiaceae bacterium | reverse complement strand
CTAAGACAGCAGCAACCTAAGACGGCGGCAACGAATGACTCCGTGGGAGCGGCGTTATATCCCCATGCAAGGAGAGAGCTACAGATGGCTAATACGGAAGTAGCTGCCGGCCGTCGACCAGAACCGCCCGCGAAAGCCCGGACTGTAGATACCTGGATGGGCGAGGATCTCATATTCTCGGCCCTGGTCATCAAGAAGCAGTCCCTCATACTGTTCCTGCTCCGGCTGCCCGCGTTCATCCCGTGGATCTTCGTCGCCCGCGGCTGGTTCTCGCTGAACGAAAAGGACAGCCTGACCAATACCGAGGCCGACATACTCGGGACCGGCGGTGAGATCTGCTTCTTCCTGGCCGTGACGATCACCCCGCTTATCACCGTCACCGGGCAACGGTGGTTCGCGCCGCTCCGCCGGTGGTACGGCATCATGTTCGCGCTGATCGGGATCTCGGACGCGACCACCGCGGCCATCTCGACCGACTTCGCCGGGGGCGTTTTCGGCCGCCTGGCCGGGCACACCTTCCTGGTCACCGGGCTCTTCATCGTCCTGCTGGCTATCCCGGTCCTGGCCACCGCCAATACCCCGGCGCAGCGCAGGCTCGGGAAACAGTGGAAGAGAATCCAGCGGGTGACCTACGCCCTGTGGGCGCTGATCGTCATTCACCTGCTGCTGCTCGACGGATTCAAGACCTTCGCCCCGCCCGAGGGAGATGGCGACCCCGTTTTCCACCAGCGTTTCTACCAGTCCGTCGCGATTAGCCTCCCGCTCGTCCTGCTCCGGCTCCCCCCGGTGAAGCGCTGGGTCACCGCCAAGCGGGCGGACGGCCAGAAATGGAAAGTATGGCTGCTGGTCGCGATCATCGGCGTGCCGTATCTGGTCGGGATGATTTACATCATCAACGAAGAGATCTTTACCGGGATGATGTGCCTGACGATGCATCCGCCGGCGAACTGAGCGGCCCGGGCGGCCCGGCGTTCGTCAGTCCGGCCGGGGCGGCAGGCCGAGGCAGCCGCGCAGGGCGTTCTCCAGCGCGTCGGCCCGGTCGAAGCCCCCGGCGCTGCCGGTGACGAAGCCGATGGTGTACCCGCCGTCCGTGCCGGTGCCCCCGTAGTTCCCGCCCAGCCCGCCCATGCCGTAGCTGTCGTCGTCGATACCGAAGCCGAGCCCCCAGGCGTTCTCGTGCCCGAACACCCGGTCCGTCCCGGCGCACTGCGGGCTGACCGCCTCGGCCAGCATCCCCGGACTGAGCGCCACTCCCGTGGCCAGGGCGTGGTAGAAACCCGCCACCGCCCGGGCGGTGCCGTGCCCGTTGATGGCGGGAATCTCGGCCGCCCGCCAGGCCGCGCGGTTGACGACCTCGCCGTCGAACGCTCCCGGCGGGTTGGCCGTGGCCCGCTCGTACAGGGCCGGACGGCCGGCCAGGGCGGCGGCCCGGAAGTCGGCGTCCAGGCCGGTCAGGTCCACCGCCCGGGCCTGCTCGGCCGGGTTCAGCCCGAAGGCGAACTCCAGCCCGGCCGGGCCGCAGATCTCTTCGCGCAGGAACCGCCCGGGGCGGCGCCCGTCCACCCGGCGCACCAGTTCCCCGACCAGGTGGCCGTAGAACAGGGCCGACTCGCCGTGCGCGGTACCGGGCTCCCAGGCCGGCTCCTGGGCGGCCAGCAGGGCGCACATCCGGTCCCAGTCGTAGAAGGCCTCGACCGGCGCCGGCGAATCCAGCGCCACCAGCCCCGCCTGGTGCGACAGGACGTGCCGCACCGTCGCCGGGGCGCGGAACTCCGGCCAGTACCGCTGCACCGGCGCGTCCAGGTCCAGCCGGCCTTGCTCAGCCAGGCGCAGCGCGCACACCGCCACGAACGGCTTGCTCACCGAGTACGGCTGGACCAGGCTGTCTTCCGCCCAGGGCCGGGTCCGCCCCCGGTCGGCCCAGCCGCCCCACAGGTCCGCCACCAGCCGGCCGTCATGAAAAGCGGCGAAGGCCGCCCCCGTGCCCGCCTGACCGCCGATGACCGCGGCGAAGCACTCGCGCACCGGACCGAACCGCGCATCAACCTGCCCGTGGATCTCCATGCGACCATCCTTCCCCCGCCGTCAGCTGGCCGCGCAGCAGCAGCCCGATCACCGGTTGAGACGGGCGCTGACCGCGGCCAGGACCTCCGGCAGGACATAGCCCGGGCTGACGTAGATGGCCCGTTCGGCCTCGTCCGGCGGCTCGAGCAGGGCGATATCGGTCCGTATGTTGCCGTCGGGGACGCTGGTCCGCGCCCGCGTCCGCGAGTTCGCCGCCCGGCGCTCCTCGATCACCGACGGCGGGGTGTCGAGGTAGACGAGCACGAGGTCGGCCCAGTGCGCCTGCGCGACGGCGGCCAGCTTGCGGCGGTCCGCGCGCGCGAGCAGCAGGTCGTCGTAGATCAGGGACTCCCCGCGGGCCAGGACCGCGGCTATCTCCTGGCGCGCGATCGCCTGCACGAAGTCGGACCCGGCCGCCGCCGACGAGCCGGCCGGCGCGCGGCGGCGGTGGACCGGGTAGAGCTCGGCGTCGTAGGAAAGCACCCGGATGCGCAGCTCCCGGCTCAGCGCCCCGGCCAGCACCGACTTGCCCGAGAACGGCAACCCGCACATCGCGATCAGAACCGGCACGACCGCAGCCTAGACGAGAATCCTCAGCTCCCGCCGCGGTGGTCAGGCCAGCGACCAGCCGCCGGCCGGGTAGCGCTCGTGCCAGACGAGCATCGGCGTCCGGTTGCCGTCGAAGATCACGTCGCCGGGCGCGAGGTCGTCGTCGAAGGTGCGGCCGCCGGGGTCGGCCGGAACGATCACCCGGACCGCGGGCAGTTCCTCGTCACGGAGCTGACCGATCTCGCCGGCCGGGTCAGCCATTGCTGAAGATGCTTCCTGACTGGTAGGCCGGGGTCCCGCCGAGGACCGTGGCCAGGACGCCGAGATCGGGAATCCGTTCCGGTTCTAGCTCGAGCGGGTTCCCGTCCAGGACGGTGAAGTCGGCCAGCTTGCCCGCCTCCAGCGTGCCGAGCTCGTGCTCGCGGTGGCAGGCGAAGGCGGCCTGGGTGGTGTACAGGGCCAGCGCCTCCCGGGCGGGCAGGCGCTCGTCCGGCCCGAGCACGCGGCCGTCGCCGGTACGGCGCAGGATCGCGTCGCGGATGCCGATGCGGGGGTCGGCGGTGATGACCGGCGAGTCGGAGGACCCCGCGACGGTGACGCCGGCCCGCTGCCAGGAGGCGAAGGCGTACAGCTGGTCGCACGTCTGGGGGAAGGCCGCGGCGAACCCGTCGCCGAGGACGGACAGGAACCCGGGCTGGCTCGCGATCACGATGCCGAGAGCGGCCGCCCGTTCGGTCAGCTGGGGGTACATCGCCCCGCCGTGCTCGATGCGGTGCCGGCGCGGGTTGCCCGACCCGGGCTTGAGCACCGCGGCGTAAGCGTCCAGGACCGTCTCGATCGCCCGGTCGCCCTGGGCGTGCACGCAGACCTGGAAGCCGCGGGCGTCGAAGTCGCGGACCATCGCGGTCAGCTCGCCGGGCTCGAAGTACATGATGCCGGAGCCGTAGGGCGGGACCGGGTAGCTCCCGTGGATGGCCGCGGTCCGGCTGCTCATCCCGCCGTCCGCCCAGATCTTCACGGCCTCGGTGGCCAGCCGGGGCGAGTGGCGGCCCTGGGGGACCAGGCCGATGTTGTCGTGCACGATCAGGCCGTAGATCCGCTGGCTGAGCAGGCCGGCCGCGTCCGCCTCGGTGAACGCGGCGAACGTGTCCCGGCGCAGGTCCGCGTCGCAGGCCGCGGTCAGGCCCAGCGCGGCCAGCCGCTGGCCCGCCGCCTGGACCAGGCCGGCGCCGCTCATCCGGCCGATGTCACGCCGCAGGTTCTCCTCGAACAGGGCGAACATCGGCGCTTCGTACACCACCCCGTCCAGCCGTCCCTCGCCGTCCCGGCCGAACGCGCCGCCGGGCGGATCGGGCTGTCCGTCGGCGAACCCGGCCGCCCGCAGCGCGGCCGTGTTGAGCACGCAGGCGTGCAGGGACGTGTGGTACAGCACGGCCGGGCGGTCGGGCACGGCCTGATCCAGGTCGGCCCGCGTCGGGTGCCGGTTCTCGCGCAGCTTGTACTCCGCGTACCCGCCCCCGGTGACCCAGGAGCCCGGCGGCGTCCGTCCGGCCGCGTCCCGGAGCCGCGCCTGGATCGCCTCGATGCCGGGCGCCGACGGCTGGCTGCAGTCGGCCGCCGCGGCCAGGTAGCCGACGTCGGTCACGTGACAGTGCGCGTCGATCAGGCCGGGGATGACCGTGGCCCCGTCCAGCCGCACCACCGCGGCGCCGTCCGCGGCCGCGCGGACTGGCCCGGCCGGGCCGATGGCGGCGATCCGGCCGTCCCGGATCAGCATCGCGTCCGCCGGCCCCGTTTCGGCCGCCATCGTGACGAAGGTGGCGTCCTCGACGATAAGTTCCATCACCCAGCCTCCCGGTCCGCACCATACTCCTACGATCATGGGGTGATCGCGGGCGAGCTGACCATCGGCGGCCTGACCCGCCGCTGCGCCCGGCCCCGGCTGGCGCCGCGGCCGCCCGGCGACTGCCTTTCCTGACCTAACGGGCGGGTAATCCTGGTTACGCAACGCCCTTCCGTGAACGCAGCTCGCACCGGGCAATCCAGGCGGCCGGCGTTGACGGTAATCCGTCATGCTCGGCTTTGAACCTGGTGCGGCGAAATACGTACTAGAAGTACGGACATCGTGTGCCGTCGCGATGCCGTCCGGAGCGGCCATTCGCCGCCGGGATGGGATGACGGGAAAATCGGGGACCCGGGAGGCCTGCCCGGTCCGGGACGATGGGCATGCCGTGATCGACCAGCAGGAATTCGACGGAGCCGTATTTCCGCGTCCGCCGAGCGGGCCGCGCGTCCTGGTCATCGACGACGAGGAGGCGATACGGTCCGTCCTCAGCCGCGCCCTGGCGGCCGAAGGGCTGCTGACCGACCTGGCCGAGACCGCCTGCGACGGGCTCCAGCGGGCCCTGGAGGAGGCCTACGACCTGGTCATCATGGACATCGTGATGCCCGGGGCCGACGGCTTCGCCGTGCTGCGGCAGCTGCTGCGCGACCGTCCGGGCCAGGCGGTCCTCGTGCTGTCCCGCCTGGCCGACGTGCGGTCCAAGGTGGCCTGCTTCAATCTCGGCGCGCGGGACTACCTGACCAAGCCGTTCGCGCTGGACGAGCTGCTGGCCCGGGTGCGGAACCAGCTGCGTGACGGCGGCTTCGGGCGGGTCATCAGGGCCGGGGAGATCACGCTGCACGTGGGCCGGATGGAGGCGGACATGGGCGATGGCCCGCTGCCGCTCACCCGGCTGGAGTTCCTGGTGCTCAAGGAGCTGATGGAGCACGCCGGGCAGGCGGTGTCGAAGGGGCAGCTCCTCGAGTCGGTCTGGGGGTACGCCTTCGACCCCGGTTCCAACATCGTGGGCGTATGCGTGCGCCGCCTGCGGGCCAAGATCGGCGACCGTCTCATCAAGACCGTGCGCGGCGAGGGATACCAGCTCGCCGTCAGCTGATGTGGCCGCCGATCAGGTGCCCGACGGCGAAGGCCATGCCCGTGGCCAGGAAGGCCGCGATGAACTGGCGCAGCCCCCCGAGCAGCATCGACCGGTCGGTCAGCTTCGCCACCGCGGCCCCGCCGACCAGGGCGGCGATGCCGGCTATCATCAGCGCCAGCTTGAGGTTGGCGATCCCGAGCAGGAACGGGCTGAGCGGGAGCAGCGCGCCCACGGTGAAGGCGGCGAACGACGCCGCCGCCGCGGTCCGCGGTGACGGCAGGTCATCCGGGTCGATCCCCAGTTCCTCGCGCACGTGGGTGGCGACCGCCCGGTCCTCGTCGGCCGAGATCTGCCGGGCGACCGCCTCGGCCAGGTTGGGGGAGACCCCCTTGTCCATGTAGATCTCGGTCAGCCGGCCCAGCTTCGCGGCGCGGTCGTGGCGGTGCTGCAGCCGCTCGAGTTCCACTTCCGCCGCGGTCAGCTCGTTCTGGGAGGTCACCGAGATGTACTCCCCGGTCGCCATGGAGAACGCGCCGGCGATCAGGCCGGCGATGCCGGTCAGCACGATCGCGGCGCGAGCACCGCCGCCCCCGCCGACGCCGGCGATCAGGGATGAGTTGGTGACCAGGCCGTCCATCGCGCCGAACACGGCCGGCCGCAGCCAGCCGCCGGATACGTCCCGGTGCTCGCGCAGGGCCTGGCCCGGCAGCGGCAGGGCCTTCGGCAGGAGCACCAGCCGTCCCAGGACGCGCTTGCCGCCCGGCGGACCGGCCGGCGCACCCCGGCGGCCGGCCGGCCGGGGCCGGGAATGGTCCTGCTCATAGCCGAGCACGGGCCGGGAATAGTCCCGCTCATAGCCGAGCATCGACTCGGGATAGTCCTGGTCGTAACCGGGCACCGACTCGGGGTACTCCTGGTCGTAGCCGAGCATGGCCTCCAGGTACCCCTGGCCGTCCGCCTCGGAGTATCCGTGGCCCCGGCCGTCTGCCTCCGCGTATTCGTGCTGGCCCCGGCCGTCCGCCGCGGGGTACCCGGGGTAGGTCCGCCCGCCTGCCTGCTGGTATCCCGGATAACCTCGTCCGTCCGCCTGCGGGTAGCCGCGATAGTCCCGGCCGTCTGCCTCCGGGTAGCCCCGTCCGCCGGCGGGAGGGTACCCGGGATTGCCGCGGCCGTTCGCCGGGGGATGCCAGGGAGCGGGCGGCCTGGCCTCGCCCGGGCGCGCCTTGGCCTGGCTGCCGGCCGCCGGGTAGCCGGGGATCCCCGGGCCGCTCATCAGCGGATACCCGCCCGTCTGGCCGCTGGCCGGCTGATAGCGGGTGGACGCCTGGCCGTTCCCGTTGACCCGGGCGTGCGTGCCGCTGGCCTGGCCGTTGAGCCGGGGCTGGGGCCCCGTGCCGTTGACGCGGGGCAGCGGTCCGGTGCCGTTGACGCGGGGCAGCGGTCCGGTGCCGTTGACGCGGGGCAGCGGTCCGGTGCCGTCGATGCGCGGCAGCGGTCCGGTGCCGTTGAGCCGGGGCTGGGGACCGGTGGTCCCCGTCCGGGGCGGCCCGCCGTACGGATAGCTCGGGGCGCGGGTCCCGGCGCGCGGGCGCTGGTCGCCCGGCCGGTAATCGAAGTCGTCGTCCATGTCACTTACCTCGTCTTCGCTGGCGCGGAATGTCAGCCGGGGTATTACGAGGCAAGCTCGTTCTCCGTTCCGAGAAGGGCGTAATACACGTCGTCCCAGAAGGCGATATGTTCCCAGATTTCGAGCCGGGCGGCCTCGATGAGGTGCCCGCTGCCCGTTGCGCGATCCCGGACAAGCGCGCGCCACATGGCCCGGCAGTGCTCGGCCTCGAGATCATCTTGCTGGCTGAGGTATTCGAGTCCGGAAGTCACGCCGTAATGCCGGGGCAGCGCGCTGGCGATGATCGCGTCCCGGCTGGGGCCGGCCAGGCCCCGGCCGGCCAGGGCGGCGAGGGCCTCGTCACCGCTGCGGTCGCCGGGGGCATAGCAGCACAGGAACGACTCGGCGTAGCAGTCGGTCACCGGCAGGGCCTTGATCCGGGACGGGTCGTCGATGCCCAGCGAGACCAGGAACGACCAGGTCAGCCGGTGGTGATCGACCTCGATCGCGTGCCGCAGGCAGGTCAGGAGATCGCCCAGGACGCGGGGGATGTCCCGGGTCTCGTCGACCGGCGCGCTCTTCGCGACGCACATCCCGAACCAGCGGTGGAACCGGTTGCGCCACAGGTAGTACTGACCGAAGACGTCGCGGACATGCGCCGGGTGGACCTCCCCGGCGGCGAGGCCGGAGAAGAAGGTGCTCTCGGCGAGCAGGCTACCCGCGTAAGACTCGAGGCTTTCAGAAACGACCCGGCTGTCGAGCAGCGTCATACCCGTCTCCTTCACCGTGCACGGCATATTCGATCGCAGCACTATGTCAGTACCGGGCGCCGCGTGGTGTCACGCTGGAGAGGCCGGGCGGGCCGGGCGGAAACGGTGACTCGCTCGCCGCGGTCAGGCTACTCCGGTTACCCCGGCCCGTGCAGCAATGACTCGAATGCATAGCCATTTGCCTCTCGTGAACTTACCGAAGCCATCTGTAATGATCTTACAATCACGCAATGGCTATCCACAGGAAATCCGGGAAGTTGGCTCTTTACAAAAATGTCATCGTTCGTCACGGCCTTTAATCTGCTTATCATGAATGTTATCACCCGGCCAGTAATTACGCGGGCGGTAATAATTTGGTAAGCAGTTCCGAGGGCTCGTAGGTAAGCCAAGCCTAACTCGATCGGCCCTTGAATAGCCTTAGCTGACTAGCTGAACGTGAATGGCCCGCGCGGGCCGCGGGGCCGACCGCAGAAAGCCGCCGCGGGCCCGGCCGGAAAGGCCGCGCCCGCGACGGCGGAAATGTCTGCGTACCGGGTCCGGGCTTACCGGACCGGGGCTTACCCGACCCGGGTGAAGCCGATCGCCTCGTACCGGACCTCGGCCTTCGGCTCGGTGTCGCCGCAGGACAGCAGGGCCGGCGCGAACCGGCTCCCGGTCAGGGTCACCCGGTACGCCGCCGCGGGCTCGCCGTCGCCGGCCCGGTGGATGACCTCGACCTCCCAGCGGTCCGCGGCCACCCGTCCGGTAGCCGTCCAGGCCGCGGTCGCCGCGGCTGGCTCCGGCCAGCCCGTTCCGGCCCCGGCCAGGCCGGGACGCAGCGAAGCGACCTCGATGGCGCCGCGGCGGAAGTCGCCGAGCCGGACCGCCGTGACGTGCAGGGCGGCCTGCGCCGCGACCGGCTGCGCGCACTGGCCGCGGTAGTGCGACGGCACGATCCGGCCCGCGTCGAACTGCCTGAGCACCTCGACCGCGGATTCCGGGTCGAGCTGGCCGAACATCTCCCCGCTGGGCAGCAGCAGTGCCGTCGCCGCGAAGCGATGGCCGCCCAGGTGGGAGGACTCCCAGGTGTCCCAGCCAGTGGCATCCGCGATCGCCGCCGCCACCGGACGGCCGCGGACCGCGCAGCACAGGTCGCGCTTGCCGTTGGTGCACACCAGGGCGACCCGCTGCGGCCCGGTGGCGTCCGCCGGTGCGGGGATGGCGGTCAGGTCCAGGTCGAGCAGGTCGGCCGGACGCCGCCAGGCACCCCACACGATGCGCTCGGCGCCCGGCGAGGTGTCGGCGATGGCCCAGGCCAGGTTCCCTGGCTGGTGACCCGCGCCGGGGTGGCGGCCCGGCCGGCGGATCAGCACCACGCGCACGTCGTTCGCGTCGGCCGCGTCCCCCAGCGCCCCCGCGACGCCGGGCTCCAGCTGGCTCTCGTCCAGGCCGGATCTTCCCCACGGCCCGGGCATTTCGAGCAGGAGGAACCGGCGGCAGTACAGCGCGCTGGCGGCGATGGGCTCGCCGCGCAGCAGCGTGGCGTCGGCACAGCACTTCACGGGCAGCCCGGGCCCGGCGCCCGGCCGGAGGCCGGTCCGGGTGAGGCTGGTCCGATTGGGGCTGGTCCGATTGGGGCTGGTCCGATTGAGGCTGGGCCGATTGAGGCTGGGCGAGCAGGTGTCGAGCGACATGGCCATCCCTGTCGTGCCTGGGTGAGGTCTTCGCCGCGGCCGCGCGGAACGGTCTCGACTGGGACACGGAGTGATTTCGGCTTTGAACACATTGACGGCCCGGGCGGCCCCCGCGGGTCGGTCGACCTCACGAGGTAAGCGATCGGTAATCGCCCGGTTTCCGCCATAACCTGCCATCAGGCCCGCGAACTGCGCCTTCGGGCCCCCGGGCGGCCGGCGGGCCGCCGGGCGGACCTGTAACGTCGCGCACCGTGACCACGTGATCTCGCCCTCTTGACGGCGAATGCTTAACAAAGTATTACTAGCTAAGGTTTGCCTAACCTAAATTAACTTATGGCCAAGCTTAAGTTGTCCATACCTGCTGGTGTGGGCCTGGGCGGCTGCGATCTCCCGGCCGGTTCCCCCGTCACCCTGCACGCTCGCGGCCCCGTCCTCGCCTGGAACCAGTAACATCGCGGCCTGCTTATACCTTATCGCCGCGATGAATGGACTACATCTAGTGAATTCCACACAATCTCCACATCGTGTGCACGCGCTCACCTCGGGCTGATGCCACGATGGTGGTCCACGACCGGGCGCCCGCCCTAGCGGCGTCCGCTGAAAACTAGACATGCCGCTTGCTGGCGCGGTAGAGGCAGCCGGCCGGACCGGGAGGCATCCCGGCGGCCCGGGGCACAGGGGATGCCGTGCGCGGGCATGGGTGGGGTGGTCAGCATGTGGGGAAGGGCGCCGGCGTGCCAGGAGATCGCGGTGCCGCCTGGCATTTGGTTGCGGCTGGCGCAGGCGCCTGCCCTGGGTCGCTTCCTGCCCGTCGGGGCGGGGAGCCGCGAGACGCGCTCGTGGCTGGCTCCGCTCCTGCTGATCGCCATCACCGGCGTCGGAGGCGGGATCCTGGCGGGCGGCCTGCCCGCCGGCGGGGCCGGGCCGGGCATCGTGATCCTGCTGGCGATGGCGGCCGTGCTGTCGGTGACCGGGCTGTCCGGGTGGGGGAGCGACCTGCGCGTCGCGGTGCCCGCCCTGATGGGCGTGGGCCTGTGCGGCGCCGGGCTTGACTGGCTGGCCGACGGCTCGGGATACGTGGTCGGCTACATGGCCGTGGTGGGCCTGGCCCTGCGCACGCCGCCGCGGGTGGCCATGCTGGCCGGCGGTCCGGTCGTGGCCGCGATCGCGGCGGAGGAGGCGATCGACTCGGCCAACCCGGCCGCCACCATCCTGGCCGTCCTGTCCGCCTTCGGCTTCCTGTTCACGATCTCGGAGTTCGCGGCGGCCAGCGTGGGCGCCCGTCACCAGGCCGAGGCCCTGCTGGTGCAGGAGGCGGCCGCGGGCGAGGCCAGGGAACGGGAGGCGGTGCTGGCCGAGCGCTCGCGCCTGGCCCGTGACCTGCATGACGTCCTGGCGCACAGCCTTTCCGTGCTGGCCGTGCAGCTGGAAGCCGCGCGGCTGACGGCCATCACCACCGCCGCCGGGGGCGACCTCGTCGGGCAGATCGCCCACGCGCACAAGCTGACCTGCATCGGCGTGCTCAACGCGCGACGGGCGATGGCGATGCTGCGCGATGACGAACTCCCCGGGCCGGCCAGCGTACCCGGCCTGGTCTCCGATACCGCGGCTGCGCTCGGCATCCCCATCACGCTCGAGGTGGACGGGGCGCCGCGGATGCTGGAGGCCGACGCCGGGCTGATGCTGTACCGCGTGGTCCAGGAAGCCCTGGCCAACGTGGCCAAGCACGCGGGCCGGGGGGTCCGGGTGGCGGTACGGCTCACCTGGACGGACGGGGGCGTGGAGGTCTCGGTCGTGGACAGCGGCGGAGACCGGGCCGGGGCCGGGCTGCCGTCGGGCGGTTTCGGCCTGACCAGCATGGCCGAGCGAGCCGCGCTGAAAGGCGGCCGCCTGCAGGCCGGGCATTCGGCCGACGGCTTCGCGGTGCGCCTGTGGCTGCCAGCCGGCCGGGCCGCGCCGGTGCCGGCCACGTGAGCGCGGAGCCGCTGCGGGTGCTCGTGGCCGATGACCAGAAAGTGGTCCGCGACGGCTTGTCCCTCCTGCTCGGCCTGCTGCCCGGGATCGAGGTGACCGGCACGGCGGTGGACGGAGCCGACGCGGTGCGCCAGGCGGCGGCCTCGGCGCCGGACGTCGTCCTGATGGACCTCAGCATGCCCAACGGCGGCGGGGTGGAGGCCACCCGGGCCATCGTGCAGCGGCAGCCGCAGACCCGGGTCGTGGTGCTGACCGCGTACTCGGACGACGATTCGGTGTTCGCGGCGCTCCAGGCGGGCGCGCGTGGCTTCCTCACCAAGAACGCCAGCTCCGGCGAGATCCTCCGGGCGCTGTCATCGGTCCGCGCCGGCGACGCCCAGCTGGACCCGTCGGTACAGCGCAGGCTGGTCGAGGCCGTGCTCAGCGGCCAGCCGCTGGGCGTGGCCGGCCCCCCGGCCGAGGCGGCCAGCCTGCCGGATCCGGCCCTGGACGGCCTCACCTCGCGCGAGATCGAGGTGCTCGCCGCGATCGCCGCGGGCCTGTCGAACGCCGAGCTCGCCGGTCAGTTCCGGATCTCCGGCGCGACGGTCAAGAGCCACATCAACCACCTGCTCGCCAAGACCGGGGCGCGGGACCGCGGCCAGCTGGTCGGCTACGCCTTCCGGCATGGCCTCGCGGACTAGCCGCGGGGCTGGGCGGGCCTGGTCGACCGGTACACCTTGCTGACCCGGTAGGCGCGCTGGTCCATGGCCAGCACCGCGGTCCGCGTCTTGGCCAGCTCCGCCGGGCCGAGGTGGCGGACGGCGGTCAGCGTGAGGAACTCCTGGGCGTCCCCGCCGCGCGCGCCCACCCGGATGAGCCCGGCGCGCGGCGCGTAGTACTTGAGCTGGTGACCGCTGGCGGGGTCGTTGGGGCTGGTCTCGTCGACCACGAGAACTTGCTGATAGCAGTGCTTCGGCACGCAGTTCTGCTGGCCGGTCTTGGTGACCACGGAGACGTCGTCGAACTCGATCGCCGGGACCAGGCCCTCCCGGTACTTCATGCCGTCCCGGGGCTGGGCCGGCAGGTGGACGCCGCCGTAGGCACCGTCCGCGCCCCTGATCCAGGTGCTCGGCGCCCCGGTGAACTTGCCGCTCTCGTCGTACTCCTCCGGGTACTCACCGAAGTTCCACACGTTGCCCTGGTCGTCCTGGGCGAAGAGGGCCAGTTCCTGCTCTTCCAGCTGGCCGCCGAGGAAGTCCCGGTCCCAGGCCACCACCGTCTGGACTCCGTCGGCTTTCTTGATCACGTCGGTGACGGTGAAGGTGACGCTGTGCGGCTTGGTCTCCCCGTCCTGCACGATCGTGCCCTGGTAGCTGAACTCGGTGCCGACGGCGAGCGGGAACATGGGGTTGTCCACGGTGAGCGGCCGGGTGAACCGGCCGTACGCCTGCCCGTCCGTCGTGGCCGGGGCCGACCGAGAAGATTGAGCCGAACGAGCGGGCTGTCCGCCCCCGGTACCGGAAGAACCGCATCCGGCCAGCAGCGCGAACGCCGCCACCAGCGCTCCGGCCGGCATGAGTGATCGCGGACGCGGCCTGGTGAACATCACCCGTTCCTCCTATATCTCGGCGGTACCCGGTGCCGGCTGTCCCCGGTGCCCGAACCGGAGGTACAGCGACGGCAGCACGAACAGGCTGAGCAGCGTGGACGTGAACAGGCCGCCGAGGATGACGACGGCGAGCGGGTGCTCGATCTCGTGTCCCGGCCGCGTCCCCAGCACCACCAGCGGGACCAGGGCCAGCCCGGTGGCCAGTGACGTCATCAGGATCGGGGCCAGCCGCTCGCGGGCGCCGCGGAGCACGAGCTCCCGGCCGAACGTCATCCCCTCCTCCTCTTCCAGGTGCTGGCAGTGGTTGATCAGCAAGATCCCGTTGCGGGCCGCGATCCCGAACACGGTGAAGAACCCGACCAGCGAGCCCAGCGAGATGATCCCCCCGGCCAGCCAGGCCGCCAGCACGCCGCCGACCAGCGCCATCGGCAGGGTCCCGAAGGTGAGAAGGGCCAGCCGCCAGTGCCGGAACGAGGCGTGCAGCAGCAGCAGGATGAGCAGCCCGGCGATGAGCGCCGACTCGAGCAGCCGGCTCTGCGCCGCCTGCCGCTCCTGGTACTCGCCCAGCAGTTCCGTGTGGTACCCGCGGGCCAGCTGCACCGAACCCAGCTTCTGCCTGATCTCGTTGACCACCGAGCCGAGGTCGCGGCCCTGCACGGCCGCCCCCACGTCGAGGTACCTGGAGTCGCCCTGCCGGTCGATGGCGTTGGGGTTCGGCTGGAGCGCCACCGTGGCGACCTCGCCCAGCCTGATGTGCCCGCCCGACGGCAGGTCGATCGGCAGGTTCTCGATGTCGGAGAAGCTGTGCCTGGTCCGCTCCGGGCTCCAGACCACCACGTCGTAGGCCTTCCCGTCCCGGAAGATGT
>JAICWX010000084.1 GCA_025934635.1 Streptosporangiaceae bacterium | reverse complement strand
GTTCAGATCTCGCCCAGCATTTTGTCCGCGGACTTCGCCCGGCTCGCCAACGAAGCCGCCTCGGTCGCGGCCACCGCGGACTGGCTGCACGTGGATGTCATGGACAACCACTTCGTGCCGAACCTCACCCTCGGCCTGCCCGTTGTCCAGTCGCTGCTCAAGCACGTCACGCTGCCGCTCGACTGCCACCTGATGATCGAGGACCCGGACCGCTGGGCGCCCGCGTACGCCGAGGCCGGGGCGCGGAACGTGACGATCCACGCCGAGGCGGTGCACGCCCCGGTGCGGACCCTGCGCGCGATCCGGGCCGCCGGCGCCCGGGCCGGCCTCGCGGTCAATCCGGGCACCGCGGTCGAACCGTACGCGGACCTGCTGCCCGAGGTCGACATGCTGCTGCTGATGACGGTCGAGCCGGGCTTCGGCGGCCAGCATTTCCTCGACATGGTGCTGCCTAAGCTGCGCCGGGCCCGGGCGCTGGTCGGCGGGCGTGACGCCGCGATATGGCTCCAGGTCGACGGCGGGGTCGGCGAGGAGACCATCGAGCGCTGCGCGGAGGCGGGTGCCGACGTGTTCGTGGCCGGCTCGGCCGTCTACGGCGCCGACGACCCGGCTCGCGCCGTGCAGGCGCTCAGGACCCAGGCCGAGCGCGCCACCGCGCACGCGGCCTGGGTCCGGCCAGTACGCTAAGCCCCTACGCCGAACGAGCCGGGCTGGACCTATCCGCGCTCGCCGCTGCGCCGGGGACGGCGGCCGCCGCCTGAGGTTCCCCGGTCCGCACGAAGTCCTGCTTGCGGATGAGCAGCAGCGCGCACAGCGCCCCGGCGAAGGCGAGCACCCCGGTCACGATCAGCAGGTCGTTGAGGCCGGCCGCGAAGCTGGACCTGACGGCTTCGGCGACCGCCCCGCGGCGCGCCGCGGGCAGGCTGGCGAGCAGCTGGCCGACCTGGCCCTGGCGGACCGTGGCGACCACGCGCGGAGCGAGGGACCCCACCGCCGGGTTGCTGGCCAGGTTGTGCTGCAGCGCCGCGTTGAAGATCGAGCCGAGGGCGGCGATGCCCGCGGCGATGCCGATCTGGCGGAACGTCGAGTTGACGCCCGACGCCATGCCGGCCTTCTGCGGCGGGACCACGCCGATGGCGGTCGAGGCCAGCGGCGGGTTGACCAGGCCGCCGCCGAGTCCGGCCACGATGAACCCGGGGATCAGGTCGGTCCACTGGCTGCCGCCGCTGAGCCCGCCCATGATGATCAGCCCGACGCCGACCAGCAGCAGGCCGGGCCCGATGAGCCAGCGGGCGGGCACGCGCTCGCTGACCCGTCCGGCCACGACCGCGGTGGCCAGCTGGGCGCCGCTGATGATGGCCAGCCGCAGCCCGGTGTCCTGCGCCGAGTAGCCCAGCACGTCCTGCAGGTAGATGACCAGCCAGAGCAGCACGGCGTAGAGCGAGCCGTTCATCGCGAAGGCCGCGATCGAGCCTCCCGCGAAGGTCGGCGTGCGCAGCAGGGACAGGTCGAACATGGGATGCGCGACGCGCCGCTCGGCCATGATGAACGCGGTCAGCGCCGCGGCCGCGAACGCCAGGCAGATGATGACGCCCACGTCCGACCAGCTGTTCTCGCCCGCCCGGATGAGCCCGTAGATCAGGCTGACCAGCCCCGCGGTCAGCAGCGCGAACCCGGCCCAGTCGGGCGGCGTGGGATGCGGTGACTTCGACTCCTCGACCCGCCAGGCGGTCAGCGCGACCGCCAGCACGCCGATCGGCACGTTGACCAGGAAGATGCCGCGCCAGCTCCAGTCGGTGGTGATGATCCCGCCGAGGACCGGGCCGAGCGCGGTGGACACGCCCATCACCGCTCCCCAGACGCCGAACGCCACCCCGCGGTCCCGGCCGCGGAAGCTATGCCCGAGCAGCGCCAGCGACGTGGCGAACATCATCGCCCCGCCGACCCCCTGGCCGCTCCGGGACAGGATCAGCATCAGCGGATTCTGCGCGACCCCGCACAGCAGTGACCCGAGGGTGAAGATGACCAGGCCGATCTGGAACATCCGTTTGCGGCCGTACCGGTCGGCCAGCACGCCCGAGGTCAGCAGCAGCGAGGCCAGCGTCAGGGCGTAGGCGTCGAGCACCCACTGCACGTCGCTGAACCCCGCGTGCAGGCCGCCCTGGATCGCGGGCTGGGCGACGGTCACGATCGTGACGTCGAGCAGCAGCATGAACATCCCCGCGCACACCGCGATCAGGGTCCACCACTTCTTATCCATCGGTATCCCTCCATCAGCGCGCCTTCCCCCCGGCGCTGTCCATCATGCTCGGCCACCAGGGGACCCGAAATCCATGGCGAAGCGTGATTGTGCCGGATCCCGACCCTGCATACGCTTATTTACGTGGAATCAATGATCCTGGATGCGGTGGATCGCCAGATTATCCATATTCTCTCGATCGATCCGAGAGCATCCTTCCGCACCATCGCGGACGTGACGGGGATCTCCGACCAGACCGCCGCCCGGCGTTACCGCAGGCTATGCGAGAGCGCCGGGCTGCGCGTGCTCGGCGTACCCGAAGGATCCCGGCTGGGCTGGACCGACTGGTTCGTCCGGCTGCAGACCACCCCCGGCGGCGCCGACTCGATCGCGGAGGCCCTGGCGCGCCGGCCCGACACCCGGTGGGTCCATCTCGCCTCCGGCGGCACGGAGATCATCTGCACGCTGCAGGCCCGCACCGAGGAGCAGCGCGACGCCCTGTTCCTGCGCGGCCTGCCCGGCAGCCGCCGCGTGATGCAGATCTCCGCCCACTCGATCCTGCATAACTTCACCCCCGGCCCGTGGCGGCAGGCCACCCGGGCGCTGTCCCCTTCCCAGCTCGATAAGCTCCCGCCGCCCGTCCGTCAGGATGCCCCCGTCCAGGGTCACCTGCTGGCCGAGGACGAGCCGCTGCTGGCCGAGCTGGCCCGCGACGGCCGGGCGAGCAACGCCGCGATCGCCACCGCGATCCACTGGCACGAGTCCACCGTGCGGCGCCGGATCGACGAGCTCAGGCGCTGCGGCCTGCTGTACTTCGAGGTCGATGTCGACAACCAGGCGCAGGGCCTGAACGCGCACGCCGTGCTGTGGCTCTCGGTCGAGCCGGCCCGGCTCGAGGAGGCCGGGCAGGCCCTGGCCGCGCATCCCGAGATCCCGTTCGCCGCCGCCACCACCGGGCCGTCCAACCTGGTGGCCAGCGCCGTCCTGCGCGACACGCAGCACCTGTACGAGTACCTGACCGGCGACCTGGCCGCCCTGCCCGGGGTGACCTCGGTGGAGACCGCGCCGATCATCAGGACCTTGAAGCGAACCGGCTCAGTTCACTAGCTGGCCTCCCGGCATCCGCCGCCGGCCTCGGCTTCCGGGCCGGTGGAGCTCGGCGGCGGGGAACTCGACGGCGGGGAACTCGACGGCGGGCAGCTCGGCTTGGACGGACTCGGGCTGGCGTTGATCTCGATGAGGACGGTGACCGTGATGCCGCCCGGATTGACGGTGAGGGTGCAGTTCACGCACACCCCGGCGGCGCCGGCCCGGGTCGCCCCGGCCGGCGCGGCCCGGGCGGCCGCGGCGGCCGCCCCGGCGCTGACCCGCAGCCCGACGGTCGCGCTCTGGCCCGCCTGCAGGTGCCCCGAGGACGGAGCGACGGCCAGCTCGCCGATCAGCCCCGGCGATTCCGTGATGGACCAGTCCACCGGGCCGCCCGAAGCGGTCAGCGTCAGGGCGCCGCCGCTCAGCGGGCTGAGCACGATTGTGCGGGGAACTACGCTCAGGGTCCCGGCCGGCGCGGGAGGGGCGCTCGTGGACGGCCCGGGCGACGGGCGGTGGCTGGGCGGCGGGCGGTGGCTAGGTGACGGCCGGTGGCTCGGCGCCGGGGAGTGCGACGGGCCGGGCCCGGGAGACGAGGCCGCGGGCGAGGGGCTGCCGCCCGGTGCCGCGCTGCCGGCCGACGGGGAGGGGGAAACGCGGGCCGCCGCGCCCGCCGTGGGGCCTGCGCTGCCGGGGCCACTGGAACCGCCGGTGCCGTCAGAACCAGGCGTGCCGCCGGCCACCGTGCCGCTGGAGAACGCGCCGCCCGACGTCCCGCCGCCCGGCGTGGCCGCGGATCCGGGAGCGGACGAGCCCTGGTCCAGCGCGCTCAGCTGGCTGTGGCCGCCGCCGAGCACCCCGGTCACCGCCAGGATGATCAGGACCGCCGCGGCGGCCACCACGGCCGCCGCCGCGGCGCCCTGGGCCCGCCGGGCCCGCCACCCCGCCGATGCCGGCTGGCTGTACGGCACGGGGAAACCGCCCGCGCCGTACAGCCCGGCCTGCTGGCCCAGCGCGGCCCGGTGCGCCGTCGCGTCCGGCGCGTTGCTGCTGGCCAGCCTGAGCACCCGGCTCCGCAGGCCGGGCGGTATGACGACGGCAGGCAGCGCGGCCGCGCCGAGCAGCAGCGCCGGGGCGAGTTCCCGGCGCTTGCGCTCGGTGCAGGCCGGGCACCGCTCGATGTGCCGGTTGATCCGCTTGCGCATCAGGACGTTCAGCTGGCCGTCCCAGTCCTCGAGCAGCGCGCTCAGCGCGGCGCAGTCGCCGCGCCCGGAACGGGCCACGAGCAGCGCGCCCAGCGAGACCTCCAGCTGGCTCCGGGCGCGGGACAGCAGCGCGTGCGCGTGGTTACGGGAAACACCGAGCACCGCGGCGATCTCCGCGACATCGAGCTCCTGCCGCAGCTGCAGCTCGATCAGGTCCTGCTCGCTGGCGCTGAGGCCGCGGACCGCGGAGCGCAGCAGCGTGCGCAGCTCCGCGCGCTCGGCGCCCCCGGTGACGTCCGCCGACTCATCGCTCATCTCCGGCACCAGGTCCAGCGCCGGCCCGGTCCCGCTCGCGGTCTCGCGCAGCCGCCGGTGGCACTCGTTACGGGCCACGGCGTACAGCCACGGCCGGAGCCGGCTCTGATCACGCAGTCCTGCCAGTTTGGACGCCGCGATGACAAAGGTGTCCTGCACGGCGTCGGCCGCATCGGCCGGCTCGCGCAGCAGGGAGCGACAGTAGGTGTACAACGGAGCCGCGTACCTGTCGTAGGCCTCGGCCAGCCCATCAGCGTCGCCTGCCACTATGGCCGCGACGACCTCGCTGTCGCGCATAGGGCTATCGAACCCCGCGACGCCGCCTCCGGACAATAGCGGGCGATATCCAGGTTTACTGCCCCGCCGTGGCGGCGGAACGCCGAGAGCATCCCCCCCAGATCCGGTAAGCTCCCGGCGTTCCGCCCGTCCCGTACTTTCCCTCCCGAAGGTAAGAGCCGCGGCGATCCCGTTTGCCAACGTTTTTCGCGGAAGAATTTTCCCGGTTTTCCCGGGCGCCCCGCAGGATCAGGTCCAGCGGTCGATGTAGGGCATCAGGTCGGCCAGGCGCGTGATGATCGCGTCCGGCTCGGCCGCCTCGAACGCGGGGACGTCGGAGTTGGCGACCAGCACGGCGCGCATGCCCGCGCCCTTGGCCCCGTGGATGTCGTCGTAGGGCCGGTCGCCGACGAACACGCAGGCCGCGGGGTCGGTCTCGCCGACGGCCGCCATGGCCGCGCGGAACGTCCCCGGGTGCGGCTTGACCCACTCGATCTCGCTGGTGTAGACCGCGCCGTCGATCAGGTCCAGTACCTCGTCCCTGACGAAGATCTTCTCGTGCGCGCTGCGCGGCCACATCGTGTTGGAGAGCACGCCGACCCTGATGCCGCGCCGTTTCAGCTCGCGCAGCAGCGGCAGCACGTCCGGGTCGGTGAAGGTATGCGGGTCCCAAGCCTCGAAGTAGCTGGCCAGGAAGTCGTCCGGCGCGGTGACCCCGGCTCGCTCGAAGACGTGCTCCAGGGTCGCGCTCTGGTGCGACGACGAGCCGTGCCGCCACAGTTCCGTCTCGGCGGCATGGACGGCCGCCGCCATCGCCGCGGCCTCGTCGGCCGGGTAGTGCCGCGCGCACACCGCCAGCCAGAGCTCGCCGATATCGATGCTGTGCCACGGGGTCAGCGTCCCGCCCCAGTCGAAGATAACCGTCCTGACCGCCATGCCCGAATCCTAACCATCGCCTCTGTCAGGCCCGCGGCCCGTCCATCGCGCGCCGTGTCCCTCCCGGACATTGATCTTGACAAAAACGACCATTTAAATGGACTATGGGATCCGTGTCCCCTGGAGAGGCAGCGGCAGGAATCCCGGTGCACGACTGGCCGCCGGAACCGGATGACACCTGCCCCTGGGACGAGCAGGTGCCGCCGGGGCGGGATGCCACCTTGCTCGCGGTGGTGCCCATTCCCGGCACCGGGACGTCGCTGGCCATCGTCGGCTACGTGATCGCCGCGTCCGCCGCCACCCCGGCCACCCCGGCCACCCCGGCCGGCCCGGCCGGCCCGGCCGTCCAGGTCCGCGAGCCGGCCAGGGCGCGCGCCCGGCGGGCCGGCCCATCCGGGCTGCGCCTGGACCACGCGCAGCGCCGCGTCTGGGTCGACGGCCGCGAGATCCAGCTCACCTTCCAGGAATTCGAGCTGCTGGCCTTCCTCACCGCGCACCCGGCTACCGTGTTCACCCGCGCTGACCTGGTCCGGCACGTATGGCACCGCAACCTCGGCCCCGACGGACGGCCGGTGCCGCAGGACAGCCGCACCGTAGACGTCCACGTGAGCCGGGTCCGGCGCAAGCTCGGCCCGCACTACGGGCAGTACCTGGTCACCGAATACCGCGTCGGCTACCAGTTCCGCCCGCCGCCGCCCTGAAGGCCGGGCCGGCCGGACCAGGAATATGTCGTGTGGCACACTGGCTTATAGGAGTAAAAGGCGTGCTCCGGGGTCGGTGAAACTCCGAGCCGGCGGTGAAAGTCCGCGACCCGTCCGCAGCCAGCGGGCGGTTGACCTGGTGAAATTCCAGGACCGACGGTTAAAGTCCGGATGGGAGGCAGCACGCGAGCGGCCGGGTCACCCTGGCCGCGCGAAGCGCGTACCCGCGCTGCCCCGGAGCCAGACCATCAGCAGGGCTTCGAGGAGGCAAGCGCGGATGTTCACCGGGATTGTGGCAGAGCTCGGCGAGGTGACCCGGATCGAGCACCTGAGCGGTGCGGCCAGGCTCACCATCCGGGGTTCCACCGAGGGCGTCGTCCCCGGCGAGTCGATCGCGGTCAACGGCGTGTGCCTGACCGTCACCGGCATCCTGGACGGCACCTTCACCGCGGACGTGATGGGGGAGACCCTGAGCCGGTCCGGCCTGGGCGCGCTCGGCCCCGGGGCGCCGGTCAACCTGGAACGCTCAGTCCGCCTCGCCGACCGCCTCGGCGGTCACCTGGTGCAGGGCCACGTGGATGCCATCGCGGCGATCATCTCGCGGACACCCGCCGGGAACTGGGACCAGGTCCGCATCGGGCTCCCCGGCCCGGTCTCCCGCTACGTGGTGGAGAAGGGCTCGATCACGGTGGACGGGGTCAGCCTGACGGTCTCCGCGCTGAGCCCGCCCGGCACCGGGGACGACGGGCAGTGGTTCGAGGTCTGCCTGATCCCCGAGACGCTCAAGCGCACCACGCTGGGGACCAGGGCGCCCGGCGACACCGTGAACCTGGAGGTCGACGTGATCGCCAAGCACGTAGAGCGGCTCATGCAACGGGAGGGCGACAAGTGACCCCGCGGATACTCGATGACGTCGACCGCGCGATCAAGGACATCGCGGCCGGGCGCCCGGTGCTGGTCGTGGACGACGAGAACCGGGAGAACGAGGGCGACATCATCTTCGCCGCCAGTGCGGCCACGCCCGAGCTGCTTGCCTTCATGATCCGCTACACCAGCGGCGTGATCTGCGTCCCGATGCGGGAGGCCGAGCTCGACCGGCTCCAGCTGCCCCAGATGACCGCCCACAACACCGAGCACCACCGGACGGCCTTCACGGTCAGCGTGGACGCCCGGGACCGGATCAGCACCGGGATCTCGGCCGCGGACCGCGCCGCCACCATCACCAAGCTCGTCGACCCCGCCACCACGGCGGCCGACCTGGTGCGCCCCGGGCACATCTTCCCGCTCCGCTACACCGAGGGCGGCGTGCTGGCCCGCGCCGGGCATACCGAGGCCGCGGTGGACCTGGCCCGGCTGGCCGGGCTGCCGGAGGCAGGCGTGCTGTGCGAGGTGGTCAACGACGACGGCACCATGGCCCGGCTGCCCGACCTGCGCGCGTTCGCCAGCACCCATGACCTGGCGCTGATCTCGATCGAGCAGCTCATCGAGTACCGCCGCCGCAACGAGCGCCAGCTGAGCCGCCAGGCGCAGACCCGGATCCCGAACGCCTACGGCAACTGGCAGGCGTTCGGCTACCGGCACGAGATCGACGGTACCGAGCACATGGCGCTCGTTCTCGGCGATGTCCACGGCGAGAGCGTGCTGACCAGGCTGCACTCCGAATGCCTGACCGGCGACGTGCTCGGCTCGCTGCGCTGCGACTGCGGTGCGCAGCTGGACGCCGCGATGGCGGCGATCGCCGCCGAGGGTCGCGGGGTGGTGCTCTACCTGCGCGGGCACGAGGGCCGCGGCGTGGGGCTGCTGAGCAAGCTGCAGGCCTACGAGCTGCAGGACGCCGGGGCCGACACGGTGGACGCCAACACCGAGCTCGGCCTGCCGGTGGACGCGCGCGAGTACTCGGCCGGGGCCCAGATGCTGGCCGACCTGGGCGTACGCTCGGTGCGGCTGCTCACCAACAACCCGGCCAAGGTCACCGGCCTGGCCGCGGGCGGCGTGGACATCGCTGGCCTGGTCCCGCTCGCGCCGGCCGTCACGCCGTACAACCTGCGGTACCTGACGACCAAGCGGGACCGGCTCGGACACCAGATCCAGAACCTCGACACCGAACGGATGCCGTCCCCCCCGTCCTCACCCCTCAACGCCCAGCTGGCGGCCCCTCACCCGGCGGCCCCTCACCCGGCGGCCCCTCACCCGGCGGCCCCGCACCCGGTCACCGCGGCTGCCCGCGCCGCCGAGCCGGCGTGAGCGGCGCGGGCAGTCCCGGCGCCGGCGTCGTGGACGCGACCGGGCTCAGCCTGGCCATCGTGGCTACCCGCTGGCACCGCGAGATCACCGACGCGCTGGTGGAACGCGGGACCGCCGCGGCCATCGCCTGCGGGGTGCCCGCCCCCGTCGTGGTCCGGGTGGCGGGCGCGATCGAGCTGTCCGTGGTGGCCGCCGAGCTGGCAGGCCGCCACGACGCGGTGGCCTGCCTGGGCGTGGTCATCCGCGGCGGTACGCCCCATTTCGAGTATGTATGCGACGCGGTGACGGCCGGCCTCACCCGGGTCGCGCTCGATGCCCGCACGCCGGTCGGGAACGGCGTACTGACCTGTGACACGGTAGAGTCGGCTCTGGACCGGTGCGGATTGCCCGGCAGTCATGAAGACAAGGGATGGGAGGCAGTCGTGGCGGCACTCGACACCGCGCTCGTGCTGCGTTCCATCCGCCGCGCCCACGCCGGAGCCCCCCTTGAAGCGGCCCATCCTGGCTCACTTACCCGCTCCTCCGCGCAGCGACATTAACCGCGTTCCCGTGGTCCCGCTGCCTGTCACGGGTGCGGGACGCCGGTGAACGCCGTCCAGCCGCTGCCATCAACCGGAGAACAGGGATCACTCATGCTGTCACTGGTACTGCCCAAGGGCTCGCTCGAAAAAGCCACCCTCGAACTTTTCGACGCGGCCGACCTGACCGTGCGCCGGTCCTCGGATCGCGATTACCACGCCTCGATCGATGACCCGCGGATCGACCGGGTCCGCTTCCTGCGCCCGCAGGAGATCCCGTCCTACATCGAGCGCGGGCTGTTCGACCTCGGCATCACCGGCCGCGACTGGATCGCGGAGACCGAGGCCGACGTCGTCTCGCTCGGCGAGCTGCAGTACTCCAAGGCCACGTCGCAGCCGGTGCGGGTGGTGCTCGCGGTACCGGCCTCCGCGCCCTGGCAGTCGGCCTCCGACATGCCAGAAGGAGTCCGGATCTCGACCGAGTTCCCGTCGCTGACCAAGCGGTTCCTCGACGCGCGCGGGGTCAAGGCGATGGTGATCCCGTCGCACGGCGCGACCGAGGCCAAGGTCCCCGACATCGTCGACGCCATCGTCGACCTGACCGAGACCGGCTCGTCGCTGCGCAAGAACGGCCTGCGCATCCTCGAGACCCTGCTGACCAGCTACACCGAGCTGATCGCGGCCGGCCAGGCGAACGCCGACCCGGAGAAGCGGGCCGCCATGGAGGACATCGCGCTGCTGCTGCGCGGGGCCATCCAGGCCCGCGGCACCGTCCTGCTCAAGCTGAACGTCGCCGCGGACAACCTGGCCGCGGTCACCGACATGCTGCCCGCCCTGTCCTCGCCGACGATCACCACGCTGGCCCGCGGGAACATGAACGCGGTCGAGACCGTGGTCCCCAAGCGGGGCGTCAACACCCTGATCCCGGCCCTGAAGGCAGCCGGCGCCCAGGACATCCTGGAGATCCCCATCTCCAAGATCGTGGAGTAGCAGTGTCTTCCCCCGAGGCCATCAAACGGCGGACCGCCCGGGTGCTCCCGGTCGACCCCGAGGGACGCGTGCTGCTCCTGCACGGCTGGGACCCGCACCATCCCGAGCGGCCCTTCTGGTTCACCGTCGGCGGCGCCGCCGAGGACGGGGAGTCCCTGCGGGACGCGGCCGTCCGGGAACTGTACGAGGAGACGCGCATCGCGGTCGATCCCGCCCAGCTCGGCGAGCCCATCGCGGAGCACACCATCGAGTTCTCCTGGGGCGGCCGCCCCATCGTGCAGAACCAGGTGTTCTACGCGGTCCTGGTCGCCTCGGCCGAGGTGAGCCTCGAGGGCCTGGACCAGTGGGAGCAGGCCACCACCGACAAGTACGGCTGGCTGGCCGCCGGCGAGCTCGAGGACGGCGAACAGCCCGCCCATCCCGACATCCCCGACCTGATCCGCGCCGCGGCGGCCAGTGTCCTCGGGGAATAGTCTTGCCGCAGTGCCCCGGGGTTGTGAACTGCTCACGGATTAGTGAGTGATAGTAGCCGTGCTTGCGTTCCAGTCAGTTTGCTGGTGGGTGGATCTGGCTAGTGGGTGCGTGTGGTTTCGTGTGGGAACGCTGCCGGTCCCGGCGGTCCCGGGTGAGCCAGCGCGCGGTGCTGGTGTCCCCCGCCGGGCCCGCAGCCTGGTCGTATGGGTTGCGTGCGCGGGTGCCCTGGTACGGCCAGAAGGCTGACGCGGCCGGCAGGTCGCCCGGCTCGCCTGGCGGGCAGCTGGTGCCGGCGGCCCGGTGATGCGGGTCGAGGTCACGGTCGGGACCGGCGCAAGAGGGTCCGGCGCCGGGGTCCGCTTCCTGCTGGGAGGAGATGGCTTCTCGGTACCAGCGGCCCCGGCAGGCCCATGGAGCTCTTTCTGGCCATGGGCACCTATCTCGCTGGATTCGCTTGTATATCCGGCAGAATGTCATAGTCGGCCAGTAGAATCGAACTCAGAACCAGGAAATTCATTTCCGACAGGCACGAGCCTGGTCCGCGAGATGGCGGAGGTGCTCATCTGGTTCTGCGCCTGCCTGGATGGCCGCGGCCTGGCCGGGAACCGGGCGCTGAAGCCGCTGGGCTGTGCCTGGCGGGACAACGGGCCGCGTGCGGTGTCTGCCCGGAACTGCCGCGGGCCGGGGGGCAGGATGGCGGCGTGATGGCCGGGAGGGGGCGTGATGGGACAGGCGAACAGGTGTGAGCTAGAGCGCGCTGCCCGGCAGCTTGGCGTCACCGGCACGACCTTGCGGCGGCACGGGTGGAAGGCCGCCTCGCCTGCCCGTGTCAAGGCTGCCGCGGTCGGCGCGCGGCGGGCGCCTGAGGTCAGGCAGGCGAGGCGGGAAGCATGGCAGCTGGCTTGCGAGCTGTCCGCTGAGCAGGTGCGGGCGCGGATCGGCCGGAAACGGGACGCGGCCTGCTACCGGGCCGGGCGGCTCCTGCGGCGGACGCTGGGGGATGACGGTAGCCAGGTTCGCGATCCCTGACGGGTGGAGCGTCCAGGCGTTCTGCTTCGCGCTGGACCCGTCGCCGGCCCAGGCGGCGTGCCTGCGGCGGCAGTTCGGGGCCCGCCGGCACGCCCGGAACTGGGCCGTCCGCACCCTCAAAGAAGACCTCGACCGGTACCGGGAGACCGGCGAGGAAACAGAAAAGCCCAGCCTGGCTAGCCTCCGGAAACGCTGGAACCAGGTCAAGGACGCCGAGTGCACCGACGCCCGGACGGGGCAGGTGTGGTGGCCGCACATCAGCAAGGAGGCCTTCGCCGACGGCATCAAGGGCGCGGTCGACGGCTACTGGACAAGGAGGCCTTCGCCGACGGCATTAAGGGCGCGGTCGACGGCTACTGGACCTGGCAGGCGTCCCGGGCCGGGAAACGGGCAGGCAAGCCGGCCGGGTTCCCCCGGTTCGCCAAGAAAGGCCGCGACCCGGACCGGGTCACTTTCACCACCGGAGCCATCCGGATCGAACCAGACCGGCGCCATGTTACCTTGCCCCGGATCGGCACCGTGCGGGTGCACGAGAACACCCGCCGGCTGCAACGTCTCCTGGCCAAGGGCCGGGCCCGGATCCTCGCCGTCACGGTGTCCCGCAAGGGCACCCGGCTGATAGCGGCGTTCCGGGTGATCATCCAGCGTCCCATCCAGCCCGGACCTGCCCGGCCCGGGTCCCGGATCGGGGTCGATGTCGGGGTCCGGGTGCTCGCCACCGTCGCCAGCCCGGACGGGGACGTGCTCGAGCGGGTGCCGAACCCCCGGCCCCTCCAAACAGCGCTGAGCGAGCTGCGGCGCTTGTCCCGGGAGCGGTCGCGCCGCACCCGGGGCTCCCGCCGCTACACCGAGACGCAACAGAAGATGACCCGGCTGCACCGCCGGGTCGGGTGCATCCGCGGCCACCACCTCCACACCCTTACCACGAGACTCGCCAAGACCCACGGCGAGATCGTTGTCGAAGAACTGGATGCGGCCGCGATGCTGCGGCAGAAGGGCCTGGCCGGTGCCCGGGCGCGTCGGCGTGGCCTGTCCGATTCCGCGCTCGGCGAGACCCGCCGCCAGCTCGGCTACAAGACCGGCTGGTACGGGTCCCGGCTGATCGTCGCGGATCGCTGGTTCCCGTCCTCGAAGACCTGCCATGCCTGCGGGCACGTGCAGGACATCGGCTGGGATGAGCTCTGGGCCTGCGCCGGATGCGGGGCCCGGCACCAGCGCGACGACAACGCCGCCATCAACCTCGCGCGCTACGAGGACGCCAGCACCCCTGGCGATAGCGCCGTCGGCCCAGTCAGGGCCGCCGTCAAGCGGCGAGCCGACCGTAAGACCGGGCCCCGCCCGGCCGGTGGCGATGAAGTGCGGAAGGGTACCAGCCGCCAGGCTGGGACCCAACCCCGAGACGGGGTGCCGGCGAGGTGAGCACTACTGCTCACTCATCAGCAACGGTACCGTGTTGGTAAGCGGAGGAGGTGGCGCTGGTGCGTGACATCCTGGGCAAGATCACCAAATGGTGGGAGGCGGGTGAGGCCTTCGGCCTGGCTACGGTGGTGCGCACGTACCGCAGCGCGCCCCGTGACCCGGGCGCGGCACTGGCCGTCTCGTCGGCCGCTGACCACGAGGTGGCCGGCAGCGTGTCGGGCGGCTGCGTGGAGGGCGCCGTCTACGAGCTGGCGCTGGAGGTCTGCCGGACCGGGGAGCCGGTGTTCGAGACCTACGGGGTGAGTGACGACGACGCGTTCGCGGTCGGCTTGACCTGCGGCGGGATCATTGACCTGTTCGTCGAGCGGGTGGATCGGGCCAGCTTCCCCGAGCTGGGTGAGATCGCCGCGGCGGTCGAGCGCGGCGAGCCGGTCGCGGTCGCGACCGTGATCGCCGGGCCGGGTCAGGCAGGGGCGCGCCGCGTTATCTGGGGTCGTGACACGGCCGGCCCGTACGCCGCGGTCGATGACGGCTGGCACGCCGGGGCGTCGGGGACGCTGGGGACGGCGCGGATCGACGCGGCGGCCGATGATGACGTGCGCGGCATGCTGGCGCAGGGGCTGACCGGGATCCGCCGGTACGGGGAGCACGGCGAGCGGCTCGGGAACGAGCTGAGCGTGTTCGTGAACTCGTTCGCGCCCGCGCCGCGGATGCTGGTCTTCGGGGCGATCGACTTCGCCGCCGCGGTGGCGCGGGCCGGGAAGTTCCTCGGCTACCACGTCACCGTGTGCGACGCCCGGAAGGTGTTCGCGACGCCGTCCCGGTTCCCCGACGCGGACGAGGTGGTGGTCGACTGGCCGCACCGGTTCCTGGCCGGGGCCGAGGTGGACGCCCGGACGGTGATCTGCGTGCTGACCCACGACCCGAAGTTCGACGTGCCGCTGCTGGAGGTGGCGCTGCGGACCCCGGCCGCCTATATCGGCGCGATGGGCAGCCGCCGGACCCACGACGACCGGATCGCCCGGCTCCGCGAGATCGGCCTGACCGGCGCCGAGCTGGCCCGGCTCCGCTCCCCGATCGGCCTCGACCTCGGCGCCCGCACCCCGGAGGAGACCGCCGTCTCGATCGCCGCCGAGCTGATCCAGCTCCGCTGGGGCGGCACCGGCCAGCCCCTGACCACCACCGAAGGCCGCATCCACCACCAGTTCGTCGGCTAGACCAGTGCCTGCTAGGGCTGGCGGCCGACTCCGCCGAGCAGGGACCGGGGCTGGCCGGCCGACGGGACGCCCGGATCCGGGCGCCATTCGTTGATCCAGACCAGGCCGGGCTCGATCATCTCGAAGCCGTCGAAGAAACGCTGGACTTCCGCCCGCGAGCGGACATGCAGCTGTGCCGACGCCTGCCGGTAGACGCTGGTCACGCCGCCGACGACCTGCTGGTGATCGTCTGTCTCGCCGGTGGTGCCATGGCTGATGGCCAGGTAGCTGCCTGGTGCCAGCTGGTCGCGGTACCCGGCCGTCACCCGGTGCGGCTCGTCCGTGTCCGGGACGAAGTGCAGGACGGCGGCGCACATGAGCGCCACCGGCTGATCCAGGTCGATCAGGGCGCGAAGCTCCGGGTTCCCCAGTATGGCGGCCGGCTGGCGCAGGTCGCCGTGCATCATCGCGACCTGCTCGCCGTGGGCGAGCAGGGCCTGGCCGTGTGACCAGACCACGGGATCGTTGTCGACGTAGACCACACGGGCGTCCGGCGCGACCGCCTGGGCCATCTCGTGCACGTTGGTCTGGGTTGGCAGGCCGCCGCCGAGGTCGATGAACTGCCTGATGCCGGCCTCGCCCGCCAGGAAACGGACGACGCGGCCGATGAACGACCGGTTGTCGCGGACGATGCCGGCTATGTCCGGCGACGCCTCGAGCAGTTGCTTAGCGGCTTCCCGGTCGACGGTGAAATTATCTTTCCCGCCGAGCAGGTAGTCGTAGATCCGGGCGACATTCGGCCGGGTCGTGTCAATATCGCCCGGAACCGGATTCCCCGTTGGCATTGGCAGCATCACTCCCCGATCTGACGGATGTTACCAGCGCGAGCTGCATACGCTTGGCAACCATGATCGAGAATGTGGCCGGGGTGTTGCTCGCTGCGGGCCAAGGCTCCCGCCTCGGCCAGCCGAAGGCGCTGGTCAGCCTGGACGGCCAGACCCTGGCGGAGCGCGGTGCCGGCCTGCTGCGAGCCGGCGGCGCGGACCCGGTCCTGGTGGTGGCCGGCGCAGTACCGGTCGAGCTCGACGATGTGCGCACGGTATTTAATCCGGACTGGCGTACCGGCATGGGATCCTCCCTCCGGGCGGCCCTGCGGGCCCTGGCCGGCGCCGGCGCCGGCGCCGCGGTGATCGCGCTGGCTGATCAGCCGCTGGTCGGCCCCGAGGCGGTCGCCCGGCTGATCGCCGCCTACCGGGCCGGTGCCACGGTGGCGGTCGCCGCCTACGACGGCAAGCCCCGCAACCCCGTCCTGGTCGCCCGCGAGCACTGGGCCGAGGTCATCGAGACCGCCACCGGGGACCAGGGCGCCCGGGCCTTCCTGCGCGCCCGCCCGGACCTCGTCACGCGGGTCGAATGCGGCGACACCGGCCGCCCCGACGACATCGACACGCCCGCCGACCTGGACCGCATCGCCCGCGACGTCAGAAGGCCTGGATCCCCCAGGCGTGAGTGACCCGCTCGCCCGGTTCCAGGACCAGCAGGTCGTCGGCGGTCACGAAGGCGTTCGGCGGGCATGTCATCGGCTCGATGGCCACCGCCTTGCGGCGGCGGTCGGGTCCCAGCGGGTCACCGGTGAAGACCTGCAGCCAGCCGTAGCCCTCGCCGGCCCACAGGCCCACCCGGGGGCCGTTCCCGCCGCCGGCGGCGAGATAGGACCAGGCGCGGCCGTCGCCATCGCGGCTCAGCGCGGTGAGCGCGTGGTCCAGCCGGGTGGAGCCGATAGCCCGCGGCTGACGGAAGTCGTACTCGGTTCCATCCACCGGCTCCGGCGGACCCGACGGGATGCCGCGGTCGTCCATCGGCAGCCAGGACCCGGCGGGCAGCGTCAGCTCGCAATCATCGACCGAGGCGGTCCGGACCGTCAGGTACGGGTGCGAGCCGGTGCCGTAGGGCGCGGCGTGGCGGCCGCGGTTGCGCGCGGTCACGGTGACCTGCAGCCCGGTGGCGGGGTCGAGGCGGTACTCGGCCTCGATCTCCACGCAGAACGGATATCCCTGCTGGCCGTGCGCGACGCTGCGCAGCCGCACCGAGCCGGTGTCGGCCTGGACGGCGGTCCAGGCGGCCCACCGGGTCAGCCCGTGGATGGCGTTCTCGCGGGCGGGCTCGGTGAGGGCCAGCTGGTATTCGGCGCCGCCGAAGACGTACCGGCCGCCGTCCACCCGGTTGGGCCACGGAGCCAGCAGCTGGCCCGCGCCGGCCGGCGGCAGCTCGTCGGCCTGGTAGCCGGCCAGCACGGGCTGGCCGCGGAAGGTCAGCTCGCGCAGCCCGGCGCCGAGCTCGGTCACCGTGGCGCGGTACTGGCCGCCTTCGATCTCGTACTGAACACCGGTCAGCGGAATGATCACAGGGCTCAGGATACGGACGAAAGCGGTGCTCAGGAAACAGACAGGAGAAGAGCCGCGCGGCAGCCTGCGACCAGACCCCAGGCCAGATCGACGCCCTGGACCGAGGCGAGCAGCCGGGACGCGGCCGGCTCGAGCGGCTCCTGGCCCGCCATCCCGAAAAGCACGGCCGATACCTCGGCCGCGGCCTGCCCCTTGGCCGCGCAGTGCAGCAGCGACGCCGCCAGCGTGGTCGTCCGCTGGGCGGCGTCACTGGTCACCGCCGCGCTGAGCCAGTTCGCCAGCCAGACCGCCCGGGTGCCGCCGGAGATGGCCCCGCCCAGCAGCCGCAGCGCGAGCAGCACCCCGCTGACCACGCTGTCGCCGCTCGGCACCAGCCCGGGACCCAGGCCCACCAGGTGCTCGGCCGCCTCGACCGCGCCGGCCAGGTCACCGCTCGCGCAGCACGCCGCCAGCTGGCCGGGGCCGTCCTGGCCCGCCAGCCCGGGGGCGTGCCCGGCCGCGGTGTAGAGCCGGGCGAGAACACCCGAACCGTGGTCGAGCCGGGCCCGGGAGAGCGGCCCGAACACCGGTGAGGGGTCCCACCAGCGGACGATCCGGATATCGAGCCCCGCGGCCAGGACCCGGCTCCCGCCCGCCCAGCATTCCGCGGATCCGGCTGCCAGGATCCCGGACCGGGGCTCCCACGGACCGGCGATGATCGCATTGGGCAGCCTGATGGCGTCCGGCGGCGAGACGGTGATCACCCGCGGCTCCGGCACGGGGTCGGCGAACTCGAGGTAGATGGCCTGCGGCAAGGCCGCGAGCACCCGCCCGTGGCGGCGGATCCCGCGCAGCAGGTCCCGGACGGCCAGGCTGGCTACCCCCGCGGTCACCGCGGGCTCGGCACTCGCCTCAGCCACGTACGCCACAGTACTGGGGACTTACCGCCCAGCGCGTGAAACTAACGGGCCGGGTGTAACCACCGCGCGTGAAGTGAGGCAATTAGCTCGTGTTACATATTGAAAATGGGATTTTATCGCGCTCTATCCCATTGAGAACTCCCAGTAGGAAGGCCGACGGGGCTGCTTGGGGAGCGGGGGACCGTCAGCCCCGTCGGCTAATCAACGATAACTGCAGGAGGTGCCGATTTGGGTAGCTTCTTGCTCCGTAAGGGCTTGATAATTTTTCGTAGCAGCCGAAAGCGCCGTTGAGGTCACACGGAATCCGCTGACCCGACCGTTGGCCGGGCACCTCGTGTGCGCCGCCATGGCCACCCCGCCAGCGATGGAGGTATCCGCCGTCCAGTGGGCCCAGCTTGCCAGGGCAAGCTGGAGTATTGCCGCCAGCACGCTAAGTGCCGAAGCGATACGCGCCAGGACGGCGGCTACCGCCGCCATCCAAATGTCAACACGGCTGACTCGCCGTCGCGCGATCCTGGACATACAGCCCTCTTACCCCGCGGTCAGATGCCGCGCGCGTACCGGCCGCAAGAGGGAGGCCGCCGGCCAACGATTACGGCTTCGTTACGTCCCCGCGAAAACAGCGGTAGCCGGAGAAAGGCCTGATTTTGGTAACTTCTTGCTCGGTAAGTATTTCGAAACGTTTTCCGTGGGGGGCGGGGGGACCCGGCTACCACGGGATCCGTTGACGTGGCCGTTGACCCCGCCCGGCTGCAGCCGGCCGCTGCGCACCGCCTCGGCCGCCAGGACGCCGAACAGGTAGAAGTACGCCGCCTCCTCGTCCTCGAAGAAGCGGACATCCAGCCGCGCGTCGTCGGTCCGGCTGAACACCTCGAAACCGCCATCGGCCTTGACCAGGCACATGGCGCCCGGTACTTCCTCATCGACCGCATAGGCCGAGTGGGGGATGGCGGCCAGGCTGAGCAGCTCGCCGAAGACCGACTGCGGGACCCGTTCCCGCCGGCCGGAACGTCGCCCGGAAGGCGGCGGAGCCGGCGGTACTGGCGGCAGGGTCGGCGCCCCCGGCCGCGGCTCGGGACCGGCCGCAGGCCGGAAGTCGGCTCTCGGTTCGGATCGCGACCAGGGCTCGGCAAGGGGGTCGGGCCGGGGCTCGGAACGAGGATCGGACCGGGGATCGAGACGGGGATCCGGCCGAGGCGGCGCGGGCCCGGACCAGGGCTCGGTCTCAGGCGAGCCGTGCCACGCCGCCATCCGGTCCGGGGTCCGCGGCGTACGGTCCGCCTCCGCGTACCCGCCCGGCTCCCGGTGCCCTCCGGTCTCACGCTGGCCCGCCGGCTCCCGGTGCCCGCCCGGCGGGCGGCCCGTCGGCTCGGGCGCGGGCTGCGGACCCGGCCGCGGCACTACCCGCAGCGGGCTGGTCCGCTCGACGGCCGGAGGCATGGCGGCGGGCGCGGCAAAAGGCCCGGCCGGGGACCCGGCGCCGCCATGGGCCTGCGCGCCCCGGCCCGCTGCCTCCGGCCGGGCCGGGACGCCCGGGTCCCGGTTCGACGGCGGGAACATGGCCGAAGCCAGCGGGTATTCCACGCGCTCCTCGGTCAGCCCGGTGATCTCCGCCCGGCCCACCACGACCTCGAAGACCTCCCGGTCGATCTCCCAGTAACCCAGCTGCCTGGCCCGCGCCGGGTCACGGCCCAGGTAGGCGATATGCAGCCGGTCGCCGAGATCATCCAGGACCAGGCAGGGCTCGCCGCGGTAGTCGCCGACCACGCGTGCCTGCCACAGCGTGTCGAGATCGGCCACGCCGACCTGCTTGCGCCAGTAGCCGCCCGCGGAGGTGAAGCCCAGCTCGTCCGGCGGCGGGGCGGGCGACAGCAGCGTCGCCTCATTGCCGTCGGGGCCGAGCCCGACGTGGTACGGGACGCCCCGGTAGGTGGCCATGAGCCGGTATCGCATGGCTTACGGCTCCATCCGCTGCCAGGCCAGCCCGTCATAGCGGGCCACGAGCTGGTCCCCGTCCGGGCCGAGGCGGCACATGCCCGCTCCGACCGGAATCGCGATGGGCTCGATGTAGAACTCGGGCACGCCGTGGCTGCCGGACGGCACGTAGCCGTCGATCGCCCGGGCCAGCCAGGCCACCAGGTAGATCTCGCTCATGTGCGGCGTGAACTCCGAGTCCTCCCAGCCGAGGCTGAGCGTGAGGTAGGCCTCGGCGGGGTTGTGGAAGCGGACGTCCTGGGCGCGGTAGACGTAACCGGCCAGCACGGAGCGCTGCCCGGTCAGGTACGGGCCGACCAGGCGCGGCGGCACGGCCTTCCACATCGGCGTGCCCGGTGCGATTGCGGCCAGTCGCTCGGGCTGGGTCACCCAGCCTCCCTTCGTGCGCGTGCGCTTGCGCGCCTGACTACCCCGGCTCACTCCGATTGTGCCGAGTTCCCGGCGATCATTGGCCGGAAAGCGTCTCATTCAGAGAATTCATTACTCTCCGCTATGAGTGGATGACCGTATGGCGTATGCGCAGCCGGATGGTGACCGGCCGGCGTGGCTGGTGGCATAGGGTCGGTGGGGTGTCCGGGCATCTGAACCCAGGCGGGCAGCAGTTCCGCCACGACCACGGCGACGCCGGCCAGCAGGTGGCCGCCGCGCTGGCCGCTTACCAGGCGGGGCAGGGCAGCGAGCAGGCGGCGCTGGCCGCCCTGGCCGGGGCGCGGCTGCTCGTGCCCGTGGTCGCGGTCCTCGCCGACGGTTCGGCCGCCGAAGGGGATAAGAACAGCGAGATGGTGCTGCCCACGCTGATCGGGAACGACGGGCGGCCCGCCGTGCTGGCGTTCACCGGCGTCGACGCCCTCGTCCGGTGGCGCCGCAACGCCCGTCCGGTCCCCGCCGAGGCCGCCCGGGTGTGGCAGGCTGCCGCCACCGACGGCTGCGCGGTGGTCATCGACGTGGCCGGCCCGGTACCGCTCGCGGTGGAGGGCGCGCGGCTGGCAGCCCTGGCCGCCCGGCAGCCGGTCCCGCCCGCTCACGAGGACCCGGACGTACGGGCCGCCGTTGAGGCCGCCGTGGCCGCCGAGCCGCTGATCACCGGGTTCGGCCTCGCCGCGGGAAGGGAAGCGGCAGAGGCCACCGACCTTACCGTCGAGCTGTACCTGACGGCGGGCGACTGGCAGCCCGCGGTGAACCGCGCGGCCAGCCGCATCGCCGGCCGGCTGGCGGGCCGGCTGCGCCGCGGCGTCGAATTCAGCGTGGCTCCCGGTCCTGCATAGGATCATGACCATGTTCCGCTGGCTGACCGCAGGCGAATCACACGGCCGCGCGCTCGTCGCTATCTGCGAAGGGGTGCCCGCCGGCGTGCAGATCAGTACCGGCGACGTGGCCGCCGCGCTGGCCCGCCGGCGGGCCGGCTACGGCCGCGGCGCGCGGATGAGCTTCGAGCAGGACGAGGTCGAGCTCACCGGGGGCATCCGGCACGGCCAGACCCTCGGCGGCCCGGTCGCGATCAGGGTCGCGAACACCGAATGGCCGAAGTGGGAAACGGTCATGTCACCCGACCCGGTGGACGCCGCGACGCTGGCCGCGCAGGCCCGGAACGCGCCGCTGACCAGGCCGCGCCCCGGTCACGCCGACCTGGCCGGGATGCAGAAGTACGGCCATGCCGACGCCCGCCCCGTGCTCGAGCGGGCCAGCGCGCGCGAGACGGCCGCGCGAGTGGCGCTCGGCGAGGTGGCCCGGCGCCTGCTCAGCCAGGTCCTCGGCGTCCAGATCCTCAGCCATGTGGTCGCGCTCGGCGAGGTGCGGGCACCCGGCGACGTCATGCCCGGGCCGGGCGACGCCGCCGCGATCGACGCCGACCCGGTCCGCTGCTTCGACCAGGCCGCCAGCCAGGCCATGGTGGCCGAGGTCGACGCGGCCAAGAAGGCGGGCGATACCCTCGGCGGCGTCGTCGAGGTGCTGGCCTTCGGGCTGCCGCCCGGCCTGGGCAGCTTCACCCACTGGGACCGGCGGCTCGACGCCCGGCTGGCCGGCGCGCTGATGTCCGTCCAGGCCATCAAGGGCGTCGAGGTCGGTGACGGCTTCACCACCGCGGGCCGCCGCGGTTCGGTGGCCCACGACGAGATCGAGGCCACCGGGCGGGGCGTCACCAGGCGCACCAACCGCGCGGGGGGCATCGAGGGCGGGATGAGCACCGGCGAGGTGATCCGGCTGCGGGTGGCGATGAAACCGATCTCGACCGTGCCGCGCGCACTGGACACCGTCGACGTCAGCACCGGCGAGCCGGCCAAGGCGATCAACCAGCGCAGCGACGTGACCGCGGTGCCGGCGGCGGGCGTGGTCGCCGAGGCGATGGCGGCCCTGGTGCTGGCCGAGGCCGCGGTGGAGAAGTTCGGCGGCGACTCGGCCGACGAGATGCGCCGCAACGCGGAGGGCTATCTCAAGGCCCTGGTGATCTCTTGACCTCCCCAGCTCACGAGGCGCCCGGGGTTCCCGTCGTGGTGCTGATCGGCCCGCCCGGCGCGGGCAAGTCCGCGGTCGGCCCGCTGCTCGCGGACCGGCTCGGGGTGCCGTTCGCCGATACCGACGCCGACGTCGGCGCGGCCGCGGGCAAGCCGCCCGGCGACATCTTCATCGAGCACGGCGAGGACGCCTTCCGCGAACTGGAGCGGGCCGCGGTCACCCGGGTCCTCGGCGCGCGAAGTGACCTCCGCACCCGCGGCGGGGTGCTGGCCCTCGGCAGCGGCGCGGTCACCGATCCCGGCGTCCAGGATCTGCTGCGCGGCCTGCCCGTGGTGTACCTGTCCGCCGAGTTCGGCACGGTCGCCCGGCGGATCGGCCTCGACAAGCCCCGGGTGGTGGTCCCCGGCAACCCGCGCGGCCGGCTGCGCGCCATGCTGGCCGAGCGCGACCCGCTCTACGCCCGGCTGGCCCAGGTCACCGTGCCCACCGACGACCTGGAGCCGGACGAGCTCGCGGACCAGATCGCCGCCGAGATCGGGCCGCGATGACCGCCACCCGGATCGGCGTCACGCCCTCCGACGGCAGCCCGCCCTACCAGGTAGTCGTCGGCGTCGGCGTCCTCAGCGAACTGCCCGGCCTGGTGCCGCCGGGGGCCCGCACCGTGGTGGTCATCCATGCCGAGGGCCTCGGCCAGATCGCCCGCCCGGCCTGCGGCGCGCTCGCCGCGGCCGGGTACCAGGTGCACGCCGAGCCCGTGCCCGACGGCGAGGCGGCCAAGACCGCCGAGGTCGCGGCGGCCCTGTGGTCCAGGCTCGGGCGGCACAACGTGACCCGGTCCGACTGCATCGTCGGCATCGGCGGGGGAGCGACCACCGACCTGGCCGGCTTCGTCGCCGCGACCTGGCTCCGCGGTGTCCAGTTCGTCCTGGTCCCGACCACGCTGCTCGGCATGGCCGACGCCGCGGTGGGCGGCAAGACCGCGATCGACGTCCCCGAGGGCAAGAACCTGGTGGGCGCGTTCCACTCGCCGGCCGGCGTGCTCGCCGACCTGGTGACGCTCGAGACATTGCCGCGGGAGGACTACGTCGCCGGCCTGGCCGAGGTCATCAAGGCCGGGTTCATCGCCGACCCGGTCATCCTCGACCTGGTGCAAGCCGACCCGCCGGGCGCCTGCGTCCCGCACGGCACCCACGCGCGCGAGCTGCTCGAGCGCGCCATCGCGGTCAAGGCCGAGGTGGTGTCCAAGGACCTGAACGAGAAGGGCCTGCGGGAGATCCTGAACTACGGCCACACGCTCGGCCACGCCATCGAGCGGGTGGAGGGGTACCGGTTCAGGCACGGCCACGCAGTGGCGATCGGCATGGTCTACGTGGCCGAGGTGGCCCGGCTGGCCGGCCGCCTCGACCCGCAGGTCGTCGCGCTGCACCGGGAGATCCTGGCCAGCGTCGGCCTGCCCGGCACGTATCCCGGCGCGGTGTGGCCGTCGCTGCGCGCGGCCATGTCGGTGGACAAGAAGGCCCGCGGCACGCGGCTGCGGCTGGTGGTGCTCGACGGCCTGGCCCGGCCCGCGATCCTCGACGGCCCGTCCGAGGACCTGCTGAGCCAGGCCTACCGCGCCGTAGCCGCCGATTAAGCCGAACGGGGCTTTACTCCGCGCCCCGGTACCGGCGGGTAGCAGCCCGGCGGTTACGCTCCCTACATGCGGATAGGGATGTTTCTCAGCTACGCGGGCGGCTTTGCCGAGACGGCAGAAGAACTCGCCGACTTCGAGAAGGCCGGACTCGACGTCGTGTTCGTGCCCGAGGCCTACAGCTTCGACGCGGTGAGCCAGCTCGGCTTCCTCGCGGCCAAGACGCAGCGGATGCAGATCGCCTCCGGGATCTTCCAGCTCTACTCGCGCACCCCCGCGCTGACCGCGATGACCGCAGCCGGGCTGGACTACGTCTCGGGCGGCCGGTTCATGCTCGGCCTGGGCGCGTCCGGGCCGCAGGTGATCGAGGGCTGGCACGGCGTGCCGTACGACGCGCCGATCGGCCGGGCCCGTGAGGTCATCGAGATCTGCCGGATGGTCTGGCGCCGCGAGCGGCTGTCCTACCAGGGCAAGTACTACACGCTGCCCATGGAGGGCGGGACCGGCCTGGGCAAGCCCCTGAAGCTGATCAACCACCCGGTCCGCGAGCGGATCCCGATCGCGCTGGCCGCCATCGGCCCGAAGAACGTGGCTCTCGCCGCCGAGCTGGCCGAATCCTGGATGCCGATCTTCTACCTGCCGGAGAAGGCCGGTGACGTGTGGGGCGGCGCCGTGGCCGAGGGCACGGCCAAGCGCGACCCCGCGCTCGGCCCGCTCGACGTGATCGCCAGCGCCGCACTGGCCATCGGCGAGGACGTGGCGCCGCTCCGCGACCACGGCCGGCCCCAGCTCGCCCTGTACATCGGCGGGATGGGCGCTCGCGGCCGCAACTTCTACAACGACCTGGCCCGCCGGCTCGGCTACGAGGCCGAGGCCACCGCGATTCAGGACGCCTACCTGGACGGCCGCAAGGACGAGGCCGCGGCCCTGGTTCCGGCCGAGCTGGTCGAGCACACGTCGCTGATCGGGCCGCAGTCGTACGTGGCCGAGCGCATCGCCGCCTACCGCGCGGCCGGGGTGAGCACCCTGCTGGTCAACCCGATGGCGCCCGACCACGAAGGCCGCGTCCGGCTGATCGAGCAGGTCCGCGCCCTGGCGGACTGAACCCGATGACCGATCTCACCGGCAAGGTGGCCCTGGTGACCGGCGCCTCCCGGGGCATCGGGGCCGCGACCGCGGTCCGGCTGGCCGAGGCCGGCGCCGACGTGGCCGTCGGCTGCGGCCGGAACCGCGAGGCGGCCGAAGAAGTCGCCGGGCAGGTCGCCGGACTGGGCCGGCGCGCCGTGGTGGTGTCCGGCGACATGGCCGACCCGGACGTCCCGCGGCGGATCGTGGCCGAGACCTCCGCGCGCCTCGGGCCGGTGGACGTGCTGGTCGCCAACGCGGGCAGCGGGGCGCGGATGGACCTGGACGACGTGGACGTGGCCGCCTGGGACTACGACCTGGCCGTCAACCTGCGCGCTCCGTTCCTGCTGGCCCAGGCGGTCGCGCCGCACATGCGCGAGCAGCGCTTCGGGCGCATCGTGCTGCTGTCCTCGGTGGCCGCCTTCCTCGGCGGGATCCTCTCGCCGCAGTACACCGCGTCCAAGGCGGGCCTGATCGGGCTGACCCACAACCTGGCCGCTGCGCTGGCCCCGCACGGGGTCACCGTCAACGCGGTCAGTCCCGGCCTGATCGCGACCGACATGCTGACCAGTGACCCGCGGCTGGACGCGCTCGAGGGCAGCGTCCCGCTCGGCCGCCTGGGCCAGCCGGCCGAGGTCGCGGACCTGATCGTGACCATCGCCCAGAACGCGTACATGACCGCGCAGACCGTCTCCGTGGACGGCGGCCGGTACCCGCGCTGAGCAGAGCGCGCTGAATGGGCCGCGCCGGGCGTCCCGCCGCGCGCGTAGAGTCTGGCCATGCCCGAGATTCACGCTGCCCGGCGCCGTCGTGCCCAGGAGAAGATCGCCGAGACCGGCGCCGACGCGGCGCTGATCACCTCCGGCCCCAACGTCCGCTACCTCACCGGGCTGGCCAGCTCCAACGCCGCGCTGCTGCTGGCCGCCGACGGCGCCGCGGTGCTGGCCACGGATTCGCGGTACACGCTGGCGGCCCAGCGCGACTGCCCGGACGTCGAGCTGATCGCCGAGCGCTTCATCGAGCCGCGGCTGGCCGCCGAACTGGCCGGCCGGGGCCTGCGCACGGTGGCCTTCGAGGCGCACGAGATGACCGTCGAACGCCACGCTGAGCTCGTCGCTAAGGCCGGGGGCGTGACAGTCATCCCGTTCGGCCGGAAGATCGAGGAGCTGCGGACGGTCAAGGATCCGTCCGAGCTCGAGCTGCTCGGGACCGCCTGCCGGATCTCCTGCCAGGCCATCGCCGACGTCTTCGCGCTGATCAGGCCCGGCCTGACCGAACGCCAGCTGGCGGCGGCGCTGGACGCGCGGATGACCGCGCTCGGCGCCGAGCGGCCGGCCTTCGACACCATCGTGGCCAGCGGGCCGAACGGCGCGATCCCGCACCACGCGCCGACCGACCGGCCGGTCCGCCGCGGTGACCTGATCACGATGGACTTCGGCGCGCTGTACGGCGGCTACCACGCGGACATGACCCGGACCGTGGCGCTCGGCGAGCCGGCCGGCTGGCAGCGCGAGATCTACGAGCTGGTCGCCGCCGCGCAGCGGGCCGGCCGGGACGCGGCCCGCCCGGACGCCGATGTGGCCGACGTGGACGCGGCCGCCCGCGACCTGATCCGCGACGCCGGGCACGGCGACCATTTCCAGCATGGCCTCGGCCACGGCGTGGGGCTCGAGATACACGAGGCACCGTCGATCGGGTATGCCGCAACGGGTAAACTCGCTAGCCGGGTTCCGGTCACCGTCGAGCCAGGTGTCTACCTACCCGGCCGGGGCGGGGTCCGCATCGAGGACGTCCTGGTCGTGGGGGCAGGCGGGACGGGCCTCCTCACGACGACAACCCGCGAACTTCTTGTTCTTTGACTTTTGGAGACTGAACGTGGCCACCACGAACGACCTGAAGAACGGCATCACGCTGAACCTCGACGGAGGGCTCTGGACCGTTGTCGAGTTCCAGCACGTCAAGCCGGGCAAGGGCGGCGCCTTCGTGCGCACCAAGCTGAAGAACATCGGCTCGGGCAAGGTCGTCGACCGGACCTTCAACGCCGGCGTCAAGGTTGACGTGGCCACCGTGGACCGGCGCGAGATGCAGTACCTGTACCGCGAGGGCGCCGACTTCGTGTTCATGGACACGCAGGACTACGACCAGCCGCGGGTACCCGCGGCCGTGGTCGGCGACGCGGCGAACTACCTGCTCGAGGAGCAGACCGTCACGGTCGCCTTCAACGAGGGCAACGCGCTGTACGTCGACATGCCGGCCGCGGTCGAGCTCACCATCAGCCAGACCGACCCCGGCGTGCAGGGCGACCGGTCCACCGGCGGCACCAAGCCCGCCACCCTCGAGACCGGCGCCACCGTCCAGGTCCCGCTGTTCATCTCCACCGGCGAGAAGATCAAGGTCGACACCAGGACCGGCCAGTACCTCGGCCGGGCCTAGGTGCCACCCGCCCGGAGCAAGGCGCGCAAGCGGGCCCTGGACGTCCTGTTCGAGGCCGAACTGCGCGGCTTGCCCGTCCTTGACCTGCTCGCCGAGCGGATCACCATGGGCAGCCCGCCCGTTTCCCCGTACGCCGCGGACCTGGTCCGCGGCGTCACCGTGCACCGAGCCCGGATCGACGAGCTGATGGGGGAGTACGCCGAGGGCTGGACCCTGGACCGGATGCCCGCGGTGGACCGCAACGTGCTCCGGATCGGCCTCTACGAGCTGCTGTGGGCGGACGACGTCCCGGACGGCGTGGCGATCAGCGAGGCCGTGCTGCTGGCCCGCGACCTGTCCACCGACGCCTCGCCCGCCTTCATCAACGGCCTGCTAGCCCGCATCGCCGGCCTCAAGCCCTCCCTCAAGCTCGACCTCGAGCCTTCCCCCGACCCCGAGTCCTCGCCCGCCCCCGAGCCTTCGCCCGCCCCCGAGCCTTCGCCCGCCCCCGAGCCT
>JAICWX010000576.1 GCA_025934635.1 Streptosporangiaceae bacterium | reverse complement strand
GGGTTCTGCACGGGCGCGGGGACGCGGATCGGGCCGCCCTGCGGGGGCCGGGTGTACTTGGGCACTGGCCCTCCCTATTTGCTCGTGCTGAATGCGAACTCGGCGTGAGGCTGGCCGGAACCGGGACCGCCCTCGATCGTGGAGCTGGACGGCCAGACGAACGCGGTGTACTTGGTGCCCGCCTGGAGGCTCCCGAAATTGGCGTAGGTCTGCGAGGAGCCGACGTTGAACGGGCCGTTGACCACCTGGCCGTTGGCGCCGCCCTTCTTGCACAGCGCGACGTAGCCGGACGCCCCGGGGACCGGCAGCCATGCCACCTTGACCCCGGTCTTGCCCGGGTTGGCCAGGCGCAGGCCGACCGGCGGGAGCAGCCGCCCGGACGGCGGGGCCGGCGTGCCGGTGGAGCTGGTCGTCCCGCTCGTGGTCCCGGTCCCGGTGGAGCTCGTGGTCCCGGTCGACGTGGTGCCGGTGTAGATCCCGCCGAGCGTCCCGCCGAGATCCCCGCCTCCGGAGGCGTTGTTGGCGGCGGCCTGCGCGCACGGGACCAGCGACCCGCTGATGTCGTAGCAGTTGGCCGTGTTCGTCCCGGTGCCCGTGCTCGAGGAACCCGCGGCCGAGGAGCCGCGGTTGCGGAACCACTTGACCGCGATCACCACGGCGACGGTGCCGCCGAGCGTCCACGCCCAGATGGGGACCTTGTGCCACTTGCGGGTCAGGCCGGAGCCGCCCGCGTGCCCGGTCTCCTCGTGCTCGCGGGTCTCGGTCACTGGACGCCTCCGGGCGTGATGTTCTGCCATGCCTGCGGGGCGGGCGGCCAGGTCACCTGGCGCTGCCCGCCGACGCGCGGGGCGCGCTGCGCGATCTTCGCCACGAGGACCATCCGGCGGGCCGGGATCGGCACCTCATTGGTCGACATGACGCGGACCGTGTTGTTAGCCGGCCGGAACCCGCGCGCTATGCGGGTGAAGTAGACGGAGGGGAAGAACACGTCAGGGCTGTTGTACGACGGCTGCGCCGACCGCATCAGCGGGCCGTCCGGCAGCGCTGACGGCTTGGGGGAGTCCACCGCCAGGTCTCCCGGGTGGCCGGTCACCTGGACCATGCCCCACTGCGGGGCACGCGCCGAGACGCACGCGTTGAGTACCGGCATGAACGCCCCGGCCCCGCGGGCCGGCACGTTGTCCGTCGTGTACTTCACCCTCTGCCTCCTCTACTGCTTGGCTGCGCTCCGGCGGGACCACAGCAGCCCGGCGCCGAGCGCCAGGGCCAGGCCCCACCCGGCGTAGAACGCCCAGTCACGGGCGGGCAGCGCGGTGCCGTCCTGGGCCATCGCCAGGAGCCGCGCCCGGCGCTCCTCGCACGGCTGGCACCCCATCAGCGGGGAGCCGTCCCGAGCAGCGCGGAGAACGCCGGCTTCTCGATCGACACGATTCCGTTGGCCGCTGCCTGGGTCCCCTTGGGGTGGATCAGGAAGTCAGCCACGATGACGCCGGTCACGACCAGGCCGGCCAGCGCCAGGATTGAAGTCGGCTTCACGTCAGCTCCCGCTCTTGGCGGTCGGCAGCGGGCGCAGGAACGCGTGGTATGCCCACGTCGCACCCAGCCCGACCACGGCGCCCCAGACGAAGGACTTGTTCACGGTCGGATCTCCTTCCGATGTTTCGCGGTACCGGTCAGCGCGGGAGCGTCGACCAGAGGAACACCAGCAGCCCGGCGCCCACCACGCCGGCGATGATCGCCCCGTTGCGGGCGGTCGACGGGCCGACGGCCGGCGCGGTGCCGTACGCCTGCTGCGTGGCGGTGGTCCCCGACGTGCTCGGGGGACCCGCCGCGGTGGCGGTGAACGAGGGGCCGGGGCCGCGCATGGTGGCGCCCCGCAGGCTCAGTCCGGACATGTCAGACCTCCGGCAGGCCCTGGATCAGCGTCCCGGCCGGAACCACCTGGGCCGCGATCACCGACAGGGTGTAAGGACCGGTGCCGCCGGAGCCCCAGGGCGTGCCCTGGATCTCGATCAGCGTCCCCGGGTTGGTGCTCAGGTAGGTCTCCCCGGTGTCGAACATGCCGAAGTCGACCTGGCCGAGCGAGGTACGCCGGGTGATGCAGATGGTGCCGGTCGGCCGGCCGACGTTGGCGATCACGTTCCCGGCATCGCCCACGCCGAGCTGGATGGCCATGTCGTCGTAGATCTCGTTCATCGACGAGTCGATGAGCGGAACGCCGTCGACGATGATCCGGAGCCGGTTGAGGCCGGTCGGCCAGGCATCCACGCGGGCGCCGGTCGAGTCGCGGATTTCGAGAATCAGTGCGGCAATGTAGCCGCCGAGCCTCGGAAGCTGGACAGTGGTCGTACTCCCGGCCGAAAAAGTGGGGTTGGCCTGCTGATAGATCCACTGCATCGTCGTGCCCAAGCCCGGCGGCTCCACCGCCACGCCCTCCGGCAGCCAGTAGTAGTCCGCATCGTTCTGGACTGCCAGGGTCGCGCCGGTCGGGGCGGTGCCGCCCGTGGCCAGCGAAGTGCCGGCCGCGATGTTCATCGTCAGCGTGGGGAGCAGGGACGCGTTGGCGCCCGAGATGACCCCGTACCCCTTCGAAAACTCGAACGGCAGGTACGTGCTGAAGGTGAAGTTGTAGGACGCGGCAGCGAACGCGGAGAAGCTGGGGAGGTTGTTAATGAACCTCGTGCCCTGCCATCCGAACTGACCTCCGTAGAGCGGGATCAGGTAGAACGCCTCATAGCCCGGAGCTACGATAATAGGCGTCCCAAATGCGTCTTTGAGCGTGACGAGAGACGCGATGTTGTAGGGCGCGTCCGGGTTCACGGTCTGGCCGGTGCCGCCCGAGCCGCCCGAGGACTGGAACGTCATGCGGAAGCCGCGGTAGTAGCCGGGGACGGCCACCATGGGCTGCGTGATGATGTTGCCGCTGGTCAGGTACGGGACACCCGACAGGTTGTAGATCGGACGGCGGCCAGGCTGGCTGTGGCGGATGAACGGGCCGCCCGGCGCCTCGATCGTGGTCTGCGGCTGCTGGAGGCCGGCGGCCAGGCCGGCATTGGTCGTTGCGGGAGCGCTACCCGGCATGTCAGGTCACCACCGTGAGGACTTCGGCCAGGCCGTGACTGACGGACCCTGGCTGCGCGGAATCGAGTGTCTTGCGCGTCCAAAGCCGGACGAGGCCGAACACCGGCCGCATGGCGAGAACCACTACGACATTCAGTTCGAGAATGCGACGGGTAGGCAATGTCCCCTCCGGGTCGATGGCCGGCTGATACTCCGGCGGGACCCGCGGAAACAGATGCGACTCCGGACGCGGATGCCCGCCGGAGTCGCAGCAGCAACATTAGCATCTTTTCCGATAGGAAAAGTAGGGAGAACCGGGCGCATAATGAAACGGCGGGACCCCCCTACCCTGCGGGGGGTCCCGCCGCTTAATCCGCGCTTAACCGGGGCTTAGCTGAGAGTGATGTTC
>JAICWX010000362.1 GCA_025934635.1 Streptosporangiaceae bacterium | reverse complement strand
CGTGTTCACCGTGATCATCGTCTCGAAGCCCGAACGCCGCTGCGAGCCGACCGGCGCCAGCGCGCTCCCGGCCGGGCCCGCGAGCACCGTCCAGGTGTCCACGGCGGTGGCCCCGTTCCAGCTGGCGTAGACGACCGAACCGCCGGCCGGGTTGATCCGGGCCGCCACCGCTGGCTTGTCCGTGGGGTGACCGGCCCAGCTGGCGGTGAAGGTCCGGTAGGACTGGTCCCCGACCGGGAACTGGCCGTCCAGCAGCAGCGTGCCGTCCGCCGCGAACTCCGAGAAGTACGGCAGGTTGCCCCAGCCGACGAGCACCCGGCCGTCGGCCAGCACCTGCATGCTGCCCTGATTGGCGGCGGCCAGGCCGGCCGGGTGGGTGTAGGCCTGCGTCAGCGTGGCGCGCATCGCGCTGGTATCCAGGTCGAGGATGATGCCGCGGGACTGCTTCTCCTGCTGCGGCGGGGCGCCGCCGTCGTCGAAGATGCTCACCGTGCTCGCGGTCAGCGGCGTGATGTGGTGCTGGAACCAGAACGTCGCGCCCGGTCCCATCTCGAAGCTGGAGCGCTTGCCGCCGAGCGTCCAGGCGATCTTCCCGCTGGGCCGGGACACCTTGTAGATCGCGCTGGTGTCGCGGGCGGACAGCAGCAGGTCGCCGTCCGGCGCGATCGCGATCGAGTTGATGTGCAGGTAGTCGAACGGCTTGGCCTTGGTGCCGCCGGCGAACGGCGCGTAGGTGTCGGTGACCGGGACGTGGTCCAGGCTGTCCCACTCGAACAGCACCTTGCCGGTTCCGATGTCGATCTCCTGCACCACGCCGGACAGCGCCACCCCGGTGGCCGGGCCGCCGATCGCGGACAGGTTCGTGGTGACCGGGCGGTAGGCGGTGATGAGGGCGGTGTCCTGCGGCGTGATGACGAACTCGTGCAGGTCGGCCTGGAGGCCGTTGCCGGCCTTGACGGTGGCGATGGTGCGGTACGAACTGTCGGCGATGACCGCCTGGCCTTCCCCGTAGCCCGTGATCACCGTGCCCTGCCACCAGGTCAGCACGGGCTGGCCCCGGTAGGACTGGACCTCGAGGTCCATCCGGCCCTTGCCCTTGCTGGGCGGGAACGCGGTGTTCGGCGCGTACCAGACGATCTGGCCGGCCCGGTCCAGGATCATCAGCCCCGGGGTGCCGGGACCCTTGAGCGGATAGCCGGCCGGGGCCAGGATGAAGTAGGCCGGGTCCGAGCTGGCCGGGCCGTGCTGGGCGATGGTCAGCGCGGGCGGGGTCAGGTCGGGGCGGCTCACGAAGTGCAGCACGCCGCGGGCGTCGTTCGGCGTGGCCGGGGCGGTTCCGATGTTGATGGTGGCGGCGGCCGCCTTGTCGTGCGGCCACGCGTACCCGGCGATACCCGCGAGCGTCAGGCCGCCGGCGCCCATGACCGCGATCCCGCCGCCCTGGAGTACTTCCCGGCGGCTCAGGCCCTTGCCTCTCAGGCCCTTGCGTCTCATCCGTACCTTCTCTTCCGTCGCTCCCCTAAGTATCACCTCCTGACCTGGGAATATTCACAAGAGTGACGCCAGGTTTTTGCTGAGTTGTCCCATAGTTCGCTGAACGCGCCCGGCGCCCTCGGGATAGCGCTCCGGGCGGCGCTAGCCTTGGGAGGGTGACTGAGCCGGGCACCGACCTTCCCAAGCTGCGCGAGACCATCGAGCGGGGCGGCGCGCCGCGCTACCACGAGGCCGCCGCGGCCCGCGGCAAGCTCTTCGCCCGCGAGCGGATCGCGCTGCTGGTCGACGAGGGCAGCTTCACCGAGGACGGCCGGTACGCCAACGCCCTGGCCGACGGGCTGCCCGCGGACGGCGTGATCACCGGCACCGCCGTGCTGGACGGCCGCCCGGTGGCGCTGATGGCGAACGACTCCACGGTCAAGGCCGGGTCGTGGGGCGCCCGCACCGTGGAGAAGATCATCCGGGTCATCGAGAAGGCCTACGACGCCCAGATCCCGATGATCTACCTGGTCGACTCGGCCGGGGCCCGCATCACCGACCAGGTGGAGATGTTCCCCGGGCGCCGCGGGGCCGGGCGCATCTTCCGCACCCAGATCCGCGCGTCGGGGTCGATTCCGCAGGTCTGCGCGCTGTTCGGCCCGTCCGCGGCGGGCGGCGCCTACATCCCGGCGTTCTGCGACTTCACCGCCATGGTGGACGGCAACGCCTCGATGTACCTGGGCAGCCCGCGGATGGTCGAGATGGTCGTCAGCGAGAAGACCACGCTGGAGGAGCTGGGCGGCGCCCGGCTGCACTGCACCACCTCCGGCAGCGGGCACTTCCTGGCGTCCTCCGAGGCCGACGCGCTGGAGGCGGTCCGGACGTACCTGTCCTACCTGCCGCAGAACTGGTCCGCGCCGGTGCCGGTGGCCGCGCCGCGTCCGCCCAAGGCGGTGGACCTGCGGGCGCTGGTGCCGGCCAGCGAGCGGCAGGCGTTCGACATGCGCCGGTTCGTCCGCGGGCTGGCCGACGAGGATTCGTTCTACGAGGTCCACGCGCTGTGGGCGCGCGAGGTGGTGACCGGCTTCGCCCGGCTGGACGGCCAGGTCACCGGGATCATCGCCAACAACCCGATGTTCAAGGGCGGCGTCCTGTTCGTCGACTCGGCCGACAAGGCGGCCCGGTTCATCGGCATCTGCGACGCGTTCGGCATCCCGCTGCTGTTCCTGGCCGACGTCCCCGGCTTCATGGTCGGCACCGCGGTCGAGCGGCAGGGCATCATCAGGCACGGCGCCAAGATGATCGCGGCGATGGCGGACGCCACCGTGCCCAAGATCTGCGTCGTGGTCCGCAAGGCCTACGGGGCCGGCCTGTACGCGATGGCCGGCCCCGGCTTCGACCCCGACGCCACCGTGGCCCTGCCGACCGCGAAGATCGCCGTGATGGGCGCCGAGGCCGCCGTGAACGCGGTCTACGCCAACAAGCTCGACCAGATCTCGGACGAGGCCGAACGGGCCGCCGAGACCGCCCGGCTCCGCGGCGAGTACGAGCGCGACATCGACATCCTGCGGCTGGCCTCCGAGCTGGTCGTCGACGACATCGTCGAACCGGAAGACCTGCGCGCCGACCTGATCCGCCGCTTCGCCGCCGCCCGCGGCAAGGACCGCACCCCGCCCCGCCGCCGCCACGGCATCACCCCCGCCTGAGCCCGGCCGGAATTGGCCCCGAGGGCGTTATTTTTTTACTGTTCCTTTACTATTTACTCATGACCCGCGTGCTGCTCGCCGAGGACGATACGTCGATCTCCGAACCGCTGTCCCGCGCGCTGCGCCGGGAGGGCTACGAGGTGGACGTCACCGCGGACGGCCCCAGCACGCTCGACAAGGCGCTGGGCGAGGGCGTCGACCTGATCCTGCTCGACATCGGCCTGCCCGAGCTGGACGGGCTCGAGGTATGCCGCCGGGTCCGGGCCGGCGGGTACGCCGTGCCGGTGCTGATCCTCACCGCGCGGGCCGATGAGGTGGACACCGTGGTCGGCCTGGACGCGGGCGCCGACGACTACGTCACCAAGCCGTTCCGGCTGGCCGAGCTGCTGGCCCGGGTGCGCGCGCTGCTGCGCCGGGGAACCGCGGAGGGCTCGGCCGCGCACGGCGTGCGGATCGACCCGGAAGCCCGCCGGGCCTGGCACGGCGATACCGAGCTCGACCTCACCACCAAGGAGTTCGACCTGCTCTGGATCCTGCTGCGGGACGCGGGCAAGGTGGTCACCCGCGAGCAGATCATGCGCGAGGTCTGGGACGCCAAGTGGTGGACGTCGACCAAGACGCTCGACATGCACATCTCCTGGCTGCGCCGCAAGCTCGGCGACGACGCGCACAGCCCGCGGTACATCACCACCGTCCGGGGCGTGGGATTCCGCTTTGAACGCGGCGACTGACCGCTCCACCCCCGACCGGCCCGGCCATGCGTAAGCGGCTGTGGTTCTGGGGCGCCGCCGTGGCGGTGATCGCGGTCCTCGTCGTGGGCGTGCCCGCGCTGGTGATCGCCACCGGGCGCAGCGGGGCCGCGGTCGGCGTGACCGTGGCGGCCCTGGTGGCGGCGACGGCGCTGGCCGGCTGGCTGACCGCCGTGGTCGCGGGCCGGCTGGGCCGGCCGGTCGAGGAGCTCGCCGAGGCGGCCTCACGGCTCGGCCGGGGCGATCCGCGCCCGCTCGGGCGCCGGTACGGGGTGCCCGACCTGGATCAGGTGGCCGACGGCATCGACACGTCGGCGCGCAGGCTCAGCAGCCTGCTCGCCGCCGACCGTGAGCTCACCGCGGACGCGTCGCACCAGCTGCGCACGCCGCTCACCGCCCTGTCGATGCGGCTGGAGGAGATGATCGCGTCGGCGGACGACCCGGACGTGGTCCGCGAGGAGGGCAGCGCCGCGCTCGCCCAGGCCGAGCGCCTCGCCGACGTGGTCACCCAGCTGCTCAGCCCGGCCCGCCGGGCGACGTCCTCGGCCGCCCTGACCGGCATCGACGAGATCGTCCGGCAGCAGGTCGTGGAGTGGGAGCCGGCCTTCCGCCGGGTACGCCGCAAGCTCGTGGTCATCGGCGTGCGCGGCCTGCAGGCCCACGTCACCCCCGGCGGCCTGGCCCAGGTGCTGGCCACCCTGCTGGACAACGCGCTCATGCACGGCGGGGGGACGGTGACCCTGCAGACCTCGCAGAACTCGCGTTCGGTGGTGATCGAGGTCAGGGACGAGGGCAAGGGCGTCCCGCCGGAGCTCGTGCCGCGGATCTTCGAGCGCAGCGTCAGCGGCCGCCCGGAGGGTACCGGCCTCGGGCTGGCGCTGGCCCGGACGATGGCGGCGGCCGACGGCGGCCGGGTGGTGCTGATCAAGGCCAAGCCCGCCACGTTCGCGGTCTTCCTGCCCCGGAACCCGCCGCAGCACGGCATCCGCACCCAGCCGGTCCGCGGTCCCGCCTAACGGTCCCGCCTAACAAGACCGCGCGTGAGTTAGCGGCGCGACGCCTCGGCGGTGTCGAGCAGCTCGTCGAGCAGCGCTTCTTCCTCGAAGGTCCCGGCCACCGCGGTCAGCCCGGACACCGTGGCCTCGCCCGCCGCGACCGTGGCCGCGGGCGTGCCGGCCAGGAAGACCCACTTCTTGTAGGAGAAGTACCGGAAGATGGTGCCCAGCCCGGTGCCGACCACGCTGGCCGCGTTGTAGGCCAGCACGTGCTTCAGGTCGAGCCCGTAGCTGACGAACGCGATGACGGCTTCCGCGATGACCAGGCCGACCACGTTCAGCCCGACGAACAGCATGCCCTCGCGCAGCAGCGCCTGGTTGACCCGGTGCCTGAAGGTCCAGAACCGGCTGCCCAGGTAGGTGACCACGGTGGCGGCGATCAGGGATATCGCCTTGGAGAACATCGGCCCGATGCCCTCAGCCCCGTGCAGGTAAGCCGCTCCGCCCAGGTCGACGACCGAGCCGATCAGGCCGACCACGCCGAACTTAGCGAGTTCAGGAATCAGGTCCACGCAGCGTTTACGTAGGCTCACCAGCCTGGGCATACGAAACGGTCCTTTCGGGACGGAACTATCGAAACAGCAGCAAAGAACAGCGTCAAACCCGTGCGAAACCCCCGTACAGGCCTTTCTAAGACCCGCACATGCTACCGGCCGTGGCTCGGCAGGACCTCCGCCTTCCCTGGAAGCGGGCTATGAAACAGGCCACAGAACGGCAACGGCGAGCACGGTCAGGTGGTCGTGGCGAGCGTCTTCTCCCGCCCCGTCCCGGCGACGGCATGCCAGGTCAGGTAGACCGCGGCGGTGATCAGGAAGCCGACCTCGAAGGTCAGGTCGCCGACGGCACCCACATGCGCGGGCACCGGCGCGATGTACTCGGTCTGGTTGGAGAACAGCCCGATCGAGATGCCCATCCCGACCAGCATGGCCACCGGCCCGGCCCAGTTCAGGTGCCGCTTGTCGAACAGCAGCGTCTCCTCCGGGTCCTTGCGCAGCAGCTGGTCGCAGAAGAACACGGCCAGCCACGGGGCGATCCAGTACGCGATGATCAGCAGGAAGTTCTCGTACTTGGTGCCCGCGTTGCTCAGCCCGCTCCAGGCCAGGAAGAACCCGATGATGCCGAACCCGAGGGCCACGATCGCCCGGCGCAGCGAGAGCGGCAGCCGGATGCCGAGCGCGGTGAACGACAGCGCGCCGGAGTAGATGTTGAGCACGTTGGCCGAGACGGCGCCGAGCGCGATGGCCAGCAGCGTCAGGTCGGCCAGCGGGGTGGCCAGCAGGCTGGTCATGCCGCCGGGACCGCCGAGCGCGTCGCCGGCGCCGACCGCGGTGCCGACGGCCGCGCCGACGATCTCGAGGAACGCGCAGGAGATGAACAGCCCGAGCCCGGCCCACAGGGCGATGGCCCGCTTGTCGGCGTCCGGCTTGAAGTAGCGGGTGTAATCCGACGCGTACGGGTTCCAGCCGACCGCGTAGCCGAACGCGGCGCCGAACGTCAGCAGCCACGCGCCGGGAATCGTGTGGTGCGAGGCCCCGGGGTGGGCCTTGCTCAGGATGACGACCGACGCGATCAGGAAGATGATGGCGAGGACCGGGAACGCGTACCGCTCGAAGACGTGCACCAGGTTGTAGCCGAAGAACGCCACCGCGAGCTGGACCGCCACGATGATGAGCAGGCACAGGACCTCGGGCAGGTGGGTGAGCACGTTCAGCGCCAGCGCGCCGCTGACGCTGTTCACCGCGAACCAGCCGATGCCGGCCGTGACCGAGTTCAGCCCGGCCGGCAAGACGTTGCCCCAGTAGCCGAACCCGAGCCGGCTCAGCACCATCTGCGGCACCCCGTACCTCGGGCCGCGCTGCGACAAGATCCCCTGGGTGACGCCGCCGATCGCGCTGCCGAGCAGCAGCGCCAGCGCGGCCGACCAGAAGCCGAGGCCGAAGCCCGCCACCGCGAGCACGCCGACGAAGATCGTGGCGAACTCCATGTTCGGCGAGGTCCAGGTCCAGAACAGCTGGAGCGGGCGGCCATGCCGCTCGTTGAGCGGGATGAACTCCGCCCCGCCCGGCTCGACCTCGAAGACCGTGGAGCCGTACGTGCCTTCCCGGACGAGAACGCCCGGACCCGCGTCACCGCTCTGGGTGACGTCCTGATCGCGTGTCGCCATCGCGCGCTCCCTCCGCCTGGGATCTGTTCTTTACGTTGTTTACCCCGCTCTATGCAGGGCGAAAGGTTCTCATGTTTCGTAGCAGGAAAACCTGGACCGCTAGGAAACGATTGCGTTACATCCTGGCCGCAGCCGCGGGCGGCGGTCCCGTAGGGTACGGTGCGTGACCGAATATCCCGAGACGCCGCGCACCGTCCCGGCGTCCCCCGTGGTGGGCATGGTCGGCGCCGGCCAGCTCGCCCGGATGACCAGCCAGGCCGCCACTGGCCTGGCGGCCGGCTTCCGCGTCCTGGCGGCGGCGGCCGGCGAGAGCGCGGCCCAGGTGGCAGCCGGAACCCAGCTCGGGGACTACCGCTCGCTCGAGGACCTGCGCGCCTTCGCGGCCGGCTGCGACGTCATCACGTTCGACCACGAGCACGTGCCCGGCGAGCACCTGGCCGCGCTGGAGGGTGACGGCGTCACGGTCCGGCCGGGCGCCGCCGCGCTCCGCTTCACCCAGGACAAGCTGGCCATGCGCGAGCGGCTGACCGGCCTGGGCATCGCCTGCCCGCGGTTCGCGCCGGCCGCCACCCTGGCCGAGGTCGAGGCGTTCGCGGCCGGCACCTGGCCGGTGGTGCTCAAGGCGGTCAGCGGCGGCTACGACGGCCGCGGCGTCTGGGTCTGCGCGAACGCCGCCGAGGCCAGCACCGTACTGGCTGATATGGGGCTGGCCCACGGCATCGACCTGATGGCCGAGGAGCATGTCGCCTTCGACCGCGAGCTGGCCGTGGTCGCGGCGCGTTCCCCGCACCGCCAGGGCGCGGTCTACCCGGTGGTGGAGACGGTCCAGCGGGACGGCATCTGCCGGGAGGTGATCGCGCCCGCCCCCGGCCTGCACCCCGGCCGCCGGGCCGCCGCCCAGGAACTGGCGCTGCTGATCGCCAAGGTGCTGGGCGTCACCGGCCTGCTGGCGGTGGAGCTGTTCGAGACCAGGGACCGGCTGCTGGTCAACGAGCTCGCGATGCGCCCGCACAACACCGGCCACTGGACCATCGAGGGCGCCCGCACCTCGCAGTTCGAGCAGCACCTGCGGGCCGTCCTGGACCTGCCGCTCGGCTCGCCGGCGATGACCGCCCCGGCCGCGGTGATGGTCAACGTCCTCGGCGGCGACGACGCCGACGTCTACGACCGCTACATCCACGTGATGGCCGCCGACCCGGCGATAAAGGTGCACATGTACGGCAAGCCGGTCCGCCCCGGCCGCAAGATCGGCCACGTCACCGCGATCGGCGACGACCCGGCCGAGCTGGGCGACCGGGCCCGCCGCGCCGCCAGCTACCTGCGCTGGGGCAAGGAGGACGGCTCT
>JAICWX010000131.1 GCA_025934635.1 Streptosporangiaceae bacterium | reverse complement strand
GGTGGCGGCCCCCCGGCCGACGTCGTCGACGTCGTCGACCTGCCACGACGTGTGGTGCAGGAAGGAGACCGGCGCGCCCAGGACCAGCTCGTTGTGGTGGTCGGTGGAGCAGCGCATGAACGTGCCGGCGCCCTTGATCCGGTCGCTGATCTTGAAGCCGAGCCCGGAGGTGAAGAACGCCTCGGTCGCCTGCGGGTCGGTCGAGCCCATCACGGCGTGCCCGAGCTTGCGCGGGGCGACGCGGTCCTCGCGCAGGATCCCGGGCGCCCGGACGTCGGGCCGTTCGGTCCGGCCCGGCCCGTTGTACGGGGTCGGAGCCACCGTGTCCTGGGTCAGCCGCTCGGCGATCTCGAGGTAGGCGCGGGTGCCGGTCACCTTCTCCACCGCGCTGATCCAGCCCGGGCCGCGCTCGACCTCGATGCCGAGATTGTGCAGGTTGCCCGCCGCGCGATCTAGGTCGTCGGCATCGTCCACGCCGACGTGCAGGTCCACCAGACGCCGGGTGGCGGCGGGCACGATGCGGAGCTGGCGGCCGCCGTCGCGGGTGCTGAACCAGGTTTCCTGGCCTGAGTCGTCGCCGCGCTGGAGGCCGAAGTCGGCGTAGTAGGCGGCGGTCTCGTCGACGTTGGGGACGCCCATGGTGACGGACGTGAGCCGGTGCAGGGCCATCGTCAGTTCTCCTTCCGAACGGGTGCGGCGGCGACGAACCGGTGCCGCATCTCGCCGATGCCTTCGATATGACTGGTCAGGACGTCCCCGTCGGCCAGCCAGCGCTGCGGGTCGCGGCCCAGGCCGACGCCGGACGGGGTGCCGGTGAAGATGACGTCGCCGGGCAGCAGCACGACGCTGGCCGACAGGTTCGCCACCAGCGCCGGGACGCTGAAGATCAGCTGGCCGGTCCGGCTGGACTGCACCTGCTCGCCGTTGATGTCACAGCCGAGCGCCAGGTCGCCCGGATCGGCGAACTCGTCCAGGGTAACCAGCCAGGGGCCGACCGGGCCGAAGCCGGGCAGCGACTTGCCCATGCTGAACTGCGGCGGCTGGGCGGCGAGCTGCAGGATGCGCTCGGACACGTCCTGGCCGACGGCGTAACCGGCCACGTGATCCAGCGCCCGTTCGGCCGGGACGTGACGGGCGCGGCGGCCGATGACGGCCACCAGCTCGACCTCCCAGTCGGTGTGGCCGTCCGGCGGCAGCTCGATGTCGCCGTACGGACCGGTGATGCAGCTGGGGAACTTGGTGAACACCGGCGGCTCGCCGGTCGGCACCGGCAGGCCCGACTCGGCCGCGTGGTCGCGGTAGTTCAGGCCGATGCCGAACACCTGGCGCGGCGCCGGGGCAGGCGAGCCCAGGGCGTCCGGCCGGACCGGCGTGCCGCCCTCCCAGCGGGCCGCGGCCGCCCAGCCGGTGAAGGCGTCCCAGTCCTCGTAGACGGACTGCGGCTCGGGACCGAACCGGCCGCTGCTGTTCTTCTCGACGTCGTGGGCGAGCTCGTGGCCCTGCTCGCCGGTGACGACGACGAGGCGGCTTTCGTGATTGGCGATGCGCATGGTCTGATACTCCGCTTTTTGAGGGCTACCGGGAATCGCGGGGGCTTACACCAGCGGGGTGATGTGGTCCTCGCGACCCAGCAGGGCCTTGCCGTAGACCTCATACCCGATCACCGGCAGCACCACCGCGTGCCGCGCGGCGACCGAGGAGTCGCGCCAGATGCGCTGCAGCGGGTTGGCCTCGGCGAAGCTGCCCGCGCCGTGCGCGGACAGCAGGATGTCGATGGCCTTTCCGATGTGCTCGATGGCCCAGCCGGTGTCGGCCCGGACCCGGGCGCGGGCCAGGAAGTCGGGGTAGACGCCCGCGGCGGCGGCCCCGTCGATGTCGTCGGCGGCGCGGTAGGCGTGCAGGTGGGCGGTGTCGATCAGCATCGCCGCCTCGGCCAGCTGCAGCTGGAAGGCGACCGAGTCGGCCTGCGCGGTATAGAAGGTGTAGGAGATCGGCTTCTTGGCCGCCTTCTCCCGCACGATGTTCAGCGCCGCCCGGCCCAGGCCGAGCTGCGGGCCGGCCAGCACCAGGGCCAGGATCGGGACGAAGGCCGAGCGGTAGAAGGCCTCGCTGTCGAACTCGGTGGCGTAGTGCCCCTCGATGGCGGGCGGCACTGACACGATGCGGTGGGCGGGCACGAACACGTCGTTGGCGATCAGGCAGTTGCTGCCGGTCGACTTCATCCCGGCCACGAACCAGGTCTCTTCCAGGTCCAGGTCGGCCCGCGGGATCAGGGCCAGGCCCTGGTCGACGACCTCGCCGGCCTCGTCGGTGATGGGGATGCCGAGCACCGCCCAGTGGGCGTGCCAGGAGCCGGAGTTCCAGTACCACCGGCCGGTGACCTGGTAGCCGCCGTCCACCTTGCGGGCCTCGGCGGTCGGCGCGAGGACGCCGGAGATCAGCGCGTCCGGGTTGTCCTTCCACACGTCGTCCTGGGCCTGCCGGGGGTAGGTGCCGACCATCCAGGAGCACACGTTCAGCAGGGTGACCACCCAGCCGGTGCCGCCGTCGGCCTCGCCGACCGCGGCCGACACGTCGAGCATGGTGCGCATCGAGGTCTCGTAGCCGCCGTAGCGCCGGGGCTGGGCGATCCGGAGGATGCCCGCCTCTTGCAGCGCCCGCATGCTCTCCTCGGCCACCCGCCGGTCCTCCTCCCCCGCGGCGGCGTTCGCGCGCAGGAGCGGGTGCAGCTCCGTCACCCGGGCGACGAGCTCGGCCGCGTCAGGCCCAGTGGTGTCAGGCACGGCGGTCCGGTGATCGGTCGTAGCGGTCATGGGTCTCTCCTTCGGGACGGGGGCAGGCGCTCAGCTGGCGCACGCGGCGATGAGGTCGGCGATGCTCGGACGGGGCCGTTCGGCGAACCGCGAGTGCGTGCCGAAGGTCCGGTGGGCGTAGACCAGCGGGGCCAGCTCCGGCCGGCTGCTGGCCGCGGTGACCAGCCCGAACAGCAGCAGGTGATCGCCCGCCTCGATGGTGCGGTCCAGCTCGCAGACCACCCAGCCGGGCGCGTCGGCCAGCCGGGGCAGTTCGTGGTCGGTGAACCAGTGCGCCCCGGCGAACCGGTCGGCGCCGCGGCGGGCGAAGGTCACCGCCAGCTCGTCCTGGGCCTGGCCGAGGACGTTGACGCCGAACCGGCCGGCCGCCTGGATCTGGCGCAGCAGCGCCGACCCGCGGTCGAACGCCACGCTGACCAGCGGCGGGTTCAGGGACAGGGAGGCGAACGAGCTGACCGTGGCCCCGTGCGGAACGTCTACGGCACCGTGCGGTCCGTCCTGGGTCATGGTGGTCACGACGGTCACCGGAGCACAGACGCCGGCCATCAGGTCCCGGAACTGCTGCGGCTCGATCATCACAACTCCTAATTCCACATGATGATTATGGTGATCGTCCGTCAGTGCGTCTGGACATGTCAAGCCTTCTGTCTATATTCTTTATGAGGAATTACCCAGCGAGGAGGGGACGCGATGACCACCTCGGCGGGCGACGCCGGCTTCGACGCTCCGGCGCTGCGGCCCCAGGACTGGCGCCGGTCGCGGCCGGCCCCGGCCGAGGCCAGGCCCGGTCCGCGGCTGTCCCGCGGTGAATCGGTGGCTGCCCAGCTCATCGCGATCGCGGAAGAAGCCGTAGCGGGCGACCGGCTCGGCTCGAAGGAAGAACTGCGGGCCCGCTGCGAGGTCTCGGTCGGCACGTTCAACGAGGCGGTGCGCATCGCCCAGTCGCGCGGGGTCATCTCGGTGCGGCCCGGGCCGGGCGGCGGGGTGTTCGCGGCCGCCCAGTCGCCGATGGTCCGGCTGGGCAACTCCGTGCTGGCCCTTGATACCGGCCAGACCTCGGTGGCCGAGGCGGTCCGCATCCGCGACGCGCTCGACCCGCTGCTCATCGAGGACGCGCTCTGGCACGCCTCCCCGGCCGACATCGCCGAGCTGCGCGAGATGCTGGCCGAGATGGCCGCCGCGGCCGAACGCCGGGACCCGGACCGGTTCGTGCGGGCGAACTGGGCCCTGCACGCCCGCATCGCCGCGGTCAGCCCCAACCCGATGCTCCGGTCGCTGTACGTGAACCTGCTCGACCAGATCGAGTCTCACACCCTCGCGGTGCTGCCCGACACCGAGCGCCCGCTGCCCGAGTACGTCGCCGACCGGCTCACCCTGCACGCCGAACTGGTAGACGCGATCGACGACCGCGACCGGGAGCGGGCCCTCGCGCTGATCGCGCAGCACGCCACCAGCGATGCGAACGCCCTCAAACCCGGATTCCAGGGCGCTCGAACGCGGTGAAGGCCCGGTATCATCATTGCTGTTATCACATATATCGCCTAGGGTAAACCAGCAGGTCCTGGGAAGCCAAGGCAAGGAGGCAGGCGATGGCCGGGCAGCGCGACACCATCGAATTCACGACGGACGGGCAGGTCATAGCGGCGCTGACCGCGGGGCCAGCGGCTGACGGAGCGGCTGACGGAGCCGGCCGCCAGGACAAGCCGCTCATCGTCGCACTGCACGGCGGCACGTACACCGCCCGCTACTACGACGTCGCGGGCTCGGCGCAGGGGACGTTCCTGGACGTCGCGGCCGCAGCCGGGTACCGGGTGGTCTGCTTCGACCGGCCCGGGTACGGCGGGAGCGCGGCGCTGCCGCCGCACCAGAACACCTTCGCCCGGCACGCAGCGCTCCTCGCGGACGCGATCGCGCAGGCCGCGGCGCGGTCCGGCGCCGGCGGGGTGTTCCTGACCGGGCACTCGATCGGCGGCATGATCGCCCTGATGATCGCGGCCTCCGACATCGACTTCCGCCTCACCGGCCTGTCCGTCACCGGCATGGGCGCCGTCATCCGGGCGGGCGGCCCGGCCCAGGCGCTCGCCTCACTGCCCCCGGACGAGACCATCGACCTGCCGTACGACCAGCGGGACCAGGTGATGTTCGGGCCCGCGCCGACGTGGACCGCGGCCGCGGTGCAGGCGGCGCACGGGTCGTACGCGCCGACGCCGGTGCGCGAGCTGATCGCGGCGCCGCAGTGGCCGGACGAGCACCTGCCCGGGCTGGCGCCCCGGATCACGGTGCCGGTGCACAACGCGCTGGCCGAGTTCGACGCGTTGTGGGACAGCACGCCCGCCAACGTGGAGCAGTTCGCCAAGCTGCTGACCGCGGCCCCGTTCGTGGACGCGAGCATCGCCCGGGCCACCGGGCACAGCATCGACCACCACATCCTGGGCCATGCGCTGCACCTGCGCCAGCTCGCCTTCGCCGAGGAGTGCCAGCGGTGGGCGAGCCAGCCAGCCTGACCGCTGCCTCGTTGCCCCGGGCCGGCCTGCGCGCGGCCAGCCTGCCGGGGACGGTCCCGGTCGTGGTGGCCGGCGGCGGGCCGGTCGGCCTGGCCTGCGCGGTCGAACTCGGCCGCCGCGGCATCGGCTGCCTGGTCGTGGAGCCGCGCAGCACGGTCTCCCGGGCCCGGCCGCGGTGCAAGACGGTCAACGTGCGGTCGATGCAGCACCTGCGGCGCTGGGGCCTGGCCGGACGGCTGCGCGACCGGGCCCCGCTGCTGACTACCTGGTTGGCTGCGACGGGCCGCGCAGCGTGGTGCGGGACCGGATCGGCGCCGCCTACACCCGCGAGGCCGCGCTGCGTCCCAACTTCGGCATGGTGTTCACCGCCCCCGACCTGTGGCGGCACGTCCGGCACGGGCCGGCCGTGCACTACTGGATCATCAACCCGGCCGCGCCGGCCCTGATGGGCCCGATCGACCTGGACGGCACCTGGTGGCTGATCGCGTTCGGGGTGGACGCCGCGACCGGCACCCGGGAGGCGGTCCGCCTGATCGACGCCGCCACCGGGGCGCCGTCGGGCGCGGTGGTACGGTCCACCGACCCGTGGACGGCGCGGATGCAGATCGCCGGCACGATGCGCCGCGGCCGCGTCTTCCTGGCCGGGGACGCGGCCCACCTGAACCCGCCGTTCGGCGGGCACGGGCTCAACACCGGGCTCGGCGACGCCGTCGACCTGGGCTGGAAGCTGGCCGCCACCCTGGACGGCTGGGGCGGCCCGGCGCTGCTGGACAGCTATCAGCTCGAACGGCGTCCCATCCAGGAGCGGGTGATCCGCGAGGCGACCGCGAACATGGCGGTGACCTCTCCCGAACTGCTGGCGGACAACCTCGACGCGGACGACACGGCCGGCGAACGCGCCCGGCTGGCCGCCGGGGAACGCATCCAGCGGGCCAAGCAGCCCGAGTTCCACTCCCTGGACCTGGTGCTCGGCATCCGGATCGACGGCTCCCCGGTCATCGCCGACGACCCGCACGCGGGCGCACTGCTGCCACACGCCTGGCTCGGGCCGGGCCGCTCACTGTACGACGAGCTCGGCGAGGGGTTCACGCTGATACGCCGGATGGCCAGCGGTTGCGGCCTGATCGAGCGGGCGGCCCGGGAACGGAGGGTGCCGTTGCGCGTCCTCGACCTGCCTGACCAGGGCGGTCCGGCGCTCGCGCTGGTCCGGCCCGATCAGTACGTGGCGTGGGCCAGCGACCGCGAGCCCGGTGACGCCCTGGCCCTGATCGACCGGGTCCGGGGCGGCCCGGCTAGCTGACCGGGGTGATGCGAGCGGGGGCCGGGGCGAGGGCGAGCAGGGCGGTCTGCTCGTTGCGGGACAGGTGCTGCTGCACCGCGCTCGCGGCGACCTCGGGGTCGCGCTGGCGGAACGCGGCGACCAGCTCGACGTGGTACTGCTCGCGCCGCGCGTGCTCCTGCGGATCCGGGTCCAGGCTCCCCCAGCCGATCCGGATGTAACGCTCCGAGGCCCGCCACAGCGTGCTCAGGATGCGGATGTCCCAGCTGGTGGCGGCCGGCGCGAGCAGCGCGTGATGGAACTCGTGGTGGGAGTCGTAGATGTCGTTCATGGTCCGGTTCTGCGCCCCGAACCCCACCGCCTCGCGCTCCAGGCGGTCGAGCTCGGCGTCGGACAGCAGCCGGCAGGACCGCTGGGCAATCTCCGGCTCGAGCCGGCGCCGCAGCCGGTACAGGCCCTGCAGCTCGTCGAGGTCCAGCGGCGCCACCCGGGCGCTGCGCCCGGGCCGGGTCACCACCAGGCCCTCGCCTTCCAGGCTGCGCAGCGCCTCCCGCACCGGGATGATGCTGACCTGCAGCATCTCGGCCAGTTCGCGCAGCGACAGCTCCCGGCCGGGGGCGAGCGCGCCGGACAGGATCGACCGGCGCAGCTCGATCATCACCTGCTCGACGACGGAGCGCGATTCGATCGGCCGAACCGCCGCCACAGCTGCCGCCGAACCCGTCGAGTCCACCCGTTGCCTCGCTTCCCGCCTCCGACGCTGACGGAGCCCATCATACCGCCGACTGCTGTTATCACATATATTGGATGAACGTAATCCGGGCCAGGACGGGAGGCGAGCGGCGATGCCGGAATGGGTGATCCGCGGCGTCACGGTGGTAGATCCCCGCGACGGATCGCGGCGGCCCGGCCAGGACGTCCGCATCGCCGGCGACCAGATCCGTTCAACGCCGGCTCGGCCGCCGCCGTGGCCACGGTGCGCGAGCAGCACGACCTCGGCGCCGACTTCATCAAGGCGGCCCTGGTCACCAGCGAGGTCTTCTTCGCCGCGCAGCGGGAGAGCCGGCGCCTCGGCCTCCCGATCCTCGGCCACCTGCCGGACGGGATCGACGTGGCCCGGGCGTCCGGCGAGGGCGTCCGGTCGGTCGAGCACCTGGGGCCGGGTGTCAGCCTGCTGGCCTGCTGCTCGGCCGAGCAGCAGGCGGTGCGGGACGAGGTGACCGCCCGGCCGGCCCCGCGGCTGCCCACGGTGCCCGCCGCGGTCATGCCGCTCCTCGAGCCGATAGCCGAACGGATGATCGCCAAGCTGGTCGTCAACCCGGTCAACCGGTCGCGGCCCGCCGACATCGGCTCGGCCCGGCCGACCTCGACGCGCTCAAGGCGAAGGTCGCCGCCACCCGGTCGGCCCGCTGACCATCGCCGGCGGCTCAGGCGATCACGCCCCGCCGGCCGAGAGCGACTTCGATCCGCTGGCCAGGACGGTGGCGATCAGGGCGCTGACCGCCGGGCGACGGCGGGTCCGCGGGTTGGTCAGCAGGACCAGGTCGATCAGGCCGAGCTCGGGCAGCCGGTGCCCGGGGCCGAGCGGGGTGAGCTGGGCCGGGACCAGGCTGGCGGCGAGGGCGGAGATGCCGATGCCCGCGGCCACGGCCGCGATGAGGCCGTTGACGCCGCGGCAGACGCAGGCGCTGCGGAACGGCAGCCCGGCCCGGTTCAGCGCCCGGCGGATCTCGGTCCGGGACAGGCTCGGCGCCGGGTAGACCACCAGCGGCAGCGGCCTGGTCAGGTCGAGCTTGGTCGACGGCGTGCCCACCCAGACCAGCCGGTCCCGCTTGACTAGCTGGCCGCGCTCCTCGCCGCTCGGGCGCTTGCCGATGAACACGTCCAGCTTGTCGCCTTCCAGGCGCTGATGCAGCAGGCCGCTCTGGTCGACGGTCAGGTCGAAGTCGACCAGCGGGTTGTCCCGGCGGAAGTCGCGCAGGATCTGCGGCAGCCCGGTGAGGGCGAGGTCGTCGGAGATGCCGATGCGGAGCCGGCCGCGCGGCCGGGAGCCGCGGAAGTAGGCGGCCGCCTGCTCGCTGGTGGCGAGGATGTTGCGCGCGAACCCGGTCATCACCTCGCCGTCGGCGGTGAGCGACACCGAGTGCGTGTCCCGCAGCACGAGCGTCCGGCCGACCTGCTCCTCCAGCCGGCGGATGTGCTGGCTGACGGTCGGCTGCTGCAGGCCGAGCCGGGTCGCGGCCCGGGTGAAGCTGCCGGTCTGCTCGACGGCGAGGAACGTCGCCAGGAGCTGGGGATCGTAGCCGGTCATAAGGTTTCCCAATAACTGTAAGTCACGTAATTCTCTTTCAATATAAGTATGGCCGGGCCGAGAATGTCGAGGGAAGCCAGCGACAGGAAGGCACGTCCGTGACCACCGCCGAGACAGTTCGGCCAGCACGAGGTGCCTTCGCCGCCCTCAGCGTGCGCGGCTACCGGATCTATCTCGGCGGGCAGAGCCTGGCCAACACCGGCACCTGGATGCAGAGCATCGCCCAGGACTGGCTGGTCTACGACCTGACCCGCAGCTCGTTCAGCGTCGGGGTGACAATGGCCCTGCAGTTCGGGCCGATCCTGGCCCTCGGCCTGTACAGCGGGGCGGTCGCCGACCGGCTGCCGAAGCGGTGCATCCTGCTGACCACGCAGACGCTGAACGCCGTCGCGACCGCGGCGCTGGCCGTGATCACCCTGTCGGGCGCGGTCCGGGCCGTCCACGTGTACGCGTTCGCACTGCTGAGCGGGCTGATCTTCGCCTTCGACGCGCCGGCCAGGCAGGCGTTCGTGTCCGAGGTGGTGCCGCCCAGCCGGCTCCGGGCCGCAATCGCGCTGAACGCGGCGGTGTTCCAGGCGACCCGGCTGATCGGGCCGGCCCTGGCCGCCCTGCTCATCGCGAGCGCGGGCACCGGCTGGGTATTCGCGGTCAACGCCGCCTGCTACGCCGGCCCGGTGATCGGCCTGCTGCGGCTGCGGCCGTCCGACCTCACCCCGGCCCCGGCCGCCCGGCGCGAGCCGGGAGCGCTGCGGGCCACGGTCAGGTACGTGCGCCAGCGGCCGGACATCGGGTGGACGATCGTGCTGGTCGGGGTGTTCGGGACGTTCGGCCTCAACTTCCCGATCGTGCTGACGGCCATGGCCAAGTCGGCCTTCGGCGGCAACGCCGGTACCTACGGGCTGTTCAACATCGCCCTGGCCGTCGGGTCGGCGGCCGGCGCGCTGTTCGCCGGGGCGGCCGCCCGGCCGCGGCCGCGAGTGCTGGTGCTCGCCGCGGCCGGGTTCGGCCTGCTCCAGGTGGCGGCGGCGGTCGCGCCGGACATGGTCCTGTTCCTCGTCCTGCTGGGCGCCATGGGGCTGGCCAACCTGGCGTTCCAGTCGATGGCCAACGCCTCGGTCCAGCTCGCCACCGATTCCCGGCTGCGCGGCCGGGTGATGGGACTCTACATGCTGGCCTTCATCGGCGGCACGCCCCTCGGGGCGCCGCTGATCGGCGCGCTCACCAGCCACTTCGGTCCACGGGCGGGAATGACCGCGTGCGGCGTGGTGCCCGCCCTGGCCGCCGTCGGCGTAGCCGCGGTCCGCCGCCGGGCCGCCCGCCGGTCCCGTGATCCCGAGGCGGCCGGCCGGCCCGCTGGCCGCCGGGCCCAGCTCGCGTTAGTCGAGCACCTTGCGCGGGTGGCGGCCGTCGACGTAGCCCACGAACGGCGGGTAGATGTTGTAGCCGAGCAGTTCCTGCAGCCGTTCCGGCAGGTCGCGGGCGACCTCACGGGGGACGGCCAGGCAGTGGTTCTCCTGCGGCCGCAGCCAGCCGGCCGCATACTCCAGGATCACGCCGAGCCGCGGCCGGGCGGTCTGGTTCGCGCCGCCCCCGTGCCACAGGCTGCCCAGGTAGAACAGGGCCGAGCCGGGTGACATCACGGCCGTCTCCACCGGGTCGTCCGGGCCGGGCTGGCGTCCCGGCTCCCAGCGGTGGCTGCCGGGGATGAACCGGGTGGCGCCGTTCTCCGCGGTGAACTCGTCGAGCGGCCACATGGTGTTGACCACCAGCGGCGGATGCGGCTCGGGCACCGGGTAGATGGCGTCGTCGCGGTGCAGGACCTGCGCCTTCTCGCCGGGCCCGATGCAGATGCCGACCGGCGCGCTGAGCTGGCAGGGCCCCAGCACCTGGTCCAGGACGTCAAGCAGCAGCGGGTCGGTGGCGAGCGCGTCGAACACGCGGGTCTTGGCGAACAGGGCGTAGATCCGCTGCGTGTCGAATCCCTCGAACGAGTTCCGCCCGGTCCGGGTGGTCCGCAGCACCCGGTCCAGGTCGGCGCGGGCGTCCCGCGCGCCGTCCGGGGTCAGCAGGCCGGTCACGACGACGTAGCCGTCGTCCGTCAGCCGCCGGGCCACGTCCTGGCTCGGCGCGGTAGCAGACATCGTCGGCATCACCAGCCCGAGACTAGGCGCCCCGCCACCCCCCGTCCAGGCAAGCGGCACCTCGAGCCCGGGACGCCCGGCCCCCGGGGCCGATGATGCCCGTGACACGCCTGGTGCTACCTCGACTCATTACTCCGGCGACGCCAACGACATCGATGGAGCATCAATGCTGCAGGAACGACATCGGTGGAGCATCCATGTCGTTACCGAAAGCAGGATGAGGGCCGGGATGGGTGACGGGCGGAGATTTGCGGTAAGGAGGTGGCAGCTGAGCCCGGAGCTCGGAGCTCGGCGACCTACCTGCCCTTCTGCCGGGCATCGTCCAGGTAAACCGGAGGGCGGTGGTCCTTGCATGCCCCGATCATCTCCTCGAAGTAATTTCCGTCAACGGCCGCGTACCGCGGCACCGCCGACGCCCGCGAGCCGGCCACGATCCTGGCCGACCCGGAAACCCAGCTGCTGCTCGACTTCACCCGGCCCGTGGCCGTGTTCCTGGTCGCCGTCCTGCACTTCATCCCGGACACCGGACAGGCCGCGGACATCGTGGCCACCGTGCGCGACGCGCTCGCCCCCGGCAGCTATCTCGTCATCTGCCACGCGTGCCGGGACGAGCAGCCCGGCCTGGCCAGCTCGTTCGAGAACGTCTACAACAGCCGCGTCACCGCCCAGCTGGCCATGCGCAGCCGCGATGAGATCGCCGGTCTTTACGACGGCTTCACCCTGCTGGAACCGGGGCTGGTCTGGATACCCGAATGGCGGCCCGATTCCCCGGATGGCGTCCCCGCGGACCCGTCCAAGTACTGGGCCCTGGTCGGCGTCGCCCGCTACGACGGCCCGCCATCGGCGTGGTGACCTCAGGCTGCTAGCAGCTCCCGGCGGCCGACCCCGGCTCGGCGTCCAGCCGGCCAGCCCGGGCTGAGCTACTCCGTCCGCAGCACCCGGCCGGGCCGGGACCGGGCGGCGCTCAGCGCCGGGATGGCGGCGAGGATGTTGGCCGTGACCAGGACGCCGGCCGCGATGGCGGCGAGCGGCCAGGCGTGCACGACCGGGGCCGGCACCACCCCGAGGCTGACCGCGAACAGGTGCCAGATGGCCTGCCCGGCGGCGATGCCGATCGGGACGCCCAGCCCGATGGCGATGACCGCGACGGTGCTGGCCTGCCAGAACACGATCGAGGCGAGCTGGCGCCGGACCATGCCGAGGGCCTGGAGCAGCCCGTTCTCGGTACGCCGCCGGGCCACGCTGACCACCAGCAGGTGCCCCAGCGTGGCCAGGCCGCACAAGGTCACGATGCCGCCGAGCAGCAACGGGAAATTGGCCGACTCACCGAAATTCGCCAGCGCCGCCGGTATCACCGGGCGGGTGGCGTTGTCGTTCTGCTTGCCGCTGTAGTGAGCCAGCGCGGCCTGACCCGCCGGGCCGTCGACGGCGTGGATGACGACCAGGTCGGGGATGCGCATTCCGGCTTGCTGACGGCAGGCGGCCTGCTTGGGCCCCGGCGGGCACTGAGCCGCCTGGTACGCCGGGGTGGTCATCGCCGCCCCGGTGCCGAGCCCCCCGGTCGTGAAGTCGCCGGGAAAGGCCAGCATCCCCACGACCCGGAAGGACCGGGTATGTGGCGCACCGGACGGATCGGTGACCGTCACCCGGACCGATCCGCCGATCCGCGCGCCGGTGCTGCGCATGGTGGAGGCGCCGAGCACGATCTGGCCGGCACCGTCCGGCAGCCGCCCTTGCACGGCCGACAGCAGCAGCGGGCCCTTGCCGTGATCGACGGACGCGGTGATCGTCCGGACCTGGACGTGGTTGACGGTGACATCCGGCAGCGACGCCACGGTGATCTGGTCGATCCGGTGGTCGTTCTCGAGGTCGGTCAGCAGGTCGGTCCCTTGGGTACCGCCGGGTCCGGAGTAGTTGAAGTACATCTGGTAAGGAGCGCCGTACAGGGCCGGGGTGGCGGTCAGGTGGGCCAGGCTGGCGCCGAAGACCGCGGTCGCGCACACGGCCGCCACCGCGGCCACCGAACCGGTCAGCGCGGTCCGCACCGGGATCGCCCGGGTGCCGCGCCCCGGGTCCAGGGCGTACCGGATGCCGATGGCCGCGACGGGCGAGGCGCCGGTCCCGGCGACGGCGGCCGCCACCGCGGACGGGCGGCGCATCGCCACCCGGCTGGCCGCGGTACGGACCCGGGCGCCGCGCATCGCGGGGAGGACACCGAGGATGAGTACTACGACCACCGTGATCAGAGCGCCCAGGCCGAGCACCGCCCCGTCGAAGGACAATCCCGGGGCGGGGTCGGCTAGCCGGGCCTCGCCGGCCGGTGCGAGCGGGGACAGCAGCGTGGCCACCGCGATCCCGCCAGCCGCGCCGGCTATCGCCGCCGCCAGCGTGCGCAGCATGCTCACCGCGACGAGCTGCCAGGGGCTCACGCCCAGCGCGGCCAGGGCCGGATGGTCGGCGCTCTCGGCCGCGGTCTGCCGGGCCAGCGCCTGCCCCGCCACCGCGAGGCCGGCCAGCCCGGCCAGCGCGGCCAGCACCCGCCAGCCCACCGCCTGGGGGTGGATCGAGGAGGTGATCGCGGCAGCGGGCCGGTCCAGGTCCTGGACCCCGACCGCGCCGTTGTGGCTGGCCGCGATCTCGAACCGGGCGAAGTCGGCCAGCCCGTGGCGGAGCCGTACCTGGTAGGTCGGCAGGGCTGGGATGTCCCGGGTAGCCGCGGCGAAGGCCGTGGTCGGGTACAGGTCATAGCTGGGGGATCCCCCGGACGGGAACTCGTTCTCGGCCGCCACGATGCCGGTGATCCGCATCGCGATGACCGGGCCCGTGGGTTTGGGCACCGGTCCGCCGGCCAGCGCCTTGAACACGGCTTCCCGCTGCGACGCACCCGCGAACGGCACGGTAATTACCGTCCCCGGGCGCACGCCGTAGTCGCGCTGGAGCGTGTACGAGGCCAGCGCCTCCACCTCGGAGGACTGGTCGGGCATCTGGCCGCCGACCAGCTTGACCGCCCGGTTCAGGGCGCCCGCGGGTACCTCCCGGACCGCGAACTCACCGTAGTTGATCTGATGTCCGCACGAGCACCGCGGCTGGGTGGCGAACGGCAAGTTGACCGTCGTCACCTGCGCCACCCCGGGAAGCCGGGCCAGTCCGGGCAGCGGCTTGACGGTGTACACGATCGCGTCGTAGCCGTGGCGGGCGAGGTAGCGCGGGAAGGCCGAGTCGGTGCGGTCACCGGCCGCGGTGGCGGCGAGCACGAACCCGCTGACGATCGCGATGAGCACGGCCAGCAGCCACGACCGCCAGTAGCGGCGCCGCTTGGCGCCGAAGACCAGCCCGACAGCTCCCATTACGGCCTCCCCGCCAAAAGTTTCCCTCGGCGGGGAGGTAAACCGGAAGGATGGTAGCCGCCCCGGGTAAACCGGGTGCTACCACCAAGCCCCTAGGTGCCGGCGATCCAGACCGTCTTGACGTTGCAGAACTCGCGGATGCCCTGCGTGAAGAGCTCCCGGCCGAACCCGGAGGTCTTGACGCCGCCGAACGGCAGCTGCGGGTAGGAGGTGACGTTGCCGTTGACGAAGACCATGCCGGCGTCCAGGTCACGGATGAACCGGGCCCGTTCGGCCTCGTCATTGGTCCAGGCGTTGGCGCCGAGGCCGAACTCGGTGACGTTGGCCAGCTCGATCGCCGCGTCGATGTCCGGGACGCGGTAGAGGGTGGCCACCGGCCCGAAGACCTCCTCGGTGTGCACGCGCATCTCCGGCGTGATCTCGGCCAGCACCGTCGGCGGGTAGTAGAAGCCGGGTCCTTCGGGCACGGCGCCGCCGCACAGCGCGCGGGCGCCGTTGGCGACCGCGTCGGCGACGAGGTGCTCGACGTCGTCTCGCTGCTGCTCGCTGGCGAGCGGTCCCACGTCGGTGCCGTCGGCCATCGGATCGCCGAGGACCTTACCCGCCATCTGCTCGGTGAACAGGCGCGCGAACTCGTCGTAGACCGCGTCGTGGACGATGAAGCGCTTGGCCGCGATGCAGGACTGGCCGTTGTTCAGCAACCGCGCGGTCGCGGCGACCTGGGCAGCCCGGGGCAGGTCGGCCGACGGCATGACGACGAACGGGTCGCTGCCGCCCAGTTCGAGCACGACCTTCTTGATCTCGCTCCCGGCGACGGCTCCCACCGCCGAGCCGGCCGGGTTGGACCCGGTGAGCGTGGCGGCCACCACCCGGCGGTCGCGCAGGATCGCCTCGACCCGGGCGGAGCCGATCAGCAGGGTCTGGAAGGTCCCGATCGGGAACCCGGCCCGGGCGAACAGGTCCTGCATGAACAGCGCGGTCTGCGGCACGTTGGAGGCATGCTTGAGCAGGCCGACGTTGCCGGCCATCAGGGCGGGGGCGGCGAACCGCATGGCCTGCCAGAGCGGGAAGTTCCACGGCATGACGGCCAGGACCGGCCCGATCGGCTGGTAGCTGACATAGGCGCTCCCCGCGCCGACGGCGCTGGCGTCGGCGGGCTCGTCGGCCAGGAACTGCTCGGCGTTCTGGGCGTAGTACCGGCAGGTGGTGGCGCACTTGGCCACCTCGGCCTTCGCCGCAGCCAGCGTCTTGCCCATCTCGGTGGTCATCGTGGCCGCGATCTGGTCCTGCTCCGCGTCCAGGATCGCGGCTGCATTCTGCATCCAGCCCGCTCGTTCGGTAAAGCTTGTGAGCCGGTAGCTTGCATACGCCGTCGCCGCGGTGGCCAGGCACCGCTCGACATCGGCCTCGCCCATCTCGTCGAAGGTCTTGACGGTCTCCCCGGTCGCGGGGTTCACGGTCGCGATGGCCACGGTGCCCTCCTTCCGCCGCCCGGCGGCGTTGCCGTACGGTCCGAAGAAGGAGCTTGCCCGGTTCACGGCGGTCCACACCTGGCCGGGTATTTCAACCGATTGCGGACTCACCGCCGTTGCGGTAGACACAGTGACGTGACGGGGCATCCCCGGCCGGGCCTGGCGACGCGGCTGGCCGCGGCCATGCACGGCGAGGTCGGGGCGGCGACGGTCGAGGCGTACCGGCGCGCCGGGGCGGCCGCCTACAACGATCAGGCCGAGGCCGAACGAGTGCGCTCCGAGCTGGTCCTAGCGGGACGCAGCATCGGGGTCATCGCCGGGCGGCCGCTCACACCCATCCAGCAGTTCGCCTACGACGTTTCCGCCGAGCCGATGATGGAAGGAGGAGGGGAGTTCATCCGGCAGCTGGTACTCGGCCCGTTCCATGCCTCCAGCCAGGTGGACTACGGCGACCGCGGCTCGGGAGAATAAGACTGTGAACACGACCCAGCACGAGAAGATCAAGGCCGGCCGGGGCTTCTTCGCGGCCCTGGACCAGAGCGGCGGCAGCACGCCCAAGGCGCTCGCCGAGTACGGCGTCGAAAAGGACCGCTATCGCACCGACGCCGAGATGTTCGACCTGGTGCACGCCATGCGGACCCGGGTGCTGACCAGCCCGGCGTTCGGCGGCAACCGGGTGCTCGCGGCCATCTTGTTCGAGCAGACCATGGACCGCGACGTCGACGGCGTGCCCACGGCGCGGTACCTGTGGGAGACCAAGAACGTGGTGCCGATCCTGAAGGTCGACAAGGGCCTGGCCCCCGAGCAGGACGGCGTGCAGCTCATGAAGCCCATCGACACCCTCGATGAGCTGCTCGAGCGGGCGCAGCGGCACCAGATCTTCGGCACCAAGATGCGGTCGGTGATCAACGACGCGGCCGAGGCCGGGGTCACCGCGATCGTGGACCAGCAGTTCGACTACGCGGGCCGGATCATGGCGGCCGGCCTGGTCCCGATCATCGAGCCCGAGGTCAGCATCAACAGCCCGCACAAGGAGCAGGCCGAGCTGCTGCTGCACGACGCGATCGCCAAGCACATCGGGGCGCTGCCGCCGGACGCGGTGATCATGCTCAAGGTCACCATCCCGACCCAGGTCGGGCTGTACGGCGACCTGGCGGCCGATCCGCGCGTGCTGCGCGTCGTCGCCCTGTCCGGCGGCTACAGCCGGGACGAGGCCTGCGAGCTGCTGGCCCGCGACGACACCCTCATCGCCAGCTTCTCCCGCGCGCTGCTCGAAGGGCTGACCGAGGGCCAGACCGACGAGGAGTTCAACGCCCAGCTCGAGTCGTCGGTCGAGCAGATCTACCGGGCGTCGGTACACGAGCAGCCGGCCAGCGCCTGAAGTATTTCTCCGCGGGCTGTCGATTCCGCGCGATCCGTCCGACGTGAGGGTGTCAGCGATTCCGTTCGGAAGGAGAGCCGGACATGGCTCAGTACGCGATCCTCATCTATGCCCGCGATTCGGCCCACGCACCGGAAGCGACACCGCAGGACACCGAGTCCGGTGACGAGCACTCGGACGACCTGGCCGCGAGCGGGTCGATGCTCGCGGCCTACGCCCTGACCCCACGGGATATGGCCACGTCGATCCGCGGCGACACCGTCACTGACGGCCCGTTCGTCGATTCCAAGGAAGTCGTGGCGGGCTTCTACGTGATCGAGGCGCCCAACCTGGACGCCGCGCTAGCGGTCGCGCGGACCAACCCGGTCGTGCGCGAGGGCGGCGGAGTCGAGGTCCGGCCGGTGCACAGCAGCTTCGTGCGCGGTGAGGAGCATGCCGCCCCGTGACCGGTACGGCTGCTGTCGAGGCGGCGGTCGCGGATGCGCATCGGCACGAGTGGGGCACGGTGCTCGCCGCGACGGCGCGCGTCACCCGGGATCTGGACCTGGCCGAGGAGTGCGTGCAGGAGGCGTACGCCGCCGCCTTGCGGACCTGGGGCGGCACCGTCAGGCGCGGCGCTGATCCGCGCGGACCTGGTGGACCAGGCCCTGCACCTGGCCCGGATGCTCAGCGAGCTGATGCCGGACGAAACCGAGGTCCGCGGGCTACTGGCCCTGCTGCTGGTCACCGACGCGCGCCGGGCGACCAGGGTCGACGCCGCCGGGCGGCTGGTACGGCTGGCGGACCAGGACCGTTCGGCCTGAGACCGGGCGGCGCTGGCCGAGGCCGACGCCATGATCGTGGGCTGCCTGCGGGCGGGGGCGCCGGGACGGTACGCGCTGCAGGCCGCGATCGCGTCGCTCTACGCCGAGCCAGCGTCCTACGACCAGACCGACTGGCCGCAGCTGCTGGCCCTGTACGACCGGCTGCTGCAGGTGTGGCCGTCACCGGTCGTGGCGCTGAACCGGACCGTGCCGCTGGCGATGGTCGCGGGGCCCGGGACGGCGCTCGCGGAAGTCGAGCGGCTCGAACGCGACGAGCGCCTGGCGGGGTATCACTACCTGCCCGCGATCAAGGCCGACCTGCTCACGCGGCTCGGCCGGACCCGTGCGGCCGCGGCGGCCTACCGGCAGGCGCTCGCCCTGGCCGCCAACGACGCCGAGCGCGCCTTCCCCGAAGAGCAGCTCGCCGGGCCGCGATCAGCCGACCCCGCGTAAACGCGCAGGGTGCCGCCCTACTGCAGTGAGGTCAGGCTACGGGGCACACGGCTCAGATTCCCGGCTCCTGGCAACGACATTGATGCTCCATCGATGCCGTTGACAGCGCCACTTGGGACACGGCGGCAGGGTGTTAGGCGCACCACTGGCATCACCCGGACCACGGCCATCACTCACGCCACGGGCGTTACGCAACCCGCGGGCATTACCCACCGCGGCCGGACGCTCGGCGCAGCACAGCAGCACCCTGACACGTCGGTTTCTCGTGGCGATGTGCCGCCGCGTTTCCGCGGAGGCGCCTTGTGAAACGGCACACAAGGCGTCTCCGCGTCGTGCATCCGCGCGGCGCTGCCCCACCGGGGACTCCGGTGGTATCAGAGCCTGGTCAGCTTGGCGCAGGGTGTCATGATCCGGACCTGGCAGGAACCGAAGTCAATCACCAGGGCGGTGTCGTCTTCCACGCCGACGACCCGGCCGAGGCCGTACTTGTCGTGACTGACCTGGTCCTGCAGCTCGTACTGCTCGGCAGGCGGAGCGGCAGCCGGGGCTTTGAAGGGACTGGTGGGCAGGTGACGCCGGGTGGCGGCGCGGGCAGGTTTCATCATTACTAGTATGCGCCCGAAAAGCGCTCTCTGCCGAACCCTCTGCCATGCCCGCTCGCAGCGAGACGAAACACGGCACACCAAACGCTTTTCTATCTGCGTTCCGGGCCACCCGCGCTATCGTAACGATGCGGTAACGGACGGTCTCCGGCGCCCGTCTTCCGCCGGCCTCAGAGCGTGGGCCGGCTGCGGATCAGGGATCGTGGCGCGGGATGGGCTCGGCGAGGGGCGCCCGCCAGGCAGCGGCCGGGAAGGGGTCGGCGAAGTACTGGGTCTCGTGCGTGACCTGGCCGCCGGTGAACTCCATGATGCTCACCGAGTAGGTGGGCGCACCGCTATAGGTGATGATGCACTCGCTAACCCACAGATCGCCGCCGCCCGAGATCCGCACGATGGTGAAATGGCGTTCGGCTGGGTGCCCGCCGCGTTGCGCCTGGATCTTCGTCCGGCCCCGGAAGCGTTCCCCGGACTGCGGGTAGTCCAGGATCCCGTCGTCCGCATAGATCGCGTGCTCGGTGACGATGTCTCCGCTCTCGGAGGCCTTCCAGTGCTCCTCGATCCGGGCCCGGGTGCGGGCGTCCGGATCCGTTGTCCCGTTCACCTGGCGTCCCCGCGGGGCTGGTGCCGCCTCATAGTTCCTCCGTGGCTAGGGCTGAGCCCCTGCGGGCTTGGCCTCCCTCTCATGGTCGCGCGCCGGGAATCAGGCAAAGACCAGCGCCGCCCCCGCGGCGATCAGCACCGTCAGCCAACCGAGCAGCAGTGCCGCCGTCGCCGCGTCGAACCTCCGCGACGACGCGGGGGTGACCCGATGGGCGGGCAGCCTGCCGAAGGGCCCGGCCGGCAGGTCGGCGGTGAGCGCCATCAGTTCCTCGAAATAGCGCGAGACCAGCACCTGCCCCACCCGCAGGTCCAGCTCCTCCATGGTCAGCCTGCCCTCGGCGAACGACGCCTTGACGACCTCGAGGGAGCGGTCCCGGTCGGCCGGCGACGCCCACATGCAGGGATGAGGTCCGGCTGCCATCCGCTAGCCCGGCCTGACCGTCATCTCGGCCTCCCGTCAAAACAGCGGATTTCAGGATAACCCGGCACCCCGGCGCCCAGCCGCTGACGCCGGCCCGTGACGCGGGCGCCGATGATTTGGCCAGCCGGGCGACGTCGGTACTTACAGGCTCTGCACATGATCATTGAGGAGGCCCCATGACCACCGCCGCACTACCGCCCGTCGTCGACGCCGGCACCTGGCAGCGCGAACTCGACGCTCTGCGCGTCCGGGAGAAGGCCGCGACCCGGGAACTCGACGCGGTCGCCGCGCAGCGCCGGCGGCTGCCGATGGTCACGATGCCCGACTACACCCTGGAAGGTGAGCAGGGCCCGGTCCGGCTGGCCGACGTCTTCGACGGCAAGTCCCAGCTGATCGTCTACAACCACATGTGGTTCCCGGGCGAGAAGTGGCAGTGCCCGGGCTGCACCGGGTTCACCTCGCAGTTCACCCGGCTGGAGTTCCTGGACGGCTACGACGCCCGGTTCGTCATCGTCACCCAGGGCCCGATCGACGAGGCACTCGCCTACAAGCAGCGGACCGGGAACAAGATGACCTGGTACTCCACCGCGAACAGCCCGTTCGGCAGCGATGTCGGCGCCCCGCCCGGCGGCGGATTCGCGGTCAACGTCTTCCTGCGCGACGGCGACACCGTGTACCGCACCTGGCACACCAACGGCCGTGGCACCGAGCAGCTCAGTCACAGCTTCGCGCTGATCGACCTGCTGCCCTACGGGCGGCAGGAGGAGTGGCAGGAATCGCCCGCGGGCTGGCCGCAGTCGGCCACCTACAGCCGCTGGGCCGGCTCCGAGGAAATCGCCGCGCACTACGGGCCCGATGCGTAGGGGCGTTCCGCATACGGACAGAGATGGCATGGATGGACTCGCCGCAACTGAAGACCGATGACCCTAGGTGAGATGCGGTGCTCACCTAGGGTTCCCGGCAGTCGCCGCGCCGCTACGATCGCCGTCGTTCGACGCCTGGTGGGCCCGCAACCTCACCGTGGCCGGGCCCGCCGCCGACATCCTGAACAGGGTCGACAACGCGACCCGCGCCCGGCTGCGAGACACCGGCCGCGCCGCCGTCGCACGCTACGGGTCCAATGGCGCCCTCGAACTGCCCGGCTTGGCCGTCGTACTGACCGGGCGGCGGCCATGAGAACCATCCTCGTCACCGGCGCCACCGGGACCATCGGGCGCGCCGTCGTCAAGATCCTCTCCCAGCACGATGACGTCACCATCCGGGCGGCAACGCGGCACCCCGGCCAGCTCCGCGGCGATGCCGGCACCGAACGGCTCACACCGGTCGCGTTCGACTGGGACGCGCCCCATACCGCCAGCGACATCACCGCCGCCGGCGGCACGATGCTCGTGCTGCCGCCGGCCGCGCATCATCCCCTGCCGGCAACCACCCGGCTGCTCGACAGCGCCATAACCGCCGGAGTCCAGCACGTCGTCTTTCTTTCCACGCTCGGCGCCGACTTCGAACCCGGCTTCGCCTTCGGCCGGTGGGCGCTCGCCGGCGAACAGGCGGTAGCCGCAGCCGGGCTGCCTTACACCGTGCTGCGGCCCAACTCGTACATGACCAACTTCCTGACCATGCAACGGCCCGGCCATGACGGTGCGCTCCGGTTGCCGTGGAGTGACGGAGCCTGCTCCTTCGTCGATCCCCGAGATGTCGCCGCCGCCGCGGTTCAGGTGCTGCTCGAACCGCACGGCCATGACGGCCAGACCTATGAGCTGACCGGGCCCGAAGCCCTCAACATCCACGCGATCGCCGCGATCCTGCGCGCCGCCACCGGCACCCCCATCCACTACGTGGACACGCCGCTGGCAACGGTCCGCGATGCACTGTCCGGCGCGGGCATGCCGCAGCAGATGATCACCGCGTTCCTGGAACTCCACAGCGTGATGGCCAGCAGCCAGCGGGCACCAGTCACCAGCCACGTGCGCCAGGTCACCGGACGGCCGCCCCGTTCCTTCGCCGGCTTCGCCGCTGAGCACGCCGCGGCCTTGTCGTGCCCGATCTGTGAGTCGGCGCTGGCAACGCTCAACGCTGGGACTGACTCCTGACGTGCTTCAGCTGAGGCCGCGGTGGGCGGCCCAGAGCGCGCGGGCCTGGCTGGCGGCCCTGGTGACCAGGGCCGCCAGCTCCGGCTGGTCGGGCACGGGGAACGAGACGTAGGTGCCGCGGCCGGCGGCGGCCGTAGGCCTTCGCCGCCAGGCGCCCGTCCGGCCGGAGCCGGATGTTGAGCG
>JAICWX010000043.1 GCA_025934635.1 Streptosporangiaceae bacterium | reverse complement strand
CTCCGACTGGGAGTGGACCGACGCCGTCCTCGGCGACGCCCAGGCCCGGCTGGACCGCTGGCGCGCCGCCCTGGCCCACGTCGAGGCCGCCCGGCTCGAGGTACCGTCGGGAACCGAGCCGGCGAGCCCGGCCGAGCTGGTACTCTCCGGCGTGCGCGCGCGGATTGGCGACGACCTCGACGCCCCGGGCGCGCTGGCCGTAGTCGACCAGTGGGCCGATGCCTTGCTGGCCACGCCCCCGACCGGCCTTACCCCCGCCGACCTGGCGGGCGCTCGCCTCGTCCGGGACACCGTCGACGCTCTGCTCGGCATCAGGCTGTAACCCGGCTTCGCTGTCGGCGCTCGCTGTCAAGACCCCGCGCGACATCTCGTAATATCTGTGGATAACCCCGAGTTATCCACAGGCTCCTCCGGCCGCCTGGTCCGCGCCTCCCGCGCCCCCGACGCTGGGATCATGACTCAAGCGCTCACCGCGGGTGATGACACCCCGCCCTCCCGTCAGACCCCTGGCTCCCGCCAGTTCCCGGAGCCGCCTCCCGTCCCGCTGCACGCCGACTCACCGGAGGCGCTCCTCGCGATCGTGCCGCACCTGCTCGGCTTCGCCCCGCGGAGCAGCCTGGTGGTGATCGGGACCGAGCGGCCCGGCGACCGCATCAAGGTCACGCTCCGTTATGACCTGCCCGACCCTCCGGGCGCCGGGATCGCCGCGGACCTCGCCACGCACGCCGTCGGCGTGCTCACCGCACAGCAGCTCACCGCCTTGGTGGCGGTCGGCTACGGTCCCCGGGCGCTGGTCGACCCGGTGGCGCAGGCACTGCTCATCGCGGCCGGCCCGGCCGGGATCGACATCGGTGACATCCTGCGGGTCGAGGGCCGCCGCTACTGGTCCTATCTCTGCACCGAACAGGCCTGCTGCCCCGCTGCGGGCACGCCGTTCGCCGCGGACAGCCAGGCCGCGTTCGCCCTGGCCCGGGCCGGCGGCCAGGTGCTGGCCGACCGGGCCGCGGTGGCGGCCCGGGTCGCGCCGCTCGGCGGTATCGAGGCGGAATCCATGCGCCAGGCCACCCGCCGGGCCGAACGGCACGTCCGCCAGCTGCTGGCCCGGGTGCGCAGGTCGTCCCGCCTCGGTGCCGCGCGGCGGATGATCGCCGCCGAAGGGCTCAACGCCGTGGGCTCGATGATCGGCACCTACCGGGCCGGCGGCCGGTACTCCACTGGCTACCAGCTTGCATGGGTCACGGTGGCGCTCAACGACCTGCGGGTCAGGGACGACGCCTGGGCCCGGATGGACCCCGGGCACGCGGACGCGCACCGGCGGCTGTGGACCGACCTGACCCGCCGCGCGCAGCCCGGGTACGTGGCCGCGCCCGCCTCCCTGCTGGCCTTCGTCGCCTGGCAGTCCGGCGACGGCGCGCTCGCCAACGTGGCGCTCGACCGCGCGCTGGCCGACGATCCGCAGTACTCCATGGCGCTGCTGCTCCGCCAGGTGATCACGGCCGGGACGCCGCCGTCCCTGGCCCGGCTGCCGATGACCCCCGAGGAAGTAGCCGCCAGCTACGACGAGGCCGAGGACGAGCTAGGCGAAGACGACGACCACGACCACGACCACGACCCCGATGTCCCGGATGCTGCCTGCGAACCGTGACGTCTGGCGTCAGCGCCAGAATTCGGCAAGCTGCGCCGCAAGAGCCCTGCCTTGGTCGTAACCAGCTCGAGCGGCGGGCGGGCGAGTCGACGGATCCATCATGTTGACACCGAACGCGTTGCGTGAATTGCCATCCGGAAAGATCGTCTCGACGTTGCTGCCGCGGGCGCGCAGTTCGTCGACCTGCGCTGCCAGCTGCATGCCCCACTCCAGCGGATGCCGTGATCTGCCGCCGAAAGGCGACAGCACCAGCACCCGCCCGTATCCGGCCGCCAGATCGGCATTCTCGTTGCGCCGGTAGCCGCCGTCGATGTACCGGTTGCCGCCGATGCCGTAGGGAAGGCCGCTGGCACAGCTGGCGGCGACGGCGTCCGCCAGGTCGACTCCGCTGTGGCGGTCGAACACGACCGGTTCACCGGTATGAGCATCGACCGCCGTGATCAGCACCGTCCGTTCCGGCCAGCGCTGACTGGGCAGCCGGGCGGCGACCGTAGTGCGCCACCGCGGTTGCCAGGAGCCGTCCGACGCCGCATCCAGTTCGAGCGCCGCCGCACCCATTTTGCGGCGCATATCGGCGGCATCCTCAGCGGCGGCAATGATCCGGCTCGTTCTCTCCATGTGGTCGGCCACCGGCGCGATGGGAGGGCGCCCACCGCCGGATCCGGCCGGATCAGTCCGTTGCCGGGGCGCAGCGTCAAGGACGGCGGCAAGCAATTCGGCCGGGGTCGCGCTAGTGATCTGGGCCGCGGCCGTCGATCCAGCCGACGTCCCGACGATCAGATCAGCCTCGGTCACATCCAGGCCGGCATCGAACAGGCCGGCGACGACGCCGATCTCCCAGGCATTGCCTGCCGATCCGCCACCATGAAGGACCAGCGCTCGCTCGCCCGCGGCGGGCACCCGCCCGGTGGCGTCGATCTGCGGCTGATCCTGGCCGGCACCCGGCCGGCCGGAGGCCGCGGCCGGGGAGGAATGCGGAGTTGAAGAAGGTGTCGTGTTCATGGGGAGCCGCCTTTCGCGAAGTGCCTGGCGGGCGCTCCCGGTAGCGACTACCTCAGTCGTGCGATCGTGGACTGCAGGGGAGCACCCACTGCGGATACTGCGTTCATGGGACTCACCTCCTGCCGATGGATCACGATCACTGGAAACGATCGCACACCGGCGACGCGGCGCGCAACCGGGATAAAGCCGGCGCGCTGGCGATGAGGCCGGGGCTTCTCCTAGTTCCTTATCGGCCAGCGCTGGCCGTGATTCCTGTGCCGCTCCCGCTCCGCCTCTTCCTCTATTACCTCGGCAAGTTTCGCCCGGAGAGTGGCTGCGACAGGCGCATTGCTGATGGTCTTGTCGCCGAGCGCTCTCTCTAGCCTCTTCTTATAGTCGGTCAGCTCGCTCGTGGTGAGTGTGCCCACGGCGTGCGGCGGCTGTGGGGTGCCCTGCTGCTTGCTGACGGTCACGTTTGGTCCCTCCGGGGCCGTTTTCACCACCCTTCGAGCTTAACTCGTTACGTCTGCTCACGTCACGTCTTATTACGCCTTAACTCGTCTCGTCTGAAGATGATCTTGCACTAGTACATTCATGCCGTGACCAGGCGTGCTATCGACCCCACTGCGAAAGAGTTCCCGTACGAGCAGGTGGCCGCCGATATTGCTGCGCGTATCCAGGCGGGTGAGTTCCGTCCCGGTCAGATGATCCCGTCCGAGTCCACGCTGATCGACGAGTACGAGATTTCCCGGTCCACCGCGCGCCGCGCCGTAGCCTTGCTGCGCGACCAGGGCATCGTCGAGACTCGCATCAGGCGAGGATCCTTCGTCGCTGGTGACCGCACCTGAGCCTTCGCGCGTTACTCCGTAACGACTGGAGGAGCAGTTCTCTGGCCTGGTCTTATGTACTTGCGTCAATACGGCTACGGACCGTAGTGCTGCATGGCGTTAATGCCGTAGCGGATGATCGCAGCCGGGACGCCGGCGTCGCCGGCCGCCTGCCGATCCCTCCGCAGGCGATGGCCGCCCGCCACGCCGAGGCCGATAACCACGGCCTGGACCCCGATGTCCACGACCCGGACCAGGCATGCGAACCGTGAGGTCAGGGAAATACCCAGGAGGTGACGGTGGCACAGGAGCCGCTTTGCGCCCGTATACACTGCCGGAGATGTTCGCCATTAGTGTGAAACCCGCCCGTTTGTCCGCCGTCGGCCGTTTCCATAATGGGTGACAGCCCTTTACCGGAAGGATGCCCATGCTGGATGTCCGCACGACCAACGGCGAGCACGAGGCCGCGGTAGCCCGGCTGCGTGAGGCCTACGCGGCCGCGCCGCCGGGCGCGCCGGTACGGCTGGCCAAGCGTACCTCCAACCTGTTCAGGTTCCGCGAGGCCTCCGGCGGCCCCGGCCCGGTCCTGCTGGACGTTTCCGCCTTCGGCCACGTGCTGAGTGTCGACCCCGCCGCCCGGACGGCCCGGGTCGGCGGCATGACCACCTACGAGGACCTCTGCGACGCGACGCTGCCGCACCAGCTGATGCCGCTGGTGGTGCCCCAGCTCAAGACGATCACCCTCGGCGGCGCGGTCACCGGGCTCGGCATCGAGTCCACCTCGCTGCGCAGCGGCATGCCGCACGAGTCGGTCACCGAGATGGAGATCCTGACCGGTGACGGCCGGGTCGTCCGCGCGACCGCCGACAACGAGCACGCCGACCTGTTCCGCGGCTTCCCGAACTCCTACGGGACGCTGGGCTACAGTCTCTCGCTCACCATCGAGCTCGAGCCGGTCCGGCCGTACGTGCACCTGCGCCACTTCCCGTTCGACACCGCCGAAGCCTGCATGGAGGCCATCAGCCAGATCGCCGCCGAGGGCAGCTACCGCGGTCACCAGGCCGATTTCGTCGACGGGACCGCGTTCGGGCCGGGCGAGCTCTACCTCACCGTCGGCGCGTTCAGCGACGTGGCCCCGTGGCGCAGCGACTATACCGGCCAGCAGATCTACTACCAGTCGGTCCGGCGCGACCGGGAAGACTTCCTCGCTATCAGGGACTACCTGTGGCGCTGGGACACCGACTGGTTCTGGTGCTCACGCCCCTTCGGCGTCCAGAAGCCCATGGTCAGGAGATTCTGGCCGCGCCGTTACCGGCGCTCGGACGTCTACCGCCGGCTGGTCGCCCTGGATCGCACCTATAACCTTTCCGGCCGCATCGATGCCCGGCGCCACCTCCCGGCCCGGGAGGCGGTCATACAGGATGTCGAGATCCCGGTCGAACGTGGTGCCGATTTCCTACGATTCTTCCAGGAAGATGTGGGAATGAGTCCGGTGTGGATGTGCCCGCTGCGGCTGCGCGGCGAGCGCTCCTGGCCCCTGTACCCGCTCCAGCCCGGCGAGGTGTACGTGAACTTCGGGTTCTGGGGGACCGTGCCGCTGCCGGCCGGTCTCAACGGCCCGGCGGACGGCTACTACAACCGCCTCATCGAGGACGAGGTGGCCAAGCTGGGCGGGCACAAGTCGCTGTACTCCGAGTCGTTCTACGCCGAGGACGAGTTCTACGAGCGTTACAACGGCGAGGCGTACCGCGCCCTTAAGCATGCCTATGACGGCGAGGGCCGACTTCTCGGCCTGTACGAGAAATGCGTCAGGGGACGCTGACCGGAAGGAACGGATGCGATGGCACTGGCTGAGGTGTTCGAGTCGTTCGCGGGGCCCGAAGCCCCGGTGGAGTTCGTGGCTTACGACGGAAGTCACGCCGGGGCACCCGGGGCACCGATAAAGATCACGGTCCGCTCGCCGGCCGCCGTGGCCTATCTGGCCCAGGCCCCGGGAGGACTCGGACTGGCCCGGGCCTACGTGTCCGGCCAGCTCGACGTCGAGGGCGACATGTACGAGGCCCTCGCCAGGATGACGAAGGCACAGGCCATCGGTATCAGCATCGGCGAGAAGCTGAAGCTGCTGCAGGCCCTCGGCGGCCCCCGGCTGCTGGTGCACCGGATGGCGCCGCCACCGCAGGAGGTCGTGCTGAGCCGCCGCTGGCTGGCCGGGCGGCTGCATTCCAAGACCCGCGACGCCAAGGCGATCTCGCATCACTACGACGTGTCCAACCAGTTCTACGAGTGGGTGCTCGGCCCGTCGATGGCCTATACCTGCGCCTGCTACCCGAGCGAGAACGCGACCCTGGAAGAGGCGCAGGCCAACAAGTTCGACCTGGTCGCCCGCAAGCTCGGGCTCAGCGAGGGCATGCGGCTGCTTGACGTCGGCTGCGGCTGGGGCGGCATGGTGATGCACGCCGCGCGCGAGTACGGCGTCAAGGCGCTCGGCGTCACGCTGTCCGCCCAGCAGGCGGCGTGGGCGCAGGCCGCGATCGATCGGGAGGGCCTGTCCAAGCTGGCCGAAGTCCGGCACATGGACTACCGCGACGTGCCGGAGACCGGTTTCGACGCGGTCAGCTCCATCGGGCTGACCGAGCACATCGGCAAGCGGAACCTGCCCTCGTACTTCCCCTTCCTGTACAGCAAGCTCAAGGTCGGCGGGCGCATGCTCAACCACTGCATCACCCGGCCGAACGACATCGAGCCTCCCATCCGCAAGAACGGGTTCATCAACCGGTACGTCTTCCCCGACGGGGAACTCGAGGGCCCCGGCTACCTGATCTCGCTCATGCACGACACCGGCTTCGAGGTCAGGCACGAGGAAAACCTGCGCGAGCACTACGCCAAGACCCTGAAGGCCTGGGGCGACAACCTGGACGCGCACTGGAACGAGGCGGTCCGGGAGGTCGGCCTGGGCACCGCCCGGGTGTGGCGGCTGTACATGGCCGGCTCCCGGCTGGGATTCGACCGCAACCACATCGAGCTGCACCAGGTGCTGGGCGTGCGGCTGGCGGCCGACGGCGCCTCGGGCATGCCGCTGCGACCGGACTGGGAGCAGCCCCGGGTGTTCGCGGTCAACCAGTCGAACGGTCATGCGCCGCGCTCGTCGGCCAGCCAGACCGCCGGCTAACCAACCAGACCGCCGGCTAACCAACCAGACCGCCGGCTAACCAACCAGACCGCCGGCTAACCAGCCGGACCGCGGGCTAACCGGCCGGACGCGCGGGGGCGAGCGGCTCCGCCGTCCGCATCCGCGGCACGGTCCGGCTGGCCAGCGTGCCGCCGGACCGGGTAGGCCGGGCCTGGCCCAGGTACGGCGCCAGGTCGGTGATCGCCCCGGCGGCGAACAGCGCGGCGACGGCCTGGGCCAGGGCAACCTGGTCGGGCCCGGGCCGGACCCCGTGAGTCCCGAGGGCCCCGTTGGCCCCGTGAGCCCCCAGGACTCCATGCTCCCCGGGTGTTCCCGCCACCCCGCGGACGGCCGGGATCGCCACGGCGGGCACGCCGCACTCGGCGGCGCGGCCGCCCAGCCCGGCGTCCGGCCCGGCGATCACGACCAGGTCGGCCGCCGCGGCCGCCTGCGCCATCGCCTGGGCGAACAGCACCGGGCGGGTGACCTGCGCGGCCAGCAGCCAGGCCAGGTCGTCCTCGGCGGTGACCAGGCGGCCGGTGATGGTGGAGACCAGCCGCCGCCGCGGCGGCGCGAAGCTGGTGGCCGCGAGGACGCTCCGCAGCGGTGCGGCGCACCGGGCCATGCCGGGGGAGTGCATCGCGGCGGCGCTGTCGAGGATCTCGACCTCTACCTTGAGCAGCCCGGCCCGCCGGGCCAGTTCGCGTACGCCGGCGGTAGATCCCGCCAGCACGTGCGTCCTGAGTCCCTCATAGGCCGCGATATGCAGGCGGCCGGGCGCGGCCAGCGCGCGGGCCACGTCCTCCCCGGCCGTGACCCGGGCCATCGCCGCCGTCCCGCAGGCGCAGGCCCGCAGCACCTGGCCGCACTGCGCCACCAGGCGCGCCGCCTCGGCCGCGGGGATGCAGCCGGCCCAGGCCAGTCCGGTGATCTCGGCCAGGCCGTAGCCCACCCCCGTGGTCGGCCTGACACCGAACGCGTCCAGGGTGTCCAGGGCCTCGAGTGAGGCGGCGAGCAGGGCGGGCTGCCCGGCGGGTGATTCGGCCGTGCCCGGGAACAGCACCACCACCGCGCCGCAGGCGCCGGCCGAGATGCGCATATCCGGCCCGCCGGCCAGGCCGGCCTGCGGGCCGCTCGCCCGGAGCAGCCGGGCCGCCTTCCCGGCCTGCTCCGCCAGCTGGCGCGGGCTGGCCGCGGTCAGCGCGACCCGCAGCGGGTCCGGGTGATCCCCGGTCCCCAGCGCGCTCACGGCCAGCCGCCGGGCGAGCTCCTCGAGCCCGTCGTCCGAGAGGGCCGGCGCGCTGGCTGCAATCACATCGAGCTGCCCGGCCAGCGTCCCCGGATCCCCGCCGCGCAGCACGAACACCCGCGGCTGCCCGGCCTCCTCCCGCACCTCCGGTGCGGCAACCCGCCGCTGTTCCTCCGCTGCGGGAATCCGCGGCTGTTCCGGCCGGATCTCCAGCGCGGGAACCTGCGGCTGTCCCGCCCCGCCCAGCGCGGTCGCGCCGCGCGCCGCCGTATGCCTCCCGACCGTCACCGGTTCCTGCATCGCAGCTTCCTGGGCCGCCGTTGGCTGGGCACCCGCATGGGCCGCCCGGCGCCGCCGCCCGGCCCAGCGGTCGCCCTCGCCCTCCCGGCGGAGCACGAGGTGGATCCCCTCGGCGTCCCCCAGGCCGGCGTGCCCCGCCAGGACCGCCGGGTCGGCCGTGCCGAGCGAGTTCACCGCGGCGAGCCGCGCCCACCCAGACCCCGCAGGTCCCGCGGATCCGGTAGCTCCGGCGGACCCCGCCGCGCCCGCGTCGCCGTCCGGCCAGGGCTCCGGCCGGACAGGCAGCCGCAGCCGTGCTTCGCCCGAGACGATGAGCGGATGCGGCCGCCCGCCGCCGGGACCGGGCGGGATCGTTCCCGCCGCCATCGCCACCGCCGTCCTGATCAGGCTGGCGATGCCCGCGGCGGCCCGGGCGTAGCCGATGCCCGTCGACGCCGCGCCCAGCGCCGCTGTCCTCCCCGAGGCCCCCATGCCCCGCCTGAGCTGCGTGAACGCGACGAGTTCGGTCGCATCCCCGGCGGCCGTCCCGGTGCCCTGGCCCTCGATGTACTGGATGTCCGCCGGATCGGCCCCGGCCCGCCGGTATGCCTGCTCAAGGGCCGGCCCGGACAGCTCCGGGGGACCGGCGGGCACGGTGCTCCAGCCCGCGATCTCCGCGTAGACCGGCACCCCCGCTGCCCGCGCGTCGGCCGCGCGGACCAAGATCACCACGCCGCAGCCGTCGCCGGGCAGCAGCCCGGCCGGGTCGGCCGCGTACACGCGCATCTCGTCGGTGCCCAGCGTGCCCGCCCGGGCCTGCAGCGCCAGCCAGACCGGGTCCAGGCCGAGCTCCGCCCCGCCGGCGATCGCGAGGTCGATCTGGCGGGCCTGCAGCGCGGCGGCCGCGGCCGTCACCGCGTGCAGCGAGGACGTGCTCGCCGCCTGCGGGTACGGCCCGCTCGCGGCCAGCCCGAGCTGGCCGCTGACCAGATCGGACAAGCCCGGTACCGAGCTCGCGATGATCAGCCCGGTCCGGCTGTTCCCGGCCGCCTCGCGCAGGCCCGCGTCAGTCAGGGCCAGCGCGGCCATCTCGGTGGCCAGCTTCAGCACCGGACCCGGATCCAGCTGCCCGTGGCCGGGCTGCGCCGCGCCGAAATAGTCACTGTGCGTATCCGGCGGGACGGTCCAGTCGTCGAGCAGCGCCGCCCGCAGCGGGCGCCCGGGCAGGGCCGCCGCCGGCTGGAACATCCGCCGTCCGGTCACGGCAAGGTCGTGGAATTCGGCAGGATCGCGCGCGCCAGGGAAGCGGCACGCTACACCGATGATCGCTACAGGTTCGCCGTGATCCTCCGGACCGTCCATTACCCTCCGTCACGCCGCTGGATTCCTCAGTAGGAATAGGGGCTCTGCGACCGCTGGTCAAGGGGAATGGCGAGACACGCGGATATCCGCGCGCGCATGAATTTCCGCACGTTATGCCAATTTTTGGCGGCTATGCGCGGCGGCGGGCGGCCCACCCGAGCAGCGGCTTCGCGCGACCGTAGCGCCCGTCCGCGGGGAGCGATCGGGTGCGCGGCGGATGTGCGGCACGTGCGCTATCCTGTGCCCATGCGTGCCGTCCGGCTGCTTCTTACCTAGCCGCGCTGACCTACCGTCGTTAGCGCGGCTGCCCCTCGTCTCGAGGGGCGTTTTCATTGCAGGCGGCTACCACCCGCGGGCCGGACAGAATCAATGGTGAGGGAAATAATGACAGCGGCCGAGAGCGCCGATCTGGCGCAGCGCTATGACCCCCGTGACGTGCAGGAGAAGTGGCAGGCACGCTGGGCGGAGCTAGAGCCGTTCCGCGCCAGCACCGATCCCGCCGACCCGCGGGAGCGGTTCTACCTGGTGGACATGTTCCCGTACCCGTCGGGTGACCTGCACATGGGCCACGCCGAGGCGTACGCCATCGGCGATGCCCTCGCCCGCTACCACTTCCTGCGCGGCCGGAACGTCCTGCACCCGATCGGCTGGGATGCCTTCGGCCTGCCCGCGGAGAACGCCGCCATCAGGAACAACACGCATCCGGCGGACTGGACCTACGCCAACATCGAGACCCAGGCGGCCTCGTTCCGGCGCTACGCGACCTCGTTCGACTGGAGCCGCAGGCTGCAGACCTGCGATCCCTCCTACTACCACTGGAACCAGTGGCTGTTCCTGCGGTTCTACGAGCGCAACCTGGCGTACCGCCGCGACGGGTACGTGAACTGGTGCCCGGTCGACCAGACCGTGCTGGCCAACGAGCAGGTCATCGCGGGCAAGTGCGAGCGCTGCGGTGCCGACGTGGCGCGGCGGATGCTGAACCAGTGGTACTTCAAGATCACCGAATATGCCGACCGGCTGCTCGAGGACGCCAAGCAGCTAGAAGAGTGCTGGCCGGATCGCGTCCTGCTGATGCAGCGCAACTGGATCGGCCGCTCCGAAGGCGCCGAGGTCAGCTTCGCGATCGAGGGCCGCGACGAGCCGGTCACGGTGTTCACCACCCGGCCTGACACCCTGTACGGTGCCACGTTCTTCGTGGTCGCGGCCGATTCGCCGCTGGCCGAGCAGGTCTGCGCCCCGGACCGCCTGCCCGAGCTCCGCGCCTACGTGGAGCAGGTCAGGAAGCTGACCGACATCGAGCGGCAGTCCACCGAACGCGAGAAGACCGGCGTCTTCCTGGGCCGGCACGCGGTCAACCCGGTCAACGGCGAGCTGATCCCGGTGTGGGCGGCCGACTACGTGCTGCCCGATTACGGCACCGGGGCGATCATGGCGGTGCCCGCGCACGACCAGCGGGACCTGGACTTCGCCCGCGCCTACGGACTGAACGTGCGGGTCGTGGTGGACACCGGGCTACCGGACCCGGCCCAGACCTGGGTCGCGACCCCGGGCGACGGCCGGCTGGTGAACTCCGGCCCGCTCGACGGCCTGGCCAAGGCCGAGGCGATCGCCGCGATCACTGCCATCCTGGAGGACCAGGGTCAGGGCCACGCCGCGGTTAACTACCGGCTGCGGGACTGGCTGGTCTCCCGGCAGCGCTTCTGGGGCACCCCGATCCCGATCATCCACTGCCCGTCCTGTGGCGAGGTGCCGGTACCCGACGACCAGCTCCCGGTGGTGCTGCCCGACCTGCGCGGGCAGGACCTGGTGCCCCGCGGCGTCTCCCCGCTGGCTGCGGCCGAGGACTGGGTGAACGTGGCCTGCCCGGCCTGCGGCGAGCCGGCCAAGCGGGACACGGACACCATGGACACGTTCGTGGACTCCTCCTGGTACATGTTCCGGTACTGCTCGCCCGGCTACGACGGGGGCCCGTTCGACGCGGCCGAGGTCCGCCGCTGGGCGCCGGTCGACATGTACGTGGGCGGTGTCGAGCACGCCATCCTGCACCTGCTGTACAGCCGGTTCTTCACCAAGATCCTGTACGACATGGGCCTGATCGACTTCACCGAGCCGTTCACCCGGCTGATCAACCAGGGCCAGGTGATCAACCACGGCAAGGCGATGTCCAAGTCGCTCGGCAACGGGGTCGACCTCGGCCAGCAGCTCGAGCGGTTCGGCGTGGACGCGATCCGCCTGACGATGATCTTCGCCAGCCCGCCGGAAGACGACATCGACTGGGCCGACATGAACCCCGAGGCGATGGTCAAGTTCCTCGGCCGGGTCTGGCGGATCGCCGCCGACGTAGCCGATGCGGGCCCGGGCGCTGAAGGCCAGGGCGCGGGCGACACCGAGCTTCGCCGGATCACCCACCGGGCCATCGATGAGGCCACCCGGCAGGTGGAGGCGTATCACCTGAACGTGGCCGTGGCCCGGCTGATGGAGCTGGTCAGCGCCACGCGCAGGGCCATCGACTCCGGGCCGGGGGCGGCTGACCCGGCCGTCCGCGAGGCGGCGGAAGCCCTGACCGTGATGGTGTCCCTGTTCGCGCCGTACACCGCGGAGGAGTGCTGGCAGCTGCTCGGGCACGAGGCGTCGGTGGCGCGCGCCGACTGGCCCGCCGCCGACCAGGCGCTGCTCACCCAGGAACGGGTGACGTGCGTGGTGCAGGTCAACGGCAAGGTCCGCGACAAGCTGGAGGTCTCGCCGGAGATCGGCGAGGACGAGCTGCGCGAGCTTGCCCTGGTGGCGCCCGGAGTAGTCCGCACCCTAGGGGAGCAGCAGGTGAACCGGGTCATCGTGCGGGCGCCGAAGCTGGTCAGCATCGTCGCGGCCTGATCGTCACGGCCCCGATCGTCACGGCCTGGCGTCCGCCCCCGACGGGCCGCGTCCTCGGACGCGGCCCGGCTAGGACATCTACTCGGACACCTGCTCGGACGGCACCGCCTCAGACGCGGCGCAGTACTGCGACGACCTTGCCGAGGATGGTGGCCTCGTCGCCGAGGATCGGCGTATACGCCGGGTTGTGCGGGATCAGCCAGACGTGCCCTTCGCTCTGCTTGAACGTCTTGACCGTCGCCTCGCCGTCCAGCATCGCGGCCACGATCTCGCCGTTCTCCGCGTCTTCCTGCTGCCGGACCACGACCCAGTCCCCGTCAGTGATGGCGGCGTTCATCATCGAGTCCCCGGCCACCTTGAGCAGGAACAGGGTGCCCTCGCCGACCAGCTGGCGGGGCAGCGGGAACACGTCTTCGACGGCCTGCTCGGCCAGGATCGGCCCGCCTGCGGCGATCCGGCCGACCAGGGGCACGTAGGCGGCTTCCTGAGACGGGATGTCGATGCCCGGGATATCACCCGCGTCGTCGTCTTCCCGGGCGGCAGTCTCCCGGCTCGGCTCCGGACGCACCGCCGGGTGCCCGGGCAGCCGGACCTCGACCGTCCGCGGCCGGCCGACGTCCCGGTGCAGGTACCCCTTCTTCTGCAGCGTGCTGAGCTGATACGAGACGCTGGACGTGCTGGTCAGGCCGACGGCCTCGCCGATCTCGCGCATCGACGGCGGGTAGCCGCGCTGCTGGACCGATTCCCGGATCACCTGCAGCACCTTGCGCTGCCGCCAGGTCAGCACGTGATTGGGGTCGGGCTTGTCCGGCGTTTCCGGAATGACGACCGGCACGCTGCCCTTCGGCTTGCGTCCTGGCCGCCCCTTAGGTCTGGGCGCCCCCGCTTGATCAGTGCCAGACACGCCGGTAATGGCGCCTCCCATGGCGGTTTCCTCCATCTGATGACCTTCCGTGTCCGAGTTCTTGCGTGCTGAGTAGAGAGTAACGGTTCTCGTCCGAGATCCCAAACATCTGTTCGACGTGTCGCCAAATTGTCAGACCCGCGCCGTACAACAACTACATACCCCGTTCGATCGAACAGTAAAGCGATCGAATGGGTGTACGATCGAACGAAGCGTGAATCGAATGAAGGTTTGATCGGGAGGTCGCCATGAGTGCGATGACAGAAATCGCGCTGACCTGCGATTCTGAGATCCACCGTGACCATCCGCAGGATCGCCGGCCGGAAGCCTCGGCGCCGCCGCTGCGGCTGACCAGGCGAGGCCGGATCGTCATCGCGGTGGCGGCCGTGCTGCTCGTCACCCTAATTTCGCTACTCGCCGCCGGCGTGGCGCAGGCGACGGGCCATGGCCCCGCGCCGCGCGCGGCGCGGCAGAATCTCCTCCAGGTAGTAGTCCGGCCCGGCCAGACCCTGTGGTCGGTGGCCGAGAGCGCGGACCCTGATCAGGACACCCGCGTGGTCGTCCAGCAGATCATCGACCTCAACTCGCTGGCCGGCGCCACCGTGTCGGCCGGCCAGCAGCTCTGGGTACCGCGCGGCTGAGCCGGTCCCGCGGCCGGAACCCGATCCGCGACCCGCCGGCCGCCCGCGTCACGCCCAAGGCCCGCGACACGCCGGCGCTCCGGACGACACGCCGGGCGGAGCAGCGCGGCAGCGAGATTCCGCCGATCATCCGCTCGCGCCAGCTTGCCTCCAGCCGTCCGGTGGTTTACCGTAACCACAACATCTAGTACTTACATCGATGTTCTTTTTCCACAAGTTGTGTTCACAGGTAAACTGATTGGTGAGCACACACGGCGGCCAGGGAGGTGAATCGCATGTACTGCCCCTTCTGCCGGAACCCGGACAGCCGGGTCATCGACAGCCGCACGGCCGACGACGGCACGGCCATCCGGCGCCGGCGGTCGTGCCCCGAGTGCGGACGGCGGTTCACCACCCAGGAGACGGTCATCCTGATGGTCGCCAAGCGCAGCGGCGTCACCGAGCCGTTCGCCCGGGACAAGATCATCCGCGGCGTGCAGCGCGCCTGCCAGGGACGGCCCGTCAACGAGGACAAGCTCGCGATCCTGGCCCAGCAGGTGGAAGAGACGATCAGGGCGCGGGGACTGGGCGAAGTCCCCTCGCACGAGGTGGGGCTGGCCATCCTGGGCCCGCTGCGGAACCTGGACGAGGTGGCCTACCTCAGGTTCGCCTCGGTCTACCGGAGTTTCGAGTCGCTCGCCGACTTCGAAGATGAGATCACCGCCCTGCGCCAGGGCCACCGCGACGCTGGTGCCAGCGCCGCGGACCCGGCGTCCTAAGGGCGGCACCACAAAGCTGAGCACCACGAGCTGACAACACGGCCGTAAACGGCCTGGCAGGGATCTGGCCAGATCCCGGAAGGGGGACCCCACATGACGGAGACGGTGAGCGGTGCGACGACCCGAAAGGGCAAGGCCACGCCGAAGGCTCAGGCAGGCGGGCTCACGATGCGGCGCATCCACACCACCCCGGGGGTACATCCCTATGACCAGGTGACCTGGGAACGCCGCGACGTCGTGATGACGAACTGGCGGGACGGCACGGTCAACTTCGAGCAGCACGGCGTGGAGTTCCCCGACTTCTGGTCGGTGAACGCCGCCAACATCGTGACCACCAAGTACTTCCGCGGCGCGGTCGGCTCCCCGCGGCGCGAGTGGAGCCTCAAGCAGCTCATCGACCGCGTGGTGGGCACCTACGTGAAGGCGGGCCACGACTACGGCTACTTCGCCACTGGCGAGGACGCCGAGATCTTCGATCACGAGCTCAAGCACGCCCTGGTCCACCAGATCTTCAGCTTCAACTCCCCGGTCTGGTTCAACGTCGGCACCCAGTCCCCGCAGCAGGTGTCCGCGTGCTTCATCCTGGCCGTGGACGACACCATGGACGCCATCCTGGACTGGTACCGGGAAGAAGGGCTGATCTTCAAGGGCGGATCCGGAGCCGGCGTCAACCTGTCCAAGATCAGGTCGAGCAAGGAGCTGCTGTCCTCCGGCGGCACCGCCAGCGGCCCGGTCTCCTTCATGCGCGGCGCCGACGCCTCGGCCGGCACGATCAAGTCGGGCGGCGCTACCCGCCGCGCGGCCAAGATGGTGGTCCTGGACGTGGACCATCCTGACATCGCCGAGTTCATCGTGACCAAGGCGCGCGAGGAAGATAAGGTGCGGGCGCTCCGCGACGCCGGGTTCGACATGGACCTGGGCGGCAAGGACATCGTCAGCGTCCAGTACCAGAACGCCAACAACTCGGTCCGGGTCTCCGACGAGTTCATGCGCGCGGTGGAAGCGGGCGGGGAGTTCGACCTGCTCGGCCGGCAGACCGGCGAGGTCATCGAGCGGATCGACGCGCGCAAGCTGATGCGCGACATGGCGCAGGCCGCCTGGGAGTGCGCCGACCCCGGCATCCAGTACGACGGCACCATCAACGACTGGCACACCAACCCCGAGTCGGGCCGCATCAGCGCCAGTAACCCCTGCTCGGAGTACATGAGCCTGGACAACTCCTCCTGCAACCTGGCCAGCATCAACCTGCTCAAGTTCCTCCGCGACGACGACACCTTCGACGCCGCCCGGTTCGCGAAGATCACGCAGCTGATCATCACCGCGATGGACATCTCGATCAGCTTCGCCGACTTCCCGACCGAGAAGATCGCCGAGACCACCCGGGCCTACCGCCAGCTGGGCATCGGCTACGCCAACCTGGGCGCGCTGCTGATGGCCACCGGGCACGCCTACGACTCCGCGGGCGGCCGGGCCATCGCCGCCGCGATCACCTCGCTGATGACCGGCGCCGCCTACCGGACCTCGGCCGAGCTGGCCGCGGCGGTCGGCCCCTACGACGGGTACGCGCGCAACGCCAAGCCGCACAAGCGGGTCATCCGCAAGCACGCGGACGCCAGCGAGCAGATCAGCCAGGTCGGCACGATCGAGCGCGAGATCCTCGACCTGGCCCACGAGACCTGGCAGGAGTGCGTCAGCCTCGGTGACGCCCACGGGTACCGGAACGCGCAGGCCAGCCTGCTCGCGCCGACGGGGTGTCTGACCCCTGACACTCTGGTGACCACCGATCGTGGGCTCGCAAGGCTAGGTGAAATCGGCGACGTATATGGCGGCCGCTGGCAAGATCTAGACCTAACCGTCTCCACCGATGAAGGGCCGCGGCAGGCAACTAAGTTCTTCGTCAACGGCGAAGAGCCCACGCGCCGGATTAGCACCGAGGGCGGCTACGCGATCCAGGGAACCCTCACCCACCGTATTAAGGTCGTGAACCCTTCCACGGGCGCCTGGGAATGGAAGCGGATGGCTGATATCGCTCCAGGCGACATCCTGCCCATGCAGCTGCGCACGCTGGTCGGCGAACCACGCCAGGTGCCGCTCCCCGTCCTTGACCAGGCCTACTACGCCGGAGACCGGTACGTCCGCGTCCCGGACAGCGTGAGCCCCGAGCTAGCCGAGCTCGTGGGTTACTTCATGGGCGATGGCAGCCTGCACGCCAAGGGAATCAGGCTCTGCGTCGCCAACACCGACCTGGATGTCGCGGGACGTCTGAGTGTCCTCTCCAAGGAGTTGTTCGGGCTGGAGCCTGCGGTTAAGGCCCAGGAGGGATACCAGGAACTGACCCTTCAGTCGGTCCGGCTGGCACGCTGGTGGCAGACCGCCGGGTTCGCCAAGAGCCTGCCCGGCGCCGATCACAGCGGTAAGGGCTGGGTCCCCAGGGTTCCGTCGGCGATCCTCGAGGCGAATGACCCCGCGGTCTATGGCGCCTTCCTGCGAGGTCTCTTCGAGGCGGACGGCACCGTCCTTGAGGGCGTGCCCAGCTTGTCCACCGCCCACAAGTCATTCGCGGCGGAGATCCGCACTCTGCTTCTCACCATGGGCCTGGCCACCACGACCAGGGAAACGGTCAGCGGCTGGGGCGGCCCCATCTTCCAGGTCAGGCTCCGGAACGTCGACCATGCGCTCAACTTCGGCGAGCTGATCGGATTCATCGGCCAGCGCAAGGACCGCCTGATCGCCGAATTCGAGCCGGGGCAGTCGGCGAAGAAGGATTACGTTTTCCTGCCCAGCGATGCATGGACCGAGCTCGTCCCGGTGGGGCATCGTGTCCGCAACGCGATGATGCTGTCGCTGCGCAAGCACGGCGGCGTCCCGCGCATGCTCGCGTCCCAGATCTTCGAGGAGACGCTCGACGACAGGCTGGGCATGGCGCTTAGCTACCTCTTCGAGCAGGTAGGGGCAAATGAGGACGGCGGCGTCCAGCCCACTTATGACCTGTCGGTGCCGGAGAACGTGACCTATGTCGCGAACGGCATGGTGAGCCACAACACCATCGGCCTGATGATGGACTGCGACACCACCGGCATCGAGCCCGACCTGGCCCTGGTCAAGTTCAAGAAACTGGTCGGCGGCGGCTCCATGCAGATCGTCAACCAGACCGTGCCGCGGGCGCTGAAGAACCTCGGCTACCCGCACGAGCAGGTCGAGGCGATCACCGAGTACATCGCCGAGCACGGCCACGTGGTCAACGCCCCGGGCCTGCGGCCCGAGCACTACGAGGTGTTCGACTGCGCGATGGGCGAGCGCTCGATCAGCCCGATGGGCCACGTCCGGATGATGGCCGCCGTCCAGCCGTACCTGTCCGGCGCGATCAGCAAGACGGTCAACATGCCGGAAAGCGCCACCATCGAGGAGATCGAGGAGATCTACCGCGAGGGCTGGAAGCTCGGCCTGAAGGCCCTGGCCATCTACCGGGACAACTGCAAGGTGGGCCAGCCGCTCTCCGCCGCCGGGAAGAAGACCGCCGAGGCACCCGCACCCGCGGAAGCCCCGGCCGCGGCGCACCGGCCGGTCCGCCGTCGGCTGCCCCGGCAGCGGCCCGCCATGGTGACCAGGTTCTCCGTGGCCGGCGCCGAGGGCTACATGACGGTCTCGAACTACCCGGACGACGGCGTGGGCGAGGTGTTCCTCAAGCTCGGCAAGCAGGGCTCGACCCTGGCCGGCGTGATGGACGCCTTCTCCATGGCCATCTCGGTCGGCCTGCAGTACGGCATCCCGCTCGACCAGTACGTGGCCAAGTTCACCAACATGCGGTTCGAGCCGGCCGGCCTCACCGACGACCCGGACATCAGGCTGGCCAGCTCGGTGATGGACTACATCTTCCGCCGCCTGGCGCTGGACCACCTGCCCTACGAGGACCGCGCCGAGCTCGGCATCCTGTCCGCCGCCGAGCGCGCCGCCGAGGTGGCCGGCCACGACCCCGCCGGGCTGAGCGAGGAGGTCGACCCGACCGAACTTGCCCAGTCGGCCGCCGTAGAACAGCCCCATCACACCGAACGGGATGTCGTTCCCGCCCCCGCCCCGGCGCGAGCCCAGCCGACCGCGCCCTTTCGGGCCGGCTCTCCCGCACCGCACAGCTCCACCGAGCTGATCGAGGCTCAGCAGGGCCGCACGGCGGACGCTCCGCTGTGCCTTACCTGCGGTACCAAGATGCGCCCGGCCGGCAGCTGCTACGTCTGCGAAGGCTGCGGCTCCACCAGCGGCTGCAGCTAATTTCGGGCTCTACCCAGGCGTGAAGTGCCTGGTCAGAAGGGGGAGCCGGATTATGATCCGGCTCCCCCTTTCCGTTGTCCGGGCCTCGGGTTGCTGCGTTTGAGGAGATTTCCGATCAGCGGTCCTTCGATCTCCAGGCATCTGAGTGTGCTCAGGGGAGCAGGACTGATCCGCGAGCGACGGGAAGCCAACCGAATCATGTATTCACTCGTCGAGGAGCGACTGGCGCTTTGCGTGGGCCGGTTCCTGAGTGCGGTCTGCCCCGAAGAGGCGGTCTTGCGCCGGCGCAGCCGCGGGGCCGCAGGGCGGGAGGGCCCGGCGTGAAGCAGCCACGCCTGTCCAGCGTCATCGAACGACGCCTCCTGGTGAACTACCGGGCCGATCCCCAGGCCGTGGCCGAGCTGCTGCCGGCTCCGTTGCGACCTCAGCAGGCCGGCGGCCGGGCGGTCGCCGGCATTTGCCTCATCCGTCTGCGTCTACATCGCGCGCCGAGACAGCGGATCGGCGGTCAACGTCCTGGCGGGCGGCCGGCTGTTCCCCGGCACGCACCGCCGCGCGTCGTTCGACGTGAAAGAAACGCCTCAGGATCTGCAGGTGGCCTACATCGGCCGCGACGGCGCCACCCGCGTCCGGGTTGACGTCAGCCTGACGGAGCGGTTTCAGGGCAGCGAGTTGTTCGCCGGCCTGTGCGAGGCACCGGCGGTCCCCTAGGGGAACGGCCGGCCGGCCGGGGAGAGATCAGGGATCGAGTGGGTGATCTTCCCGAGGCGAGATGGCGTCTCGCCCGCCGATGATGAAGTCATGGAAACGAGCAGCATTCCCCCGCAAGGCGGTCCCCGAGACGGCGGAGCCGCAAAGAGCCGAGCCGGCCAGCGGACGCTCCGGCGCCCCGCGCAGAACCGGATCTTCGCTGGAGTCGGCGCCGGCGTCGCGGATTACCTCGGCACCGACGTGACGACGACGCGAGTGGGCCTGGCCGCGGTCGCGGTTCTCGGCCACGTGGCGATCCCGGCCTACCTCGCAGGCTGGGCGCTCATGCCGGAGGAGGGCAAGTCACGATCCCGTGCCGCCGAATTCCTCGACTCGGTGACCAGCCGCGTACGGCAGGCGTAACGGTCAGCGGGTGAGGACGATCCACTGGCCGCCGTCGATCAGCTCACGGGCCGCATCCAGGTGGCCCGCATGGGTGGCGGTCTCGGTGATCACGTGCAGGATGGTCTTGCGCAGCGGCCGGGCCGGAAAGTCACGGAAGAAGTCCGGCCACCACTTCGGCATCGCATCAGCCGGCGTCGCGGCGATGATCTCGTTGGCCTTGGCTATCTCGTCCCGGTACAGCTCGAGGATGGCGGTACCTGGTACATCCGCCGGAACCTGCCAGGCCTCGTCGCCGGACGTCAGCGTGATCGGCTCGCCCGCGACGGCCCCGCGGAACCAGAACTGCTCGACCTCCAGGGCGAGATGCCGGACCATGCCCAAGGGCGTCCAGCCCGACGGCAGCACGGGCCGCCGCAGGTCGTCCTCGGCGAGGCCTTCCAGGGCGCCGAGCACATGCTGGCGCTGTGAGTTCAGTGCTGCCAGCAGCGCGTCCGTTTCGTCGTCCACCACGCCAGCATGACACTTTCTCGTCATCCGGTTCCCGCCAAGAACCGCAAACCGATCCCGATCCAGCGACTGGACCGTGACTTACCGTTCGGTTGCAGCGATTATCCGGCGTCCGGGTTCCGATCCCACCGCTGGTATGATTGAGGCATGAGCGAGTCGGCCAGCACCGAAAAACTTTCCGCCACCGTTCCTAAAGGACTCGCCGCCCAGATCCGCGAACGGGCCGGTCGCGGCAACGTTTCCGCTTACGTTACTGAGGCGCTGCTGCGCCAACTCGAGCATGATCGCCTAGGCGACCTGGTCGCTGAGCTCGAGCAGGCGCACGGTCCGCTCACCGACGACGAGATAGCGGCAGCTCGATCGGAGTGGCCCGTAGCATGAGCGGTCGGCGGCGAGCCCGTGCCGCTGGAGTCATGGTGCTCGACAACGAGGGAGTGTCGAAGGCAGCCATTGACCGTGCCATGTTCGCACGACTGAAGGTGGCCTATGAGGACGGGCATCGGGTGCTGACATCCGCGGCGATCCTGACGGAAATCCTTCGTGGAACCAGCCGGGATGCTGAGGTCCGCCGAGTGCTGGCGCGTGTCGCCATCGAGCCGGTTACCGAAACGATAGGGCAGCGGGCAGGTTACCTGATCGGCGCGGCAGGCATGTCGACCCAGCAGGCGGTGGACGCGATGGTAGTGGCGACCGCGATAGAGCAGGCCGAACAAGCGGAAGCAGCCGACAGAGCTCCATCGGTGCTTATAGTCACCTCCGACCTACCGGATCTGACCAAGCTGGCAGCCGGGCGGCCCGGAATTGCCGTCACGCACGTCAGCAAGCTAGGGCAACCCGGCAACCGCTGAGGCGGAATGCCCGAGAGCCGCACAAGAATCCTGCTCCGCCCCTGGTAGGGTCTCGGCGTGAACGAGTCGCCCGAAACCGGAAATGGCGGTCGTTCGACCCGAACGGTCCCGAGGAACAGCCGCCGCCGGGCCATGGCCGCCGCCCTCCTCGCGATCTTCGCGCTAGCCGGGTGCACGTCGACAACAGCTGCCCACCCGAAGGCTCTTTCCGCGTCGGCGGCCCGCGCCCAGGACCGGCCGAACTTCGTCTTCGTGCTCACCGACGACCTGTCCGGGAACCTGGTCAGCCACATGCCGCACGTGCTGGCCATGGAACGGGCCGGGATGACCCTGTCCCGCTACTACGTGGTGGACTCGCTGTGCTGCCCGTCCCGCTCGGCGATCTTCACCGGGCAGTACCCGCACGACGACGGCGTCTTCACCAACGCCGGCCAGGACGGAGGCTACTTCGCCTTCAACAAACACGGTGACCAGGACAAGTCGTTCGCGGTGGCGCTGCAGCACGCCGGCTACCGCACCGCGCTGATGGGCAAGTACCTGAACCAGTACGCGCCCGCGTATCCCGTCGCGCCCGGCTGGGACGAGTGGGACGTGGCCGGGAACGGCGGCTACGGCGAGCTCGGCTACACGCTGAACCAGGACGGCCAGCGGGTCCGCTACGGCCGCGGCCCGACCGACTACCTGACCGACGTGCTGGCCGCCAAGGCCGGGGTGTTCATCGACACGGCCGCCACGTCCGGCCAGCCCTTCATGCTCGAGGTGGCCACGTTCGCCCCGCACGCGCCGTACACGCCCGCGCCCCGCTACGCGCACGCGGCCCAGCAGCTCGCCTATCCCAAGACCCCGGCCTACAACCGGCGGCCGGCTGATCCGCCGCCCTGGCTCAAGAACCACCCGGCCCTGACGGCCGCCGACCAGAGCCGGATCACCGCCAGCTTCCGCAAGCGGGTGGAGGACGACTTCTCCGTCGATGACATGATCGGCCAGCTCGAGAACATGCTGAAGGCCAAGGGGCTGGCCCAGAACACGTACTTCGTGTTCAGCTCGGACAACGGCTTCCACATGGGGGAGTACACCCTCACCTCGGGGAAGCAGACCGCCTTCGAGACCGACATCCGCGTGCCGCTGATCGTCACCGGCCCCGGCGTCCCGGCCGGCCGCACCGTCAGCCAGCTGACCTCCAGCATCGACCTGGCGCCGACGTTCGAGACGCTCGCCGGGCTGCCCGTCCCGGCCGACGTGGACGGCCACAGCCTGGCGGCCCTGTGGCACGGCCGGGATCCGGCCGACTGGCGGCAGGCCGTCCTCGTCGAGCATCACGGGCCGGACTTCTCCCTGGCCGACCCGGACCGGCAGACCTCGAAACCGGGGGACCCGCCGACGTATGAGGCGGTGCGGACCGCGACCGCCCTCTACGTCCGCTACGCGGGCGGCGCCCAGGAGTACTACGACACCGCGACCGACCCCTACGAGCTGCACAACCTGGCCGCCCAGGGTGTCCCGGCCGCCCTGCGCAACGCCCTCGGCGACCTGGAGAACTGCCACACCGGCGCCACCTGCTGGGCCGCTGCCCGCCTCGGCCCGCCGTCGGCCAGGCCCGTCCTGGGAAATGAGTTCTTCCGCACTAAGGGACCAGCAGGAGCCGTCCCGGCACCGAACGCTCCTCGAGCATCCGGTGGGCCCGGCTGACCTCGGCCAGCGGCAGCGTCGCCCCGGTAACCGCCCGCAGCTCACCCGACCCGAACCAGCCGGTGAGCGAGGCGATGTCAGCCCGCGCCTGCCCCGGATCGGCCGCCCGCCAGGCCAGCAGCGAGAACCCGGTCACGGTCTTCAGCCCGAACAGCTCCCGGACCGCAACACTGCCCAGCTCGCCCGCCGAGGCACCGAAGACGACCGCCCGCCCGGACGGCGCCAGCAGCCCGAGGCACCGGTGCAGCGTGTCGCCGCCGACCGCCTCGAGGACCACGTTCACGCCGCCGGGCACGGCCGACCGCACCTGGTCATCCCAGCCGGGCTGGCGGTGGTCGACGGCGACGTCGGCGCCGAGCTCCTTGGCCAGCGCGAGCTTGGCCGCGGAGCCCGCGGTGGCGATCACCGTCCCCGCGCCGAGCTGCCGGGCCAGCTGCACGGCGAGGTGGCCGATCGCGCCCGCCCCGGCGGTGACCAGGACGGTCTCCCCGGCCGCGAGGCGCCCGGCCCGGTCTTCTCGACGGTCCCCACGACGTCACCGGTCAGCACGCCGGGCAGCGGGCGGAACCAGATCGAGTCCGGGTCGGTCTCGCGGCGGAGCTGGACGTCGACGTAGTTGACGCCGATCGCCTCGGTGCGGATCAGCACCTGGCCGGGGCCGGGCTCGGGGATAGCGGCCTCCTCGACGGCCAGGACCTCGGGGCCCCCGGAGTCCCGATGGACGAAGGCCGCCGCGAGCGGGCCGACGCGGCCCGCAACCGCCGGGCGATCCTCGATGCCACCGAGCAACTGCTGGCCACGCACCGGCCCCAGGACATCTCGATGGAGCAGGTCGCGGCGGCGGCGGGCGTCGGCAAGGGGACGGTCTTCCACCGCTTCGGCAACCGGACCGGGCTGATGTACGCGCTCATGGTGGAGCGGGCCCAGGTGCTGGAGGAGGAGGTGACCACGGGCCCGCCGCCGCTGGGGCCCGGCGCGCCGGACCGGGACCGGCTGCTGGCCTTCCTGGACGCCATCGTCGAGGTCGTCGGGCGCAACAAGAGCCTGCTGGCGGAGCTCGCCTACTCGGCGGCGGCGGAACCACCGCCGGACAAGGCCGTGGCGCGCGGCCGCGACGGCCACCCGGTCTACCGGTTCTGGCACGGTCACATCAGCGCGCTCATCGCCGCCCAGCGGCCCGGCGCCGACGCCGAGATGATCGCCCACATCCTGCTCGGGTCCCTGCACAGCGAGCCGGTCCTGGCCCAGCTGGCCGCCGAGGGCCCGGCCCGGCTCAGCGCGGCCATCCGCGCCCTGGCCGACGCCGTCCTCAGCCCGCCGTAAAAACGCAAAAATCCGCACCAAACGGGGCACCGTACCCGCGGCCATCACAGCGCCGAGCCCAGCGGGCTGGCCGCTGGCCGCTAGCCGCCGCCGAAGCAGACGAACGGGCTGAACGGGTCGCCGGCCGTGGCCGTGGCCAGCGCCTCGGCGGGCCTGGTGCCGGCCGCGAGCAGCCGGTGGTAAGCGGCCATCGTGCCGACGGCGGCCTCGTCGCCGACCCGGGCGACGCTGGCGGTCACCGTCGCCGTGCCGATGTACAGCAGGGCCGCGGTGAAGCCGAGGATCTCCTCGCCGGGCCGCACGGTCGTCCGCCCGACATCGCACGAGGACAGGACCACATGCCGGGGCGCGGCGGTGAGCCGCTGGATGTCGTAGGCCATCAGCGGGCCGTCGGCCAGGTCGACCCGGGAGAACAGGAAGTTCTCCTGGTCGTGGTGCCCGTGCGCGGCCAGGTGGACCAGCGGCGCGCCGTCCAGGGCCGGCAGCACCGCGCGGGTCGTGGCCGCCTGCCCGAGCAGCGGGCGGCAGCCCGGGTAGCTGCCGGCGATCCCGGTGACTTCCCGGGCGGCGTGCTCCAGGTCAGGCCCCGCCACTAGCAGGGCCGGGCCGCCGGCCTCGGCCTGCCCGCGCTGCCAGGCGGCCAGCCAGGAGGATGCGGACGGGCACACGGTGACCGGACGGCCGCGCAGGCCGGGCAGCGTACCCCAGGGGACATCGGCCAGCGGGCCCGCCGGGACGAGCACCACCCCGCCGTCGCCCAGGTACGGGCGCAGCGGCGCGATGACCTCGTCCGCCAGTGCGGCCGCCTGGTGCCGCGCTGATTCGGAGATGACCGCCTCGAGCCGGGCCGGCAGCCGCCGTCCGGCCAGCGTGTCGAGGTCGGCGCTGAGCCGCCGGGCGGCCTCGGCCGCCACCGTGAAGTCACCGAGCCGGACGAGCCGGGCCCGGCCGCGCGGGCCGGCCCCGGCCACCACCGCGGCCATCTGGCCGGGCCGGGCCACGATGCCCACCAGGCTCTGCCCGCTCTGGGCCAGGGCCGCGCTCACCTGTCCGAGACTGGCCTGTCCGAGACTGGCCTGCCCGAGACTGCCCTGCCCGAGACTGCCCTGCCCGAGGCTGCCCTGTCCGAGGCCGGCCGGCGCGCCGGCGTCGTCCAGGCCGGCCGCCTTCCAGTCGTGTTCCCGGATCTCGCGCTGCAGCGCGACCTGCCGGCTGACCAGGGCCGGGTCGCGCGTTCCGGCCAGCTCGGCCGCGCGGATCAGGAAGCTGAGCTGGCGCAGCTCGGCCAGGGTCGCCGCGGCCTGCGGGTCGGCCGGCGGATGGACCGGCCTGACCCCGAACGCCTGGGCGCGCGAGCGTTCCAGCCAGGCGAAAACCAGCGGCGCCGATCCGCTCTCCAGGGCCAGCCGCAGGCCGGCCGAGGCCAGGTCCGTGCCGAGGGCGCCGGTACCGGTCTGCAGGTCGATGCTGCCGAGGCGGCCACGCCGGTCATGGACCAGGGCCAGGCCCGACCGGAGCTCGGCCAGGGCGGCCGACGGCCGTCGCTGCGACTCCGCCAGCTCAGCGCGGGCCAGGTGCCGCAGCAGGCGCCCGGCCAGCGGCATCCCGGCCCGGCGGCGGGTCAGCGCGAGTACCCGCCCGGCCTCCTCCGGCTGCCCGGCCGCGATCAGGGCCCGCGCGGCGAGGAGCTCGGCCAGGGTCGCGTCGTGGGCCAGGCCGCAGTCGCGCAGCCGGCCTGCGAGCACCCGGGCCTCGGCCGCGATGGCCGCCCGGCGGCCTGCGGAAGCCGGGGCCCGGGATCGCGCCTGCAGCCGGGTGAGCTCGGCGACGCCGGCCCAGCTGCGGTTGCCCAGCTGACGGAAGCGGCGTCCGGCGGACGCCGCCCACTGGCGCGCCGCGGCCAGCTCCCCGGCCGCCAGCGCCGCCTGGGCCCGGGCGAGCTCCGCCCGGGCCCGGTCCGGGCCCCGGCGCTGCCCTCCGGACCAGGTCATCGCCTCGTCGAGCTCGCGGGCGGCGTCGCTGGCGAGCCCGGCCGCGAGCAGCGCGCTGGCCTTGTCGGTCGCCAGCAGGAGCAGGAAACCGGGTGTGCTCAGCCGGAACGCCCCGGCGGCCGCGTCGAAGAGCCGGAGCGCCGCCGGGATGTCCCCGGCCAGCAAGTCGCAGTAGCCGAGGTTGTGCAGGGCCTTGGCCGCGAGCAGGTCGTGCCCCTCGTCGGTGGCGATGCGGCGGCACCAGTCCAGGTCAGCCCGGGCCTGGTCCACCTGGACCAGGCTGAGGCAGGCGAAGCTGCGGTTCAGCAGGATCCGCGCCAGGTTGACGGTCTCGCCTGGTCTTCCCGCCAGCTCGGCCACGGCCTCGCCGAGCACGGCGACAGCGTCCTGCTCCCGGCCGGTGTGCAGGTAGACGGTGCCCCGCTGGCCGAGAAGCACGCCCCGGTCACCCGCCGGAGCCAGCTTCTCGGCGCGGCCGAGCAGGCTCAGCCCGTAGCCGGTCCGGCCGAGCTCGGCTTCCCAGCTCCCGATCATGCCGAGCAGCCGCGCGGCCAGCGGGCGGTGCGCCTCGGCCACCGGCCGCGTGTCCGGCTGTTCCCCGTCCTCGTTCCAGCCCAGGTGCCGCAGGCCAGCCCGGGCGTGGCTGATGCCGGCCGCGGTACGGCCCGCGTTACCCGCCCGCAGGGCGCGCTCGCGCGCCTGGCGGGCCCGGCTCTCCGCGCTCATCACGGCGGAAACGCTCATCTAAGAAAATCAGTGCGGGGGTTACCACCGAACGACCCGTCCCGTCCAGCCCGGCCGGCCTGACCACGAGCTGCGCCGTGCCCCGCGGTACCCGGGGGAAGGCGAAGCGCCCCTGCTCGTCGCTGGCCACGCAGAGCGGCTCGGCCGCGCACTTCATCTCGATCTCGCGGCGCTGGGACGGGGCCAGCCAGCCGTCCACGCGGACCGTCCCGTCGGTGTTCCCGTCGATCCGGATCATGATGGTGAGGGTCTCGCTGTCGAAGGTGATCGTGCGGCTCTGCTCGGTCCCGCGGGCCGCGACGGCCAGCTCGTCCTGTTCCGCCGTGAGCCGGGCGACCTCGATCTCCAGGTCACGGAAGGCGAGGAAAAAGCGGATCCGCTCGGGGAGCTCCGCGGGCATCGGATCGGCCGCGGCGAACATGTCCCTGATCTCGCCCAGCAGCCCGAAGTCGGCGTCGTCGAGCGGCTCGTCCGCCGACGGCAGGTCCGCGTCCGCGAGCGTCATCACGTCCTCCCGGGGTCGTCGGCCAGCAGTACGCGCAGCTTGGCCAGGCAGCGGCCGCGGGTGGGGCCGATGCTCCCGACCGGCATGCCCAGGGCGGCGGCCACCGCGGTGTACTCGGGCCGCGGCGCGAAGGCGATGATCCGGAGCAGTTCCTGGCAGCGGGCGGAGAGCCGGCCGATGGCCGCCCACAGCTCGCGCCGCTCGTCGGCCACGATGACCTGCTCCTCCGAGCCCGGCCCGGAATCGGGCAGCTCGTCCAGCGTCTCGTGGTCAGCCGGGAACTGCCGGCGCCCCGCGGCGCGTACCCGCCAGGCTTCCCGGCGGGTCGTGGTGACCAGCCACCCGGTCAGGGCCGCCGCGTCGTGGATGCCGCCCAGGTGGGCGACCAGACGCAGCCAGACCGTCTGCAGGACGTCCTCGGCGTCCCCCGGGCTCAGCCCGGCGGCCCGCGCGACCTGCCACAGCAGCGGGCTGAGCTCGGTCACGATCTCGCCGAGGGCATCCTCGCTGCCCTGCCTGGCCGCGCCCAGCAGGCCGGCGATGCGGGTACCGCGGCCCGGCCGGTCCTGCTGGACGGTGACGGTTCGGTGCTGGTCCATCGCGCTCAGCCCGGCCAGCCCATGCTCGCCAGCGCCGCCAGTGCGCGGTTCGCGGTCGTCTGCGCGTCACAGGGCTCGAGCACCAGGCCGGAGGCCGGGTCGGCCGGCCCGGCCAGCAGGGCCCGGGCGAAGTGCGCGGCCAGCAGCGGGGCCGAGAACGAGGTACCGCTCCAGACCCCCCAGCCGCGGGAGTAGTCGTCCGGGTCGAGGGCCTCCCGGTGGCTGGCCCGGGCGTGGCCGGGCGGCAGCGGCCCGGTGGGGTGCGCGGGCAGCCTGAGCTCGGGGCTGCGGCTGCCGTTGATGTCGGTCGGCATGGTGCTGACCACCGCGGCGCCGGGGGCCCACGCGGTCACCCACCGGCCGCCGTCGCTGAAGACCGCCCTGGATCCGTTCGGGTTGAGCGCGCCCACGCTGATCAGCGGCACCTGGCCGGCCGGAACCGGTCGCTGGGCGAACGCCGCCGGGTAGAACATGCGGGTGGTCGAGAGGTTTCCCGCCGCCGCCACGACGACGACGCCCAGGTCGAGCAGGACTCCGATCGCCTGCGCCAGCGCGGACGTGAGGGTCTGGTCGGCGGGGGATTCGCTGAGGTAGCCGAAGGACAGCGAGACCACGTCCACGGTCCTGGCCGGGTCGGTCGCCTGGGCCAGCGCGACCCGGCCGGCCAGCGCGGTGAGCGCGGTCAGCAGGTCGCCCTCGTAGAGGATGTCGTCGCTGTGCATGATCCGGATGGCCAGCACCCGGGCCTGGGGAACCACCTGGCGTACGATGCCCGCGATGAAGGTCCCGTGGCCCAGGGCCGGGCCGAGCTCGCCGATCAGCGGATCCGGCGATACCGGCGCGTCCCACGGGTGACGGATCACCAGGCGCGGCTGGTCCCCGGAGGCGGCCGCCTGCTCGCCCTCGAGCAGGATCGCCTTCTGGATGTCGTTGTCGACTTCGATGAAGCCATCGCCGTCGTGGTGCGGATCGACGTCGTAGCCGCCCCCCGGCGCGGGCTCCACGTCCAGCCACGGGTGGGCACGGACGCCCGTGTCCAGGACGGCTACCACCGGGCGCCGGCCGGACCCAGGCGGCAGCTCGCGCCCGGGCGGGTCCCCCAGGACCGTTACCGGGGTGCGCGTGTCGCCGCCGAACAAGTAAGAGCTGGTGGTCGCGGGCCCGGCGCCGCTGCCCGGGCTGGCGGTGAGTCCGCCGGGAGTCTCCCAGAATGGGGCACCCATGATGGCCGAGCCGACGAGCAGGTGCTCCAGGGTGATCTGGTCCACCTCGTCGCGCTCCAGCCGGACGAAATCCGGCCGGTCCGGGGCTGCCGGGGCGGCTGCCGCTGCCCGCAGGGCCTGCAGGGCCACCCACGCGTCCACCGTCACGGGCATGCCGCTGTCCTCCGCCGCGGTCAGCACCATCGGCCGCGGTAGCGCTGCCATGCGGCGGGCGACATCGGCGTTGCCGTACCCCCTGTCGTGGCCCGCCTGGCCGGGCTGCAGCTTCATCCCCACCCCGGACAGGACCTGGTTATACGTCGCGAGCTTGTCCGCGTGCTGCAGGTTCACCGGGACGAGCAGCGACCTGGACCGGTACACGGTCGACCGGGGCGGCGCGAAGCCGGGCACGCTAACCGCCGTGTCCGGGTCGAGCATCCGGGCACCATGCCGCTGCAGTACCTCGGCCGGGAGGCGGATCAGCCCGTCCCCGGTGTCCGTGGCAGTACCTGCGTCATGGCTGCGCGGCTGGAAGAACCAGTCCGGGTTCGTCTCCGGCATGGCGATACACCTCATCCTGGGTTCGCTGATGGCACGACGAGAGAATCTGCGACGTTGACCAGCTGCCGTCACCCGAATCGGAGCGCTCCTGGCCGCCCCAGATACGCGACCATGAATAACGAATCGATAACGGGGCGGTAAGGTGCCTGCTCAGCAGGCATGATGCGGACCGGTAGCCGGGTGCCTGGCGATCGTCAGCCGGGACGGTCAGCGGCCACGCTACCACCGGCCTCCGGGCCGTCGCGGCGATACGACAGGCGGTGTCCTCCTGGTCACTGCGGGACCAGGGATCCCTTGCCCCGTCAGTTACCCCGAGACGGTGAGCAACGTCTTGCCGAGCGTCTCCCTGGCCTCGATGGCCGCGTGCGCCGCCGCCGCCTCGTCCAGCCCGAACTCCTGGCCGATGACCGGCCGCAGCCGGCCGGCCGCCGCCTCCGCCAGGGCCGTCCGGGCCAGCGCGGCCAGTTCCTCGGGGCTGCCGCCCCCCGCCCCGGCCCGCACGCTGACCCGCCACGCCCGGGCCTGCTCGGGGGTGACCGGGGTGAAGCTCCCGCTGGCCATGCCGAACGGGCAGAACCGGCCGCCCGCGCCGAGCAGGCCGAAGGCCGCCAGTCCGATGTCCCCGCCCACGCCGTCGAAAACCACGTCGACCTGGCCGGTCGCGTCGCGAACCTGCCGCTCCCAGCCGTCGTGCCGGTAGTCGACGGTCAGGTCGGCGCCCAGGTCCCGGGCCAGGGCGAGCTTGCGCGGATGGCCGGCCAGGGCGACGATCCGGGCGCCGGCGTTGCGGGCGATCTGCACCAGCAGCGTGCCCACGCCGCCGCCCGCGGCCTCGATCAGGACCGTCTCGCCGGCCCGCAGCTCCGCCCGGGCGGCCAGGGCGAGCGCCGTCCGGCCGTCGGCCAGCAGCGCCACCGCGTCCCGCGTGGCCAGCTCGTCCGGGACGCCGATCAGCCTGGACGCGGGCGAGACCGCCCGTTCGGCGTACCCGCCGGTGCCGTTCAGGCTGGCCACGACCCGCTGGGCCGGCCCGGCGCCCCCGCTGTGGACAGTGCCGCCGCGGACGGTGCCGCCGACGCCGTTGCCCAGGATGGCCGGCAGGGCCGGGAGCATCGACGGATGCGGCGGCCGGCCCGCCCGGACCTGGGTCTCGACGAACGTCACGTTGGCGAACTCGACGTCGATGACCACCTCGTCCGGCCCGGCCCGGACCTCATCTACCTCACCGGGCTCGAGCACCTCGGGCGGCCCGAACTCCCGTATCACCACCGCGCGCATTACCTCGCCTCCCGTCCCGTACCACCGCCAGCCCGGCCGCCCCGGCCGCTTCCGTGCCGCCCATGCCCGGCACCTCCGCGCGGAGCGATTCCCTGGAGCCTATCGGAATAATTTACTCCGATAAAGATAGGCTGGCTCGATGGCATTCCGCTCCCTGCAGCCGCAGTCCGGGCGCGGCCGGCAGGCCGAAGCCCGGCGCAACGACCTGGTCGTGCTCGAGGCGGCCCGCGACGTCTTCGCCGCCCAGGGCGCGGACGCGCCGATAGCGGCGGTCGCCGCCCGGGCCGGGGTCGGCGTGGGCACCCTCTACCGCCGCTACGGCAGCAAGGCCGAGTTGCTGCAGCGCCTGTGCGTGCTGGCGATGGAGCAGGCCCTGGCCGCGGCCGGCGACGCGCTCGCCGCCGGCGATCCGTGGGACGGCCTGTGCGGCTACATCGCGGCCTGCATCGAGCTGCGCAGCGGCGCGCTCGCCGCGCTGGCCGGGCAGCTCGAGACCACGGCCGAGATGAACGGCACGGCCCGGCGCAGCATGGCCCGGCTGGACCAGATCGTGGCCCGCGCCCAGGCCGCCGGGCGGCTGCGGGCCGACGTCACCCCGCTGGACATCAGCTGGCTGATCGAGCAGTTCAGCCGTCGTCCGCCGGGTCCGCTCGAGGACACCGCGGAGCGCGGCGTCCGGGCCCGGCTGGTCGCCATCGCGCTGGACGGGCTGCGTGCCCGTCCCGGCCTGGTTGCGGGTAGCCCGGACTCCCTGCCCGGCCCCCCGCCGGACCGGCGTGACTACGTGAACCGCTGGTCGCCGCGACCCTAGGCTCACAATATGGAATTCAATGAGGTGATCCGGCGCCGCCGGATGATCCGCGCGTTCACCGACGAGCCGCTGCCCGCGGGCACCGCCGACCGGCTGCTGAAAGCGGCCATCCGGGCCCCGTCGGCCGGCTTCAGCCAGGGCTTCTCGTTCCTCGTCCTGGAGGGCGCCGGGCAGTGCGCTCCACTCTGGCGGCTCGTCTTCGCGCAGGTGGATCAGGAAGGTGACGAGCGCATGCGCCGCCTGGTGGAGGGGATGAACCCGGCGCCGCTCGTGATCGTGCCGCTGGCCAGCAAGGATGTCTACCTGGACCGGTACGCCCAGGAGGATAAGGGCTGGACCGACCGGGACGAAGGGCGCTGGCCGGTGCCGTACTGGTACATCGACACCGGGTTCGCCGCGCTGCTCGTCCTGCTCGCCGTCGTCGACGAGGGGCTCGGCGCGGTGTTCTTCGGGCCGCCGGAATTCGCGGACTTCCGCGCGGAATTCGGTGTGCCGCCCGAGTGGACGCCGATCGGTGCCATCGCCGTCGGCCACTTCGATCCCGGCGCCAATCCCGTCCGGCCCGAACTCGGCAGCCGCCGCAAGTCCCTCACCGAACTCGTCCACCACGGCCGCTGGTAACCCGCCGCGCATTTGCTAAGTCTAAGCTTATCAGTTTAGACTTAGTATATGGCTGAGGAACTTGACGTCCGGGACGTGGCGGCGGCGCTCCGCGTCAGTATCGGCCTGTTGTTGCGGCGGCTGCGCCAGGTCGGGGTGCCGGGCGAGCTGACCGTGCCGGAGACCTCCGCGCTGGCCCGGCTGGACCGCAACGGCCCGGCGACCTCGAGCGAGCTGGCTCGGACGGAGCAGATCAGCCCGCAGTCGATGGGGGCGACACTGAGCGCGCTCGAGGCACGCGGCCTGGTCGCGCGTGATCCCGACGCCCGCGACGGCCGGCGGGTCGTCCTGTCGGTCACCGAAGCCGGCCGCCAGCTGCTCAGGGACAAGCGCGACGCGCGCACCGAGCACCTGGCCCGGGCGCTGGCCGCTGGTTTCACCCAGGCGGAAGTCGGCCAGTTGATGGCGGCCGCCCCGCTGCTCGAGCGCCTGGCCCAGGGAATCTGATGCGGGCCGCCACGAAGAACGCGCGGGAGGCCGGCCACGACGACCGCTACAAGTGGGTCGCGCTGGCGAACACCACCGCGTCCATGTTCATGGCCACGCTGGACGGGTCGATCGTCATCATCGCGCTGCCGGCCATCTTCCGCGGCATCCACCTGGACCCGCTGGCCGCGGGCAACATCAGCTACCTGCTGTGGATGATCATGGGTTACCGGCTGGTGCAGGCCGTGCTGGTGGTGACCGTCGGGCGGCTGGGCGACATGTTCGGCCGGGTCCGGATCTACAACGCCGGGTTCGTCGTCTTCACGATCGCCTCGATCCTGCTGTCCTTCGACCCGTTCACCGGCGGCCACGGGGCGCTGTGGCTGATCGGCTGGCGGCTGCTCCAGGCCATCGGCGGCTCCATGCTGATGGCGAACTCGGCCGCGATCCTGACCGACGCCTTCCCGGCCAGCCAGCGCGGCTTCGCGCTGGGCACGAACCAGATCGCCGGCCTGGCGGGCATGTTCGTCGGGCTGGTCGCGGGCGGCCTGCTGTCCGCGATCGACTGGCGCTGGGTGTTCTGGGTCAACGTGCCGGTCGGCGTCTACGGGACGCTGTGGGCCTACCTGCGGCTCCGTGACAACGGCGAGCGGCACCGGGCCAGCATCGACTGGTGGGGCAACATCACCTTCGCCGTCGGCCTGAGCGCGGTGCTGATCGCCGTCACCTACGGCATCCAGCCTTACGGCGGGCACACCATGGGCTGGACGAACCCGTGGGTGCTGGCCCTTCTGATCGGCGGCGTGGCCCTGCTGGCCGCCTTCGCCGTCCTGGAGACCAGGATCGCCGAGCCGATGTTCCAGCTCAGCCTGTTCCGCATCCAGGCTTTCACGGCCGGCAACCTGGCCGGCCTGGCGGTGGCCATCGCCCGCGGCGGCCTGCAGTTCATGCTGATCATCTGGCTGCAGGGCATCTGGCTGCCGCTGCACGGCTACGACTACAGCCAGACCCCGCTCTGGGCGGGCATCTTCCTGCTCCCGCTGACCGCCGGGTTCCTGGTCTCGGGCCCCGTCGCGGGCATCCTTTCCGACAAGTTCGGCTCCCGCGGCATCGCGACCGCCGGGCTGGCGGTCTTCGGCGGCAGCTTCGTCGGCCTGATGCTGCTGCCCGTGAACTTCCCCTATCCGGCCTTCGCGCTGCTCATCGCGCTGAACGGGATCGGCAGCGGGATGTTCGCCTCGCCCAACTCCTCGTCGATCATGGGCAGCGTCCCGGCCCGGCAGCGCGGCGCGGCCTCGGGGATGCGCTCGACCTTCCAGAACTCGGGCACGGCCCTGTCCATCGGGCTGTTCTTCTCGGTCATGATCGCCGGGCTGGCCAGCCGCCTGCCGCAGACCCTGTCCAGCGGCCTGCGCCAGCATGGCGTGGCCGCCGGAGTCGCCCACCAGGTCGCCAGCCTGCCACCGGTCTCGTCGCTGTTCGCCTCGGTGCTCGGCGTGAACCCGCTGGGCCACCTGCTGGCCGTCCGCGGTGCCCTGGCCACGCTCCCCGCTGCCGCCCGGCAGACCCTCACCGGCCGCGAGTTCTTCCCCAGCCTGATCTCCGGGCCGTTCCAGCACGGCCTGATCGTGGTGTTCGCCTTCGCCGCCGTCCTGTCGGCCCTAGCCGCCCTGGCCTCCGCCCTCCGCGGCACCCGCCCCGCCAGCATCCGCCCCGCCAGCGCCAGCCCCGCCAGCGCCAGCCCCGCCAGCACCAGCCCCGCCAGCACCAGCCCCGCCAGCACCCGCCCCGGCACCGCAAACGGTGCCCACTCCGCCTCGGTCCCCGCCGAGCGCGGTTCACGCCCCGATAAGGCTCCCGCCGATCCGGACTAACCCCGGCCGCCCTGGGGCCTTCACCCTCGGCTGCGTGTCTCTCCCGGTCGTGCCCTCCCACACTGCACTCTGATAACACCAGACGCTCTATTAGCGCGTCCCAGACCTATTTTCATGATCACGAAGACTTGAGTACGGCTACCCGTACCGGATCCTTCATGATCATGGACATGCTCCCTTAGCTTGGGGCAGATGGGGTCACAGGGACGAATGGGGCACCGAGGCTGGGCGTCTCATGATCATGGCCAGCAAGGGCCGTCTAAGAGGCGGTTCCGGGAACCACGCGGAAACGGCTTGACCTTCCAGCCGCTGGAAGGTGCACAGTCATGGCCATGAACACCGACGCCGAGCTGCTCACCATCGGGGAGCTGGCCAGGCGCACCGGCGTGCCCGCCCGGACGATCCGGTTCTGGTCCGATGCGGGCCTGGTACCGCCCGCGGGCCGGACCGGCAGCGGCTACCGGCTGTACGACGCCGGCGCGGCGGGCCGGCTCGAGCTGGTCCGGGCCCTGCGCGAGCTGGGGCTCGGGCTGGACGTGATCCAGGCCGTGCTGTCCCGGGCCCGCACGGTGGCTGAGGTCGCCGCGGCCCACGTCGCCGTGCTCGACGTGCAGCTCCGGACGCTGCGGCTGCGCCGGGCGGTGCTCAGCACGGTTGCCAGAAACGGCCATACGATCGAGGAGACCCTCATCATGAGCAAGCTGTCCCAGCTGTCCGCCCGGGAGCGGCAGCGGATCATCGACGACTTCGTGGACGGAGTCTTCGCGGGCACGGACCCGGACGCGCCGGGGGCGGGCATCGCCCGCGGCATGCGGCAGCTCCCCGCTGACCTGCCGGACGACCCGTCGCCCGAACAGGTCGACGCCTGGGTCGAACTGGCCGGGCTGGTCGCCGACGAGGACTTCCAGCGGCGGGCTCGCGCGATGGCCCTCACCGGGGCGAGCGCAGCCCCGGGCGACGCCGCCGAGCCCGGCTACCAGGACGTCATCCAGCACGCCGGCCCGGCCGTCGCGGACGGCACCGACCCGGGTTCCCCCGCGGGCCGCGCGGTGCTCGACCGGATCGTGGCTCCCGGCACTCCCGCCGCGGAGCGGGCCGTCATGCTCGGGCGGCTTGAGACGTTCACCGACGCACGGGTGGAACGGTACTGGCAGCTGCTGGCCATCCTCAACGGCCAGCCCGTGCCGCCGTCGGTGGTTCCCGCCTTCGAGTGGCTCATCGCCGCCCTCCGGGCCAGCCTGGGCTAACCCTCGGGCCAGCCTGGGCTCACCTCCGGGCCAGCCTGAGCTCACCTCCGGGCCAGCCTGACCCAGCCCCGGGCCAGCCTGACCCAGCCCCGGGCCAGCCGGGCCGTCAGCTAGCCGGTGAGCTGGCCGACCCGCCGGCCGGCCTTCCCCGAGGCCTTCGCCGTCCGGGCGACCAGCCGGGCCTCCCGGCGGGCCGTCTGGGCCTGACGCCGGGCGGCCTGGGCCGTGCGCCGCGTCTCTCGGCCCGCCGCCTGGGCCGTGCGCCGGGTCTCGCGGCTGACCGTCCGGCCCGTGCGCCGGGTCTCGCGGCTTACCGCCTGGGCGCCGTGCCGGGCGCGCCAGGCCAGCGAGGGCTGGCCGGAGGTGTCGCCCGCCGCGATCAGCAGGCCGCCGAGCATCGACAGGTTCTTCAGGAAGTGGATGCGCTGCTGGGCCCGGTCCGCGTCCCCCTCGGCCTCCCAGAACCGGTGCCCGGCCGCGGTGGTGGGGACCAGCGTCCCGGCCAGCACGGTCGCGGCCAGCCGGGGGAACCAGCCCGCGGCCAGGCAGGCGCCCGCCGCCAGCTGGACGGCGCCGTTGAGCCGGACCGCGTCCTCGGTCTTGGCCGGCACGACCGACGGGAACCGCTCGGCCAGCGGGCGGACCACCGGCTCGGCTCGCGGCGCCACCTTTTCGGGATGGCGGAACGTGTCATAGCCCTGGACGATGAAGATGCCCGCCAGCATGGGCCGGGCGAGAGCTCGTAGAACGGTCATTATCCGCAGGTGCCCACCAGCAGCCGTTATAACCGCCTCACCAGCCGCCGTTATGACCGCCTCACCAGCCGCCCGGGCGCGGACGTGATCATGGCTTCATAATGGCGGGGTGAACGAGCCGGAGGTCAGGATCAGAGCGGTCAGCGAGAGCGACCGCCCGATGCTCGGCTGGCTCGTCGCCGAGCTCTGGGGATCCGAACTGGTCGCCGTGCACGGCACCGTGCTGCGCCCGGCCGAGCTGCCCGGGTTCATCGCCGAACGGTCCCGCCGCATCGTCGGCCTGCTCACCTACCAGCTGATGGGGGAAACGCTGGAGATCGTGACGCTCAACGCGATCGAGCGCCGGGCCGGCATCGGGACGCTGCTCATCGAGGCCGCGGCCAGCACCGCGCGCCACTTCCGCTGCCACGACGTCCGCCTCACCACCACCAACGACAACGTCGACGCGCTGCGGTTCTACCAGCGCCGCGGGTTCCGGCTGGCCGAGCTGCGGCCCGGCGCGGTCGACCGTTCCCGGCAGGAGAAGCCGCAGATCCCGCGGACCGGCGACTACGGCATCCCGCTGCATGACGAGATCGACCTCACCTTGCAGGTCTGAGCACCGCGTCCGCGAGCTACGCGGCGAAAGCCCCCTTCACCTGGCGGCCGCCGGTCCAGACGGCGGTGATCCGGGCCGGGTCGGCCAGCACGCCGATGTCGGCCACCGGGTCGGCGTCCAGCGTGATCACGTCGGCGTCGTAGCCCTCGAGAAGCTGCCCGCTGCGCGGCGCCTGCGGGCCGAGGGTGAACGGCCCGGTCGCGGTGGCCGCCTCGATCGCCTCGAGCGGCGACAGGCCCAGCTTGACCAGGTAACCGGGCTCGGCGCCGTTCTGGCCCCACGCGTTGGGCAGGTCGGCGCCGCTCAGGGCGATGTCGGTGCCCATGGCGATGGTGACGCCGTGCTCGTAGGCCCGCGCCACCGCCTGCGCGTGGATGTCGGCGATCCCGTCGAGCTTGGCCATCGCGTAAGGCGGCACGGCGGCACGGAACGCCAGCATGTCCTCGATGATCGTCCTGGTCGGGACCAGGATCGCGCCGGTCTCGCGCATCGCGTCGCAGCACTCGTCGTCCAGGTAGGTGCCGTGCTCGATGGTCCGGACGCCGGCCCGCAGGGCCGCCATGATGCCCGGCTTGCCGTGGCAGTGTGCCGCGACCGCCCGCTCGGCCAGCCCGGCCACCTCCACGATGGCTCGCAATTCCGAAACGGTGAACTGCTGGTGGATGGGGTCGTCGAGCTCGGACAGGACGCCGCCCGAGGCACACACCTTGATCACCTTCGCGTTCCGCCGGAGCTGCTCGCGGACGGCCCGGGCGCACTCGTCGGGCCCGTCCGCCAGCCGCGTCATGCCGCCCCGGGCGGAGTAGTCGTGGATCCATTCGAGCGGAACGGAATGCAGGTCGCCGTGGCCGCCGGTGGTGCTCAGGATCGCGCCCGCGCCGTAGATCACCGGGCCGTCGACCAGCCCCTCGGCGACGGCGCGGGCGAGGTGGACGCCCAGGCCGCCCACGTCGCGCACCGAGGTGATCCCGGCGTCGAGCGCGGCGCGCAGGTCCCTGGTGCACCGGGCGGCCCGCAGCGCCTCGGGGTCGTTCAGGAGCTGGGTCAGGTCGAAGGTCCTGGTGCCCATCAGGTGGCCGTGGCAGTCCCACATCCCCGGCATCACCGCCGCCACCCTGGACACCGTCGCCCCGGGGGTCGGCGGCGCCACCCCGGCCGGGCCGGCGTAGCTGATCCGGGAGCCGTCCAGGACCACCACCCCGTCGCGAACGGGACCGCCGCGCCCGGGTATGAGCAGTCCGGCCTCGATCCGGTGCATGCAGCCTCCTCAGGCAAGATCAGGCACGATGACGCAAGATAAGGGGCCGCTGGGGGACCAGGGCCGCAGATATTGATGGTGACTATCTTGACGGGTCGCGGCCCGTACGGTCCATGATGGAATCCCCAGCTCGTACGCTCACCAGGAGGCCCAGGTCAGGACGATCTCGCGGCATTTCTCACCGACAGTATCTACGTGTGTGCTGTCGCGGGTACTGGTCATGCGCTATACAGGGACATACGACTGTCCGGCAAGCGGTTGCGGGGAACATGTGCCTGGCGATTTGTGCGGCCGGGCCCGTCGGCGGGGACCCGGAAAGTCCGGCCGAGGCTCTAGGGAGGCAGGGACATAGGGGCAAGGAAGCGTGATGCTGCCAAACGATAGGGCCCAGCCCGCCGCGCCGGATAAGCCGGACCTGGGTACCCGGGTGTGGCGTTCCTACCGGCAGCTTCCCATCTGGCTGCAGGTCGTGGTGGCCATCGTCGCTATCCCGTTCTTCGAGGTGTTCCTGGTCTACGCGATCGTCGCGCTGACCCAGGGGCGGCGGACGGTCGGGGCATCGCTCTCGGTCGCGCTGTGGGCCGTGACCATCTACTTCTTCGTGGCTAAGGGCGATCGCGCCTGGATCTACTCCGTCATACTGCTGCCCTTTGCCGTCGTGCTGGCCGCCCATGCCCGCCTGCTGGCCCGCTCCTTCGTTCCCTGCCGGACCGTCGCGTGGGTCCTGGCCTGGTCGACGGCGGCCGGCGTCATCGCCTTCAGCGCCGCCTCGGGCCAGCCGTTCATCGGCACGATCGCCGCGTGGCTGCTGGCCGCGGCCGTGCTCGGCTGGCGGGTGGCCAAGGCCATCCAGTACAACCGCATGTACGGCGGCCGGAACCCGGTGACCCCCGCGGGCCCGTCCGGGCCGGACGGCCCGGGGGGACCGCCCCGGACCGGGGTCAACCCGGCGGCCCAGCCCGGCGGCCGTCCCGGCCCCCCGAACCAGGGCGTCCGGGCTCAGGCGGCGGCGCTGCCCTACGGCGACCACGGCCGCGACCAGTCCGCCCCGCCCCGGCCGCGGCCGCAGATCTCGGTCGATGACGCGATGGCCGAGCTCTACGCGATGATCGGGCTGGCCCCGGTCAAGGAGCAGGTCCGGTCGATCGCCGCGTCCATCGAGGCGGCGCGGCGGCGCACGGTGGCCGGCATCAGCACCGAGCGGCCGATGCGGCACTTCGTGTTCCTCGGGCCGCCCGGCACCGGCAAGACCACGGTGGCCCGGGTGCTGGCCAAGATCTTCTACGCGTTCGGCCTGCTCGAGGCGCCCGAGGTGATCGAGGCGCACCGGGCCGACCTGGTCGGCGAGTACCTCGGCGCGACCGCGATCAAGACCAACGAGCTGGTCGAATCCGCGCTCGGCGGGGTGCTGTTCATCGACGAGGCCTACAGCCTGGTCAACGAGGGCGACGGGCAGCCCGACCGGTTCGGCCAGGAGGCGGTGCAGGCGCTGCTCAAGCGGGCCGAGGACAACCGTGACAACCTGATCATCATCCTGGCCGGCTACGAGAAGCAGATGGAGACCTTCCTGGCCTCCAACCCCGGCCTGGCGTCGCGGTTCGCCACCCGGCTGAAGTTCCCGAGCTACTCGCCGGCCGAGATGATGCAGCTGGCCGAGTCCGCGCTCGACCGGCGCCGGGAGAAGCTCGACCCGGACTCCAAGCCGGTGCTGTGGCACACGCTCGAGGAGGTCGCCCGCCGCCGGATGACCGACGAGCTGGGCAACGGCCGGTTCGTCCGCAGCCTGCTCGAGAAGGCCGGCCAGGCCCGGGACGTGCGGGTGCTCAACGAGACGGCCGAGCCGACCCGCGAGGAACTGACCACCATCCGCGGCGCCGACCTGCAGCAGGCCTACACCGAGCTGACCAGCCGGATGCGCGGCTACGAGGACACCCCCACCGTCGAGGGCGCGATCGCCGAGCTGGACGAGCTGGTCGGCCTGGAGCCGGTCAAGGAGCAGGTGCGCGCGATCGCCGCCCAGCTGCGGGTGGCCAAGCTGCGCGACCGCCAGGGCCTGACCAGCCAGCCGCCCGCCCGGCACTTCGTGTTCACCGGGCCGCCGGGCACCGGCAAGACCACGGTCGCCCGCATCCTCGGCCGGATCTTCGCCGCGCTGGGCCTGCTGGTGCGGCCCGAGGTGGTGGAGGCGCACCGGGCCGACCTGGTCGCCGAGCACCTCGGCTCGACCGCGATCAAGACGAACAAGCTCATCGACTCCGCCCTGGGCGGCGTGCTGTTCATCGACGAGGCCTACTCGCTGCACAACGAGGGCTACCTCGGCGGCGACGCGTTCGGCGCCGAGGCGGTGCAGACGCTGCTCAAGCGGGCCGAGGACGACCGCGACCGGCTGGTGATCGTGCTCGCCGGGTACCCGGACGACATGGACAGGTTCCTGCGCAGCAACCCCGGCCTGGCCTCGCGGTTCAGCACCCGGGTGACCTTCCCCAGCTACCAGCCCG
>JAICWX010000629.1 GCA_025934635.1 Streptosporangiaceae bacterium | reverse complement strand
TCCCCCAGCGCCGCCCCCAGCGCCGCCACATCAAGCTCCCCCCGCAACCGCACCACCAGCGGCACGTTATAAACCGCGCTCAGCCCCTCCAGCTGACCCAGGAACCACAACCGCGCCTGCGCGAACGACAACGGAATCACATCCGGCCGGGGCCGCGGCACCAGCGCCGTATGGCCCGCGTCGGCGCCGCCCGCCAGCCGGGCGGCCAGCGCGGCCACGGTCGGCGCCTCGAACAGCACCCGGACCGGCACCTCTATATCGAGCGCGACGCGGATACGGCTGACCAGCCGCATCGCCAGCAGCGAATGGCCGCCCAGGTCGAAGAAACTGTCGTTGACCCCGACCCGCGGCACGCCGAGCACCTCGGCGAAGGCGGCACACAGGATCTCCTCACGCGGCGACGACGGAGCCCGGTAACCGGAACCGGTCACGGCGAGATCGGGCGCAGGCAGCGCCCCGCGGTCCAGCTTCCCGTTCACCGTCAGCGGCAGCCGGTCCAGCACGACTACGGCCGACGGCACCATGAACTCAGGCAGCACCGAGGAGACGTGCGTCCGTACGTCTTCCCGGTCCACGCCGGCCGTTCCGGCTGAGGGCACCACGTAGCCGACGAGCCGCTGGTCGCCGGGGACGTTCTCGCGGACCATGACCGCAGCCTGCGCCACCGCCGGGTGCTGCCGCAGGGTGGCCTCGATCTCGCCGAGCTCGATCCGGAAGCCGCGGATCTTCACCTGGTCATCCGTCCTGCCCAGGTACTCGAGCACTCCATCCCTGGTCCACCGGGTCAGGTCCCCGGTCCGGTAGATCCGCTTTCCCGGCCGGAACGGCGACGCCACGAACCGCTCCGCGGTCAGCGCCGGCCGGCCTAGATAACCGCGGGCCAGCTGCACGCCTGCCAGGTACAGCTCGCCGGCGCAGCCGGGCGGAACCGGCCGCAGCCCCGCGTCCAGCACGTACACCTGCGTATTCCATACCGGCCGGCCGATGGGCACCGTGACCGGTTCCGGGCCTGGCTGGAACTCCCACGCGGTCACGTCGACAGACGCCTCGGTCGGGCCGTACAGGTTATGCAGCTCCACCCCGGGCAGCGTGCCGGCGAAACGTGCCGCCAGCTCACCCGGCAGCGCCTCCCCGCTGCAGAACACCAGCCGCAGCCCGGCGCACGACCGAGCCGACGGCTCGGCCAGGAAGACCTGCAACATCGACGGCACGAAATGCGCCACCGTCACGTGCTCGTCCTGGATCAGCCGCGCGAGGTAGGCCGGTTCCCGATGCCCGCCCGGCCGCACCAGCACCATCGTGGCCCCCTGCACCAGCGGCCAGAACAACTCCCACACCGAGACGTCGAAGCCGATCGGCGTCTTCTGCGCCACCCGGTCCCCAGCGCGCAGCCGGTACGCCCCCTGCATCCACGCCAGCCGGTTCACCACCCCCGCCTGCGGCACCATCACCCCCTTCGGCCGTCCCGTCGATCCCGAGGTGTAGATGACGTAAGCCGGATGCGACCGCGACAGCGGACTCGTCCGCTCGTCCTCGACCAGATCCGTCGCCGCCAGCAGCCCCATCAGCCTGACGGTCTCCGGGTCGTCGACGACGATCCGCTCGGCTGGCAGCCCGGACAGGTCAGCCGCGGCACGGCTATCGGCCAAGATCGCGGCCGGACGGGAATCAGCCAGCATGTAGCCGATCCGGTCGGCCGGGTAGCCCGGGTCGACCGGCAGGTACGCGCCGCCCGCCTTCAGCACCGCCAGCAGCGCCACCATCAGGTCCAGCGACCGGTCCATCACCACCGCCACCAGCGACTCGGGCCCTACCCCCCGGCCGGCCAGCAGCCGCGCCAGCTGGTTGGCGCGTGCGTTCAGCTGCGCATAGGTGAGCTCAGCCCCCTCGAACACGACCGCGGTCGCGTCCGGGGTGGCCGCCGCCTGCCGCTGGAGCAGATCCGGGAGGCGGTCACCCGGCACCTCCGTCGCGGTGTCATTCCAGTCGGCCAGCAGCCGGCGGCGTTCCCCGGCGGACAGGATGTCCACCTCGCTGACCCTGGTCTCCGGGGCCGTCGCGAGCGCTCCGAGCACCCGCGCGAACCGGGATCCCAGCCACTCCGCGGTCGTGCGGTCGAACAGGTCGGCCGCATATTCGAGCGCGCCGTCGATCCCGCCGGGACTGCCGTCGGGCCGGCGGGTCGCGGTCAGCCGCACGGTGAGATCGAACTTGGCCATCTCGTCGTCCCAGTCCAGGAACTCGGCCTTCAGCCCGGGCAGGACCAGGTCGTCGTCGGCGCCGTTCTGCAACGACAGTGACACCTGGAAGAGGGGGTGGCGGGCGGTGGACCGGACCGGGTTCAGTAGCTCCACCAGCCGTTCGAACGGGACTTCCTGATGGGCGAACGCCTCCAGGTCCGCCTCCCGGACCCGCTCCACCAGCTCACGGAAACCCGGGTTCCCCGACACATCGGTCCGCAGCACCAGCGTGTTGACGAAAAAACCG
>JAICWX010000414.1 GCA_025934635.1 Streptosporangiaceae bacterium | reverse complement strand
TGTTCGCGGTGCCGCTGGCGCTGCTGTCCTGGCCGGCCGCCCAGCTGGCCTGGGTGCCCGTCATCTACCTGCCGCTGGCCGTGCTCGCCGGGTACGCGTTCGCGCCGCTGCTGCGCCGGGTCCCGGCCGGCGGAGCGCGCCCGGCCGTCCTCGCGGCCGTCTTCGCCGGCTGCGCCTACCTGTTCCCGATGCGCGACGAGATGCGGTTCGGCCAGGTGGATACGGTGCTGCTGGCGATGGCGGTGGCGGACTGCGCGGCCCGCGCGCCGCGCTGGCCGCGCGGTGTCCTGGTCGGGCTGGCCACCGCGATCAAGCTGGTGCCCGGGGTGTTCATCGTGTACCTGTGGGTCTCCGGGCGGCGGCGCGCCGCGGTCACCGCGGCGGTCGCGGCGCTGGCCTGGACGCTCGGCGCCTGGCTGCTGCTGCCTAGTGACTCGGTCACCTACTGGACCAGCGCGATCTTCGCCTCCGGGCGGCTGGGGTCCAACGCGGGCACCTCCAACCAGTCGCTGCGCGGCATCGTGCTCCGGGAGTTCCTGCCCGGCCAGGCGCCCGGGGTGCTGTGGGCGGCGATCGCCGTGGTGGTGGCCGTGGCCGGCTTCGCGGTGGTGCGGCGGCTGGCCCGGGCGTCCCGCGAACTGGAGGCGATCGCGGTCACCGCGCTGCTCTGGGTGCTGCTGTCGCCGGTCTCCTGGATTCACCACTTCGTCGTCGTGATCGTGGCCATCGGCGCGATCCTGGCCGACGGGCGCTCACCGCGCCGGATCGCCATCGCGGCCGTGACCGCGATCTTCTTCGCGCTGACCATCCCCTGGTGGGGGCAGTCCCTGCTGAGCCAGCCCGGGGTGCCGGCGCTGGCGGCCCGGGTGGTGCAGGACGCCTTCGGGATCGCCGCCGTGGTGCTGGTCGTCATCCTGGCCCGGCTGCCCGCCGCCGGCCGGCGCGCCATCGCATCTTGACTTTTAGTAGTCGCTATAGTGCGCTGTGTGATAACGGTCATCACCTGGGTCGTCACGCAGATCCACTACTGGAAGCACCACTGGCCGATGGCCATCGGGCCGGGCGTGGGCGTGATCGGCATCATGGTCGCGATCACCGCCCACCGGCGCGCCGCCCGGGCCGTGGCCGAGTGCACGGCGCTGATCAACGGCGCCGTCGGCTCACGCGGGACGGTGGATCCCCGGGCGCTGCGCGACCTCGCGGTCGTCCGCTACGACGCGCTGAGCGAGATGTCCGGGCAGCTGTCCTTCTCGGTCGCGCTGCTCAACGCGCTGGGCGACGGCGTGGTGCTCAGCTCCATCAACGGGCGGTCCGAGACCCGCACCTACGCCAAGGTCGTCCGCGACGGCGACGGCGCTCAGCCGCTGTCGCCGGAGGAGGAGCACGCGGTCCGGGCGGCCCGGCTCGGCCAGGGGCTGCCCGCCGCCGAGCAGGCCGCCGCCCCCGAGGCCACCGTCCGGACCTGGCCGCCCCGGCAGGCCCAGCCGCAGCCAACGCTGGCCAGCCCGGCGTCTTAGCCAGCTATGCCTTAGCCCTCGTGCGGGGCTGGCATCATGTGGGGCATGCCTTATGCCTACCTGGGTCCCGAGGGGACGTTCTCCGAGGCGGCCCTGCGGGCCGTCAACCCCGACGCCGAAGCGCTGCCCTGCCCGACCATCCAGGCGGTGCTGGCCGCCGTGCGCGACGGGGCGGCGGAACGGGCCGTGGTGCCGATCGAGAGCTCGGTGGAGGGCGTCGTCACCGCGACCCTCGATGGCCTGGCAACCAAGAACGACCTGGTCATCATGTCCGAACTGCAGATCCCCATCGCGTTCGCGCTGCTGGCCAAGCCGGGGACCGCGATCGGCGACATCAAGCGGGTCGGCGGCCACCCGCAGTCCATGCCGCAGTGCCGCGGCTGGCTCGCCGCTCACCTGCCGGACGCCGAATGGATCCCGCTGTCGTCCAACGCCGAAGCCGCCCGCCAGGCCGCGGACGGTCACGTCGACGCCGCGCTGGCCGGGGCGTTCGCCGCGGCCCGATACGGCCTGGAGGTCATCGCGCCCGACGTCCACGACCGGTCCACCGCCGTCACCCGGTTCGTGGTGGTATCGCCGCCGCGCCCGCTGCCCGCGCGGACCGGGGCGGACCGCACGTCGCTGGCCGCGTTCCTGATCGAGGACCACCCGGGCGCGCTGCTCGAGATCCTCACCGAGTTCGCGGTGCGCGGCATCAACCTGACCACGATCCAGTCCCGGCCCACCGGCGACCGGCTCGGCCAGTACTACTTCTTCATCGACTGCGAGGGGCACGTCGACGACGCCCGGGTCGGCGAGGCGCTGATGGGCCTGCGGCGGGTCTGCCGCGACGTGCGTTTCCTCGGCAGCTACGCCCGCTGCGCCGGTGACGCCACCCAGGTCAGGCGGGGAACCTCGGACGCGGAATTCGCCGAGGCCGCCGCCTGGCTGGGACGGCTGAGGTTCGGTCGGCCGTAGGTCGAGCTTGCCTCGTTCGGTGGGAAGGTTGTAAGGGTTTTACAGGTACGGGCCCGAGCCCGGGCGTTGCTGCTGCATGTCCGGCTGCTGGTCCGGCGGGATCATCCCGGGCGGGAGCGCGCGGCGCATCTGCTCGAGCTGGGCCCGGGCCGCCATCTGCTGGGCGAACAGCGTGGTCTGGATGCCGTGGAACAGCCCCTCCAGCCAGCCCACCAGCTGCGCCTGGGCGATCCGCAGCTCGGGCTCGCTCGGCACGCCGTCCTCGGCGAACGGCAGCGACAGCCGCTCGAGCTCGTCGACGAGCTCGGGCGCCAGGCCGTCCTCCAGCTCCTTGATGGAGCTCTGGTGGATCTCCTTGAGCCGGACCCGGCTCTTCTCGTCCAGCGGCGCCGCCCGGACCTCCTCGAGCAGCTGCCTGATCATGTTGCCGATCCGCATGACCTTGGCCGGCTGCTCGACCATCTCGGTCACCGGGCGCTCGCGGCTGGAGTTGTCCTCCTGCTCCTGCTCCTGGCCCGGCATCGTTATCCCCTCCGGCCCCACCACGAGGACCTGGGGGTGGTCTTCTGTTTCCCGATTCATCCCGTCACTCATTCCCCTAGTCTGTCCGATCCGCACCGCTGCCCGGGCCCGCTGGGGTCATTCCGCGACGAGCAAGATCTTGCCGAAATGCTCGCTGGCCGCCATCGCCCGGTGCGCCGCGGGCGCCTGCGACATCGGCAGCTCCTGGTCGACGACCGCCTTGACCTGCCCGGTGCCGATGAGCGGCCACACGTGCTGGCGGACGGCCGCCACCACCGCAGCCTTCTGTGCGGGCGGGCGGGCGCGCAGCGTGGTCGCGCTGACGCTGGCCCGCTTGCCCTGCAGCACGCCCAGGTCGAGCTCGGCCTGGCTGCCACCCTGCCGGCCGATGATGGCCAGCCGCCCGTCGACAGCCAGCGCGGCGAGGTTACGGGCCAGGTAGCTGGCGCCCATGATGTCGAGGATCACGTCGGCGCCGCCGCCGTCGGTGGCGTCACGCAGCGCCGCGACGAAGTCCTCGTCCCGGTAGTTGATGGTGATGTCGGCGCCGAGCTCGCGGCAGCGGTCCAGCTTGGCGGCCGAGCCCGCGGTGCAGGCGACCCGGGCGCCGAAGGCCTTGCCCAGCTGGATCGCCATCGTGCCGATGCCGCTGCCGCCGCCGTGCACCAGCAGCGTCTCCCCGGCCGCCAGCCGGGCCACCTGGAACACGTTGGAGTACACCGTGCACGCCGTCTCGGGAAAGGACGCCGCCGTGGTCATGCTGACCTTGTCCGGCATCGGCAGGACCTGGCCGGCCGGCACCACGACCTGCTCGGCGTAACCGCCGCCGGCCAGCAGCGCGCACACCTCGTCGCCGGGCCGCCAGCCGGCGACGCCGTCGCCGACCGCCCTGATCCGGCCCGAGCACTCGAGCCCCGGGTACGGCGGCGCGCCGGGCGGCGGCGGGTACAGGCCCTGCCGCTGCATCAGGTCCGCCCGGTTGACGCCGCCGGCCGCGATCTCGATGACCACCTCGCCGGGGCCGGCCACCGGGTCGGGCACCTCGAGCCAGTGCAGGACGTCGGGTTCGCCGGGTTCGGTGATGACGACGGCGTGCATGCACTCTCCTCGTATTCGGATGTTCGGCGACTGAGAGCTACTACTCCGGTGCGCTGGGTATCGAAAACTCGATATTTGGCTTACGCTCAAAGAGATGAGCGAACCCGGCCCGCATGCACACCACCATGAGGACCCAGAGAGACGACCCGAGCCGATGAACAACGATACGCCGCAGGTCTCCGGCGAAGATACGCACGGCTATCCACAGGATGCGGGGTCGTTCGGTGCTCAGGAGGGCGAGGATTTTCCCGCCTTCCGGGGCTGGACCGGCTGGGGAGACCGGGTGGAGCCGGTCAGACCGGATGACGACGACCCGCGGCCGTCCTTCTCCGGCTATGAGCTTCCGTCCTATGAGTCCCAGGCGTACGAGCCTGGATCGTACGAGCCTGGATCGTACGAGTCGCAGGCGTACGGGTCCCAGTCTTATGAGCCGCAGTCGTACGGGTCTCGGTCGTATGAGTCCCAGGGGTTTGAGCCGCAGGGGTTTGAACCCCAGGCTTACGAGTCCCAGGGGTACGAACCTCAGGGGTTCGAGCTCCAGGGGTTTGAGTCCCAGGGGTATGAGCCTCAGGGGTATGAGCCTCAGGGCTATCAGCCGCAGTCGTATGAGCTCGGGTACTCCCGCGAGCCGGGTTATCCGGGCTCGGCCGGGCCGGGGCAGCCGGGCTACCCGGAGGGACCGGGCTACGCGCCGGAGTCGGGGTACGAGCGGGGCCTGACATACGCGCCCGGCATGAGCTACGCACCCGGTACGAGCTATGCCCCGGACTACGCCAACTCCCGTGAGCTGGGCTTCGCCGAAGATCCGGGCTACGGGGGAGGCCGGGAGTACCGGGCAGATCCGGACGCCGGGCCGGAGGCAACCTCGGTGCCGACGATGGAGCAGCTGCCGGATCCGGACGAGTTTTTCGACACCCCGGTGCTGGTGTCCAGGACGTCCGCGGTCCCGGCGCAGGCGTCTGAGCCGGTCCTGGCCGCGGAGCCGGAGCTGATGGCTGACCCGGACCCGGACCCGGGGCTGGAGTCGGACCCGGCTCCGGTCCCGATGGTCTCGGCGCCGGTGGCGGCCCGGCCGCAGGAGACGACCCAATCCTGGGACGCGGCGCAGGACTGGGAAGACGCGGCTCAGTCGGTCGAGGAAGGCGAGCCGTGGCGCGAGGGCGGCTCGTGGCAGGAGGGCGGCCCGTGGCACGAAGGAGGCCCGTGGCACGAGGGCACCTCGTGGCAGGAGGGTGAGCCAGCGGCGGCACCTCTCCCGACGCGGATTCCGCTCAGCGGGCTGGATGACGGCCGCGCGGTCGTCGAGCCGCATGAGGCGTATGAGGCGTATGACGCCTATGAGCCGCGGCCGGCCGCCCCGGAGCGACGGCCGGCCACCCCCGAGCGGCGACCGCCGGCCCCGGAGCCCGCTGCCCCGGGTGCGGACTCCACGCGGGAGACCTCCGACAGCCTGACCAGTGAGTCGCTGCTGCACGGCAAGCGGGCGGCCCCCGGTTCGGGCTGGCGCCGCGGCGTGTACCGGGCCACCGGCGGGCTGCTGCGGTTCGGCGAGTCGGCCGCCGAGATGCGCCGCCGGGACCTCATCAACCGGGTCAGGACGCCGGTCGCGGGCGGCCATCACCGCGTCGCGGTGCTCAGCCTCAAGGGCGGCGTGGGCAAGACCACGACCGCGGTGGGACTGGGCGCGACGCTCGCCACCCTGCGCGGCGACCGGGTGATCGCGGTCGACGCCAACCCCGACCGCGGCACGCTGTCGGACAAGGTCCGGCTCGAGACGGCCGCCACCATCCGGGACCTGCTGAACGAACGAGGGCAGGTCAGCCGGTACGCCGACGTGCGCGCCTTCACCTCCCAGGCGCCCAGCCGGCTAGAAGTGCTCGCGTCTGACCGCGACCCGGCGGTGTCGGTGGCGTTCGGCGCGGACGACTACTCCGACGTGGCGCGGATGCTCGAGGCCTTCTACTCGGTCTGCATCACCGACTGCGGCACCGGCCTGCTGCACTCGGCCATGGCTGGGGTCCTGGCCCTGGCCGATCAGATCATCCTGGTCAGCTCGCCGTCGGTGGACGGGGCCCGGAGCGCCAGCGCCACCCTGGACTGGCTGGAGGCGCACAACTGCGGCGACCTGGTGCGGAACGGCGTGGTGGTGCTGTCGGCGATCCGGCCGAAGACCAAGAGCACCGTCGACCTCGACCGGCTCGAGCACCACTTCGCCGCCCGCTGCCGCGCCGTGGCCCGCATCCCGTACGACCCGCACCTGGAGGAGGGCGCGGAGATCGAGCTCGAACTGCTCGGCAGCGACACGGCCGAGGCGTACCTGGCGCTGGCCGCCGTGGTCGGCGACGGACTGGCCTGGTCGCGCGGTCGCGGCGGGTGACGCATCGCGGCGGGTGACGTCCTGGCTGGCGTTACCGTAGGCTGGTTCCCCACAGGAGGGCTCGCCTAGTGGCCGATGGCGATGGTCTTGAAAACCATTGTGGCGGTAACGTCACCGTGGGTTCGAATCCCACGCCCTCCGCTTTGTGACCAGGTATGACGCTCGATCCGGGCCTCGCCGCTAGCTGGCTTCGCGGCTGGTGGGGCCCGGAATGGGCAGGATGA
>JAICWX010000371.1 GCA_025934635.1 Streptosporangiaceae bacterium | reverse complement strand
GTCACCCGGAAAAACCCCACTCTGCCGTCGTCTCTACACGTCTCTCTACGTCCACATTTCGCATCCGGTTCATCGCACATGGTAGTCGCGACGCCGGATCCGGTGCGGGTGGTTCCCTTCGAGAGCTACCACAGGCCGCTCGGATTATGAGCCGTTTAGCTCATTTCTTCTGGATGTCTCGCGTGGACGTCCCGCCAATTTCCTATCTTAGAAGTCGATAGTATAGGTGATACGAGATTGCCTGTGGGAGGGAAGTCCTGTTTCCTGCGTGCGGGGCTGCCGGTTCCCTGCGTATGGGGCTGGCTTGCGCGCCGCGTGCGGGAGTGATCGGCGGAGCGGGCTGGAGCCGGCGGACGGCCGGCGGACGGCCAGCGCCGCGATTCGCAATGCGCCGCCGATTGCTGCTACGATCACAGCGTTCCAAAGGCGCCGCTAGCTCAACTGGCAGAGCAGCGGACTCTTAATCCGCGGGTTCGGGGTTCGATTCCCTGGCGGCGCACCCGTACTGGCCTGGGGTTTCATTACTCCAGGTCTTCTTTTTTGATCTTGCGTGGGGCCGCGCTGAGGCCATCCTGGGGCCCTAGTGATCGGCCGCAACTCGAAAGCGCATGCGGATATGGGTGGCCTACCCGGGACGCAGGCCACTCCCCCGTCAGGCTCTTCGTGTGCTGCCCGGCAGCCGGTGCTTGTTTTCGGTTAGCTTCCGTTCCTGATCGGATGGCTAGGACCTGGGCCCTGACGGGCGTCGGGATGCGTCAGCTGGGCACGGGTCACCGCAGGCGTCTGCGTTGCCGGTGACGGGGCCGTGGGCCGGCCGAGCTGGCGGGCCGGATGGGCTCGTGACCGCCGCATCATTGTGGTTCGCCTTCCTCCGGCCCGGGCGCTGCGCCGGTTCCTGGTGCCCTGCCGCCGTCGGCGGCGCCGGGTGCCGGGCACCAGGCAGCCCGCCCGGATGATCAAGGTGGCGACCTTCTCCGCCGCGGTGCACGCCACGGCGGGCAGCACCGAGGTGTAGGTGTCAGCGGTCAGCACGATGCTGGAGTGGCCGCGCATGTCCTGCACCACCCGCAGGTCCACCCCGGCCGCCAGGGCCAGCTCGGCCTTGGCGGCCGGGTTCTCGGTGATCAGCCCGCTGCGGATCGCGGCGTTCAGCGCGGCCCGCAGGGTGGCCCGGATCCGGGTCAGCGTGGCGGCCGATACCGGGGTGCCCAGGGCGTGATGCTGGCGGATGATCGCGGCGACCATGGCCTGCACGTGCCCGGTGGTCAGCTCGGCCAGCAGCACCTCCCCCAGGTACGGACCCAGGTACAGCCGGACGCGCGCCGCGTAGCCGCGCACCGTCGACGGGTGGCCGTGTCAACCCGATTTGGCCCCACCTTCTACTCTGATTTGGCTCCACTTTGAGTCGGCGAGGGTGGGCGGGGGTGTGAAAGTTCTACTCTGAGCTGGCCCCACCGCGTGGTTCACGGCTGGATGTTGCGGGGTTCCTGGCCATTGCTGCTGGTGGCGGTGAGGTGGCTGGTGAGGGTGCGGCGGTCGGCGCGTTCGGTGTCGAGCTGGGTTTCGGCGCGTTCGGCTCGGGCGCGTTCGGCGTCGGTGAGCGCGCGGGCGGCGGCGAGCTCGGCTTGGTGATGGTCGCGGAGGGTGTCGCGTTCGCGTGCGGCGTCGGCGCGGGCCCGTTCTGTTTCGGCGCGGGCATCGGTTTCAGCCTGGCAGGCGCGCTTGATCTCGGCATCGGCGGCGTGCCGTGCATCGCGGGCGGCGGCGATCGCGTCGTCGCGTTCGCGGGCGTGCTGGCCTGTTTCGGCGCGGGCGGCGGTGACCTGCTGATCTGCCCGGGCCTGGATGGCGGTGAGCTGCGCGGCACTGTCGCGGCGCAGTTGCTCGAGTTCGCCGGCCGCGGCCTGAGCCGTATCAGCGGCGTGCTGCGCGGCTGCCTGGGCGGTGGTGAGGTCGGCGCGGGCCGCGGCGAGCGCTTCGGTGAGCGCGGCAGTTTCCTGGAGGGCTTCGGCGGCCCGGGCCTGGGCGGTGACGGCGGCTGCTTCGGCGTGGCGCCGGGCGGCTTCGGCTTCGGCGATCTGGGCGCGGACGCTGGCCGGGTCCAGGCTGGCGGCCTGGTCACGGGCGGCGCGGGTCAAGATGGCGGCCTGGCGGATCAGCGCGTCGAGGGCAGCGAGCGGGTCGTCACGGGCGGCGGATGAAGCGGGGAGGGGGATGCGGGAGTCGTTGTGGTAGCGGCGGGCGCAGTCGCTGCCGCAGAACTGGCGGCTGCGGCCGCGGTCCTGGGCGGGCAGCGGGTTGCCGCAGCCGGGCCGCTTGCAGGCTGCGGCGGGGTCGTTTGTGCTGGTGGCGGGCTGGCTGGTCATCGGGATGCCTTCCTGCAGCCCGGCCGCCCGGGGGTGTCTTTTCTTTTCATTTCTGATCTGAGGTGAAATGAAAAGAATCCCCGGGCGCGGGTCCGCGTCCGGGGTTCAGTGGTGTCCGGGTATGCCGGCCAGGGCGTCGTCGCGGGCCCGGTAGAGCCAGTTGATGACCTCGGCGAGCGCGCCGGCCAGCCCGTCGAGGCTGTAGGCGCTGTCGGCGTCGCGCAGCGCAGCGGCGGCCTGCCGCGCGGCGGCGGGCGCGTGCCCGCTGGCCAGGTCACCGATGAGGGCGTGCGCGTCAGTGAGCATGGGCATGATGTCGCGGGCGTGCCCGGCGTCCAGCTCGATGACGGCCATCTGGTGGTGGCTGCCGGGGTGGTTGATTAACGACATGGCGGCAGGTTCCTTTCCTGGTGCGGCGGGCTAGTTCTGGCCGGCCTTGTGGCGGGCGGTGCTGGTGCGGAGCCGGTAGGAGCCGGCCCCGGTCTGGATGATGTGCGCGTCGTAGGTGAGCCTGTCGACGATCGCGGCGCACAGCCGCGGGTCGGAGAACGTGGATGTCCACTCGCTGAACGGGGCGTTGGACGCGATCGCGACGGAGGCGCGTTCTTCCCGCTCGGTGAATACCTGGAACAGCAGCTCGGCGCCGCGCCGGTCCAGCTCGATGTAGCCCAGCTCGTCCAGGCACAAAAGGTCGATCCGCCCGTACCGGCCGATCACCTTGGACAGGGTCTTGTCATCAGCGGCCTCGACCAGCTCGTTGACCAGTGCTGCGGCGGTCACGTACCGGACCCGGTACCCGTTCTCGGCCGCGGCGGTGCCCAGCCCTATCAGCAGATGCGACTTGCCCGTCCCGGAGTCCCCGATCAGGCACAACGGCTGTCCCGCCGCGACCCACTGGCCGCGGGCCAGGGTGTGGATCAGCGCGGCCGGCACGTCCGGGTTCGCGGCGAAGTCGAAGTCCTCGATCCGCTTAGCCCGCGGGAAGCCGGCCTCGCGGACCAGCCGGGCCTTGCGCCGGGTCTCCCGGTCATCGCATTCCATGCTGAGCAGCTCAGTGAGGAACGCCTTGTAGCCGGCCTGCTGGCGGGCCGCGGCAGCGGCGACCTCGCCGTGCCGGTCCCGGATCGTGGGCAGCCGCAAGATCCGGCAGGCCTGGTCGATCGCCGCATCCGCGGCGGCATCGGTCAGCTCATCACGCCGCGCGGCCATCACGCGCCTCCGTCCCCGCCCGCCTGCGGGCGCCGCAGCAGCTGGTCATAAGCAGCCACCGACGGGGCAGCCCGCCCGTCCGGCGGCAGCGGCACCGGACGGCGCGGCAGCGTGATCACCGCCGCACCCGACGGCCGCGGCGCCGGGCCGGCGGGCACCTCAGCAGCCCTGGCGCCGGCCGCGCCGGCGTGCTTGCGCGCCTCCACCGCGACCACGTCCGCCGAGCAGGTCCCGGCAGCCAGCGCCGCGCGTATCCCGGCGGTCACCGACGAGGCCGGCAGCCGCCGGTGCAGCAGCAGCACCTCGATCAGCGTCCTGGTTCCCGGGCCGTCGCCGAGCCGGGCCCGGGCCGCATCCCACAGCTGCTGATGCGCGGCGGTGAACGTGCCCGCCGCCCGGGCCTGCGCCAGCGGCACCGACCCGGGCAGCGCACCCGGCTTGCGCAGCAAGATCTCCAGGTAATGATCCAGCTCCAGGTGCTCGGCGCCGGCCGCGGCCAGCCGCGGGTGCACCGCGACCTTCCTCGACCCGTCGAAGACCTCCAGCTCATTGGCGGTCAGCCGGATCCGCACCCGGGCGCCGATCAGCCGGGCCGGCACCGAGTACCGGCACTTGCCCACGCTGATCCGGGCGAACTTATCCGCCCGCGGCCACAGCACCGTCCCGGTATCGAACCCATCGCCCGGCAGCGGCCCCAGGAACCGCTGCTCAGCCGCGAAATCAGCGGCCACGTTCGCCACCCGGAACTCGATGTGCCGCCGGTCATCAGCCACATCAGCCTCGGCCAGCCGGGCGTTCAGCTCCGCCAGTGACGAGACCCGCGGGACGGGCACCATCCAGCGCCGCCGGTACCGGCCGATCTCGCCCTCCACGCCGCCCTTCTCATGAGCGCCGTCAAGCCCCGGCTCGCAATAAAATGCCTGAAACCCGTACCAGGACCGGAACGCCAGCCAGCGCGCCGTCTCGGTCCTGTTCCGGCCGGCCAGCACCTTGGCTACCGCCGGAGACAGGTTGTCATACCGGATGTGCTGCCACGGCACCCCGCCGGTCACCTCAAACGCGGTCACGTGCCCCTCGAAAAACGCCTCCTGAGCGCAGGAAGCATAAACGCGGTGCACCCCCTTCCCGGAAAACGACAACCGGTAGGCGAACAAGTGGCAGGCCGCCACCTCACCGGCCAGCACGATGCTCACCGGCCCGAAATCAACCTCTGCCTCGGCGCCGGGTTCCTTGGCCTGCGGCACGTACCCCGCCACGCTCCCGGCCGCCGCCCGCTGCTCCGCCTCGATCTCGGCCCGCCGCGGCCCCGCGTACTGGCACACATACGAATACGACACCGGCATCCCGTGCTCATCAGCCAGCCGCTGCCAGATCCGCCGCGAGGTATGCCGCTGCTTACGCGGCGCGTCCAGATCCTCCCGCAGCATCGCATCGATCAGCCCCGCCACCGAATCCAGCACCGGCGACTGCCGCACCGGCGTCTTCCGCGGCGCGGGCACCGGACAGGCCAGCGCCTCCCGCACCATCCGCCGGTGCACCCCGTACCTGCGCGCCAGCGCCCGCACCCCTAAACCCAGCTGCCGGTGATCCTCGCGGATCCTGGCATACAGCTCCACCTTGGCCCGTCCCATCCGCCCCACCCCAAGCAGGAACGACTGAATGTGACCAACTATTCACCCAGACGCACCGCCCTGCCCGGAACCCGCCGGCGTGTCGCCGCCCGAAAACCCCGGGTGGGGCCAGATCAGAGTGTTACAACCCCGCCGCCCTGACCCCCGGTGGGGCCAGATCAAAGAAGAACAGTGGGGCCACTTAAGAGTGCTACGGCCAAGGTGGTAGCTCCCGGAATGCAGGCCAGTCCCGGAAGGCTTCCACGAAGGCTTGCTGGGCGGCGTCCTCGGCTGCCTGGTGATCTCCGTGGGCAGCGCGGTAGGCATGGCGGTAGACGGATGGGACGTGATCGAGGTAGGCCTGGGATAGCTCGGGCTCGTAGTCACCGGGGTCCCGTGACGAGGCCGGGTCCGGTGCTGTTCTCACGTAAGTTCCGCCCGCCCGGGCCAGATACCCGGGTCGGGAGCTGTCCGGGGACCGACCTGGATCCACATGCTGCCTCCTAGGCCGCGTTTGCGGACGATGACGACGGATCCGCCGGGGGCACGCTGAAAGATCTCGGCAAGGGTCCGGCGCAGCTGCCATTCCATCAGGAGCCGGAAGATGCCGCCCACCGCGAGGGGGATGAGGATCCAGCCGACCTTCGGCTGCGCCGCGTACGGCGCGATCGCGTCCACGGCCGCATGCCAGCTCTCGGGAATGATCGGTGCTGTCATGCCTTATACACGGCGGCGTCCCGGGAAAGTGTGCATCCGCAGGTCAGGCGTGTATTCCGAGCTTCGGAGGCAATGTGGCGTAACCGCCAGGTTGCCTGGCTTCGTTCTTGTGCCGCCTGGAGATGCACGCTCCCCGGGTACGGCAGAGCCCGACGGCCGTCAGAGGTACCGCGCTCCTGATGCCGCTAGGCGGCGAGTTCGGGCAGGTCGGCCCGCTCGAGCGCCTCGATCGCGGTGAGGTCGGCGCGCTCGAGGCTGACCGCGTAGGAGTGGCGCAGGCCATGCGGGTGGACGCGCTTGCCGAGTGTCGGCAGCCCGAGCCCGGCCACCGAGTGCCACGGTGTAGCGGAAATGACCGTTACCCCGACACTGGCAGGCCGGCTGGAGGCCCCCCTCGTGGGGCCGAGTCGAGCCCGCTGGCCACACCTCGATCCGGTCGCTGGCCACGTACGCGCGGATGTCGGCCGAGCCGCTGGCCCGTCACCAGGCCGAACGGGATCCGGCCCGGCGGTGGGGCACGCGGTGACGCAGCGACCGTTAACTTGACCCAGGATGGCGGCCTGCTGATGGGAGATCTCACGGCCTGCGGAGAAGGAGCTTGAGGAGCTGCCAGGCCCGGTCCCGTCGAGCAGGGTCCTTTGACCACAGGTAGATCGCGCCCAGAAGCGCGATTCCGGCTGTGGTCACCATGACAGTTAGGTCTAGGTCGTACACCATGAAAGGGAGGGTCCCTTCGAACTGGAGGGCCGCTTGCGGCGTCCGCGCCTGGAACTGTGACGGGTTCGGCGCGGGCGCCGTCGTGCGTGGCCGCCGGCCGGTGCGGTGGCTGCCTCTAGCAAGCCATTCCTGGTGGCAGTCCACGAGGGCGTGCGCCGGTTTCCTCCAACTGCACGCCATTGCCTGGCCGGAGGCGGACAGCAATCCGCCGACGGTGGACACATGGAGCAGGCGCCGGACAGCGCAGCGCTGAAAACGGCTGGCGGCGGTACCGTTGGAGGACATCAGCGGACAACTGCGGACAGCCTTCGGAATACCTGACCCTGACGATGAACGATCTTGACCCCACCAAGGTAGAAAGCCTTGAAGACCTCGCGGAGTGCCTTAGGCAACTCCACATCCGCGCGGACAAGCCGGCTTACCGGGAACTTGAGCAGCAGACCATCCACGCAAATGGGCTGCTACCCGGCACCCGGCTGAAGCGCGTCAGGCTGGGGCGCACCACCCTCAGCGATGTGCTGCTTGGGCGGAAGTTCCCGGGCAAGGCGTTCATGCTTACTCTCGTCGAAGCATGCGGCATCGATCTTGAGAAAGACCCGCGTTGGGAGCATGCGTGGAACCGGCTCGCGGAGCGGTACCTGATCCAGGGGATGGCGGCCGAGGTTGATCAGCTCCGTCAGCAGCTCGCAGAAGCGAGAGCACAGGTCGAAGCAGCCGCTGCGGAGACAGAAAGACTCCGCCAGCTTGCAGGCCAGAAAGAGCGATACCTGATCATCCAGGGGACGCCGCCCGCGCCCAGCGCTAAGCAGTTCTTCGATGAGTTCGACCCCACCCTCTATGGCATGCCCGAAGGGCAGCCGGTTGAGGGGAATGAGGGAGGGAGCGAGAAGCGAGAGGAACAGCTCTCTGCAGCCCTTACCCGCTTCAATGCTCACCGGAGACTGTTCGAGGTCTCTGGCTACGACCTGACCATGACTGTCCCCCTGACCTTCCCCGAGCTTGTCCTCGGGGCGGAAATCCGGGTGCGCCCATTGCGCCATCGCGAGCCAATCACCATCAGGGTTCCCCCGGGCACGCCAACCGGCCGGACATTCCTGATTAGGGGCAAAGGCGCGCCGCAGCCGGACGGGACGCACGGCAATCTGCGCATCACCGTCCGAGCGGACATCCCCGACCACGGGAGACTCGACTCATATAGGCTCGAGCTGGTGGAGCAGCTGCGCGGGCATTTCAACGGCGATGACCTTCGCGCTGACTACCTTGCCAGTCCGCTATAGGCCGAGACGAGCCCCGGCGTTATCGATCCAAAGACGTCCTCTTCGAACGCAGCCCTGCTCGAGCAGTACACCGCCCGCTTCGCGCGCTCGCCGCGCGGACCGGGTGATAACCGGCATTATCATTCCCACCCCCGCAGGCCACGCGGCGGGCCCCCCCGCCCG
>JAICWX010000294.1 GCA_025934635.1 Streptosporangiaceae bacterium | reverse complement strand
CGGCCGTGGTGTGCAGCCGGTCGATCGCCTCCATCGCGATGTTCACCGCGGTGTCGAAGCCGAAGGTGTAGTCGGTGGCACCCAGGTCGTTGTCGATCGTCTTAGGCACGCCGACCACCGGGACGCCCTGCTCGCCGAGCCTGGTCGCCACGCCGAGGGTGTCCTCGCCGCCGATCGCGATCAGCGCGTCGACCCCGAGGCCGGCCAGGTTGTCCTTGATCCGCTCGACGCCGTTGCGGCCGCCGCCGCCCGCGTTCTTCAGCGGATTGGTGCGGGACGACCCCAGGATCGTGCCGCCGCGCGGCAGGATCCCGCGCACCGCCTGGATATCCAGGGGCATCGTGTCGCCTTCGAGCGGCCCGCGCCACCCGTCGCGGAACCCGACGAACTCAAGGCCGTACTCCTGCACGCCCTTGCGGACCACGGCGCGGATAACTGCGTTCAGTCCGGGGCAGTCGCCGCCACCGGTAAGGACTCCCACTCGCATGGCCCTTACCTTAGTGGGCGCGAGGCAGGCGTGGATGCATGCGGCCCGAGCTCAGGAAAAACTCAGGCGCCAGGCGGTGTCGCAGGTCCGGCAACATCACCCAAATCGCTGTTTTCCTTGCCGCCTTGCTTGCTGGCCGCGGCCAGTTCGGCCTTGGCGCGCTGGGCATCGACGTCGACGTACTCCTGGCCGGAGAGCTTCGCGATCGCCTGCATGATCTCGTCGGTGATCGCCCGCAGCAGCTTCGCGTCCGCCTCCTGACCGTGGTAGCGGGAGAAGTCCAGCGGCTCGCCGAACCGCACGCCGGGCCGGACCCGCAGGTCCGGGCGGAGCCTGCCCGGCGGCTGGAGGCGGAAGGTGTCGATCATCGCGCACGGGACGACCGGGGCACCGGACTCGACGGCCAGCCTGGCCACCCCCGTCTTGCCCCGGTACAGGCGGCCGTCCGGGCTCCGCGTCCCTTCGGGATAGATGCCGAGCACCTTCCCGGCCGCGAGGACCTGCAGGCTGGTCCGGATGGCCTGCTCGCTGGCCGGGCCGCCGGCCCGGTCCAGCGGGATGACGCCGACGCCGGTGAAGAAGGCCCGGCTGAGCAGCCCCTTGAGCCCGCGCCCGGTGAAGTACTCGGACTTGCCCAGGAAGATCACCTTGCGCGCTATGGGGAACGGCCCGAAGAAGTGGTCGGAAAACGACAGGTGGTTGCTCGCGAGGATGACGGGCCCCCGCCGGGGCACGTTCTTGACCCCCCAGGCGCGGGACCGGAAGAGGATCCGCAGCGTTATCCCGAGCGTGTACTTCGTCAGCCAGTAGCCCACGGTCACATCGTCGCATGTCCCGGGGCCCGGCGGGATGCGTCGCGGGGCACGGCATGCGACGATTCGGTCATGTCATCAGTGCTCCCCGGCGCGGAACCATTCGAGCAGGCAGGCGGCCCGGTCGGCGTGCTGCTCTGCCACGGCTTCACCGGCAGCCCGCAGACGCTGCGGCCCTGGGCGGATTTCCTGGCCGGCCAGAACCTGACGGTCAGCCTCCCCCGGCTGCCCGGGCACGGCACCGTCTGGCAGGACATGGCCCGGACGGGGAGCGACGACTGGCTGGCGGAAGTGGACGCCGCGTTCGGGAAGCTGGCGGGCCAGTGCGAGCAGGTCTTCGTCTTCGGCCTGTCCATGGGCGGCTGCCTGGCGCTGCGGCTGGCCCAGACGAGGGGCAGCGCGGTCCGCGGCCTGGTCCTGGTCAACCCGTCGCTGGCCCCGGACACCAGGCTGTTCCTGCTCGCCCCGGTGCTCAAGCACGTGGTGCGGACGCTGCCCGGCATCGCCAGCGATATCGCCAAGCCCGGCGCGAGCGAGGTCGGCTACAACCGGGTGCCGGTCCGGGCCGCGGCCACGCTGCCGAAGCTGTGGAGCGAGACGACCCGGCACCTCGGCGAGATCACCCAGCCGGTCCTGGTCTACCGCAGCACCACCGACCACGTGGTCGGCCCCGCGAGCATGCGGGTGCTGCTGGCCGGGGTGCCCGGCGGCCGGGTGACCGTGCGCGACTGCCCGGACAGCTACCACGTCGCGACGCTCGACAACGACGCGGCGGCCATCTTCGAGGGCAGCCTGAAGTTCGTCCAGGACCACTCCAAGTAGTCTCGGCGAGATTACCCAGAGCTATCGCCGATTCGTGACGACAGGCGACATCACACTTACGTAGCGGCAGTCTCGTATGGTCGACGGGAAGTTTCGGACCTACTAACGTAGAAGGCGTGGAACCTCCTGCGCCATCGCCTGAGATGGTCGACGCCTCGCGCAGGCATTTGACCGAGCGCTACGCCTCCGGTGTCGACCTGCTGCTCTGGGAGACGGAAAAGCGCCTGGTCCCCGAGCTGGACGCGATCAAGGCGGTGACCGCGGCCGCGGCCGCGGGGCGAGCCGAAGGGCTGGACATGGGGGCCGCGCTGGTCCTGGTGCAGGCGGTCCGGCTGGGCCTGGACCGGCTCGAATGCGAACTGTTCGACGCCGCGCAGGCCATGGGCATGGGGCCGGAGGCGACCGCCGCGGTGCTCGACCTGCCGGACGGCGCGGCCGCGAAGAAACGGCACCGCTGGCTCAAGACCCGGCGGGCCCTGCCGTACGGCGATCTTGATACGCCGTCGGCTTAATCCTGCTGGCATCGGCGAATAAGGACCCGTACTCCTCGGATTTACCCTCCCGGCATTGCCCAATCGGCAGCTATCGTGGGAGCAGGCTTCGATTCGGACATCGGTGGGGACGTGCCGGACTGGGATAACACGGAGAGCAGGGAGAGCGACGAGGACGCCGCATGGCGCGATCTGGTCGCTCGGTTCGAGGAACCCCTGACTACGACCGGCCCGGCCCCCTGGCCGGAGCGCGAGAACGTGCCTGCCCCGCCGCCTCCTCGTGGTACTGGAGGGGCTCCAGGGGGCAGAGGAAGGCATGAGGCAGGAAGGCCGCAAGGGCCTGACGGGTCGCGTGGGACTGACGGGCTCCGTGGTGAGGCGCCGCGCGATACGGACGGGCTGCACGGTCCCGAGGGACCCCGCGCCCCGGGCGGCCACCGCCGTACCGACGGGCGCCGCGGCAGCGACGGGCGCGGCAGCGACGGGCGTCGCGGTGTCGACGGGCTGCGTGCCCCCGACGGGCCGGCGGATGCCGGGAGGCCGCCCCGGTCGGGCGGGGTGGGCAGCCCGGGCGGCCCCCCGGGAGCGGCCGGCACCCGGGACGGCCGCGGAATCCCCGGGGCCCAGGGCGACCTGCCCGGCGGGGAAGCGCGCGGCGTCGAAGGACCGCGCGGGTTCGACGACGAGGGGACCCGGCAGGCGTTCGGCGCGGACCGGCGGCCGGGGGCGCACGAACCGGACGTAATCGCGGCCGCGCGGCGGGAGCGCCGGGGAGCCGCGCACGGGACGCGAGCCCGGCGTATCCGGGCGCGCAAGGTCCCGCCGCGGCCCGTGCCGGAGGACGACGAGGGACATTTCGTCCCGCCCGCGCCGCCGCCGCTGCCCAAGCTGGACTCGATCGCCAAGGGCGCCTGGGCAGCGCTGTTCGGCGGGCCGGCCTACCTGGTCGTGGCCACCGCAGCGGGCTGGTCGGTGCCTGGCATCGCCGCATTCATCGCGGTGGCCGCGTTCGTCACCGGGTTCGCCATACTCGTGCTGCGTATGAACGAGCCAGGGCCGGGTGGTCCGGACGACGGCGACGACGGCGCCGTTGTCTGAAGATCGCCGCACTGCTCGCCCGGGCGAGGTCGGCGGCGCCGACGATCCCGGCGTCCTCGCCTAGCTGGGCGACCTTGATCTCGGCCAGCGGCCGGTGACCGCGGCCGGTCAGCGCGCGCTCGTAGGCGGCCCGCGCCGGGTCGAGCAGCAGCTCGCCCGCCTCGGAGACCCCGCCGCCGATGACGAAGCAGGCCGGGTCGAGGATCGCGGCCAGGTCGGCCAGGCCCTGGCCGAGCCAGCTGCCGATGGTCTGGAAGCAGCGCAGGGCGGCCGGGTCCCCTTCGGTCGCGGCCCGGGTGATCACCGGGCCGGAGATGCCCTCAGGCGTCCCGTCGCCCAGCTGCAGCAGCCTGATGGCGGCTCCGGGGGTGCGCCGGGCGAACTCGCGGGCCTCGGCGACCAGGGCGTTCCCGCTGCAGTACTGCTCCCAGCAGCCCCGGTTGCCGCACCCGCACAGTCGCCCTTCGGGCACCACGCGGATGTGCCCGGGCTCGCCGGCGATCCCCCACCGCCCGCGGTAGAGCTCGCCGCCGATGAGGATGGCGGCACCGATACCGGTACCCAGCGCCACCAGCATCGCGTCGCGGTAACCGCGCGCGGCGCCGAACCGGGCTTCGGCCCAGGCGGAGGCGTTCGCGTCGTTCTCCACCACGACCTCGCGGCCGAGGCGCTCCTCGACCCGCTGCTTCAGCGGCTCGTCGCGCCAGGCGAGGTTCGGCGCGAACAGCATGGTGGCCCGGGCACTGTCGACGAACCCGGCCGCGCCCAGCCCGATAGCCGCGACCCGGTGGCTGGCCGCGAGCTCGGTCACCGCGTCGGCGATCGCCTGCTCGGTGCGCGCCGGACTGGCCGCCGGGGTCGATCTCTTCAGTTTGGCGATGATCCGGCCGTCTTCGTCGACAACCCCCGCCGCGACTTTCGTGCCACCGACATCAACGCCGATGGCGAGCGTCACTGACCGGTTTCCCCGCGGTCAGACGCGCCCGGCCCGGGGCGCGGAGGACCAGGCCGTTCGGCTGACTTGTTTTTGTTTTGCTCCTGGGCCTTCAGGACCTGCTCGAAGGCGGAGAACGCACCCTCGACCACCCCGGCCAGGGCCCCGCCCGCGTCAGCCAGCCGCGCGCTGAGGCCGGCGCTGCCGCCGGTCCGGGCCGCGCGGGCCGCCTGGCAGATCGGGCACCACTGGCATTCGGGCGACTCGGTGGGAGGCGGCTCGTTGGTAGCCGTGTTCCACACGTCGCGGTTGTCCTTGCGCTCGGCCCCGATGGTCCGCTTGACCTGGTCGGCGACCTGGTTCGCCATGCTGCGGGCGCCGGCCTTCATCATCCAGCGCTGGAAGTCCGCGACGGGGTCGCTCCCCCGCGATGAGCCGCGGCCGCCGGCCTGGCTGCGGCCGCCGTTCTGGCCGTTGGTCCTGGCCTGGCCGTTGCCCGGCGGCCGGTCACTGGCGCGCGGGCCGCTGGCCGGCGCGGGCCGGTCCCACGAGTCGGTCACGCTGCCCCACGGGTCGCTGCTCCGCGGTCCGTCGTCGTCCTGCGGGCCGTCATCGCGCGGGCCGCCGTCCGGCGGACCTGCCTCCTGCGGGCTGCTGTCTTGCGGGGTACTGCTGTGTGACGGGCTGCCGCCGGGCTGCGGCGCGCTGCCTTGCGGCTCGCCGTCGACTGGCTGGCTATCGTCTCGGGATTCCGACACCTGACGCCTCCTACCACGATCGTACCGCTACCACTGCAGGACAAATGGCGCTCCGGTAGCCCGGAAGTGTCCCACGTTCAGGCATTCCGTGGCGCCGACCCGCGTCCGGCGGGCCAGCGGCTGGTGCACGTGCCCGAAGATGGAGTACCTCGGCTGAGTCGCCTTAATCACCTCGAGCAGCGCCACGCTGCCCTTCTCCATCCGCCGGGCTACGGTGTCGTAGAGAAGCTCGGGGATCGCGGGCGGGATGTGCGTGCACAGCACGTCGACCTGGCCGACCGCTTCGAGCTTGGCCCGGAACTCCTCCTCGCTGATCTCGTTCGGCGTGCGGTAGACGGACTTCAGCCCGCTGCCGACGAACCCGAACGTCCATCCGCCCAGCTCGGCCGTGCCGCCGTCCAGGACGTGGTGACCCGGCTTGGTGAACCGCTCCCACATCGCGGGCACGTCGACGTTGCCGTAGGTCAGGTAGGCCGGCTCGGGCAAGGCCCCGAACAGCTCGCCGTACTGGCGGATCATCGCGGCCTCGAACAGGGCGGCCCGGCTCTCCGGGCGGGATGCGAACAGGCCCATCGAGAACTCCCGGGCCTCGTCGAACTTCTTCTCGGTGCGCAGGCGGACATAGGTGCCCGCCGCCTCCGCCCCGAACAAGTCCGCGAAGATGCCCTGGCCGTGATCGGCGTAATCGAGGAACAGGAGCAGGTCACCCAGGCAGATCAGCGCGTCGGCGCCGTCGGCCGCGCGGGCCAGCGCATCCGCGCGGCCGTGGACATCGCTCACCACGTGGACTCGCATAGCACCACGGTAAGCCGGCCGGGTCGCAGGATCGTAACCGGGAACTGGCCGGCCTGCCCTCTAAGCTTGTACTGCTTTTACTGCCTGACAGCACTGCCTCACTGGAGGAATGCCGTGCGCGAATTCAGCCTGCCCGCCCTGGCGGAGATCCCGGCGACCGCGAACCTGGCCGGCACCGTGTTCCGCCGTGCCGCCGAGCAGCCGCAGGCAGTGGTGCTGCGCTGCCCGGGTGCCGCGGGCTTGCCGGCAGCCTGGGCGGACGTGACCGCGGGCCAGTTCCGGGACGAGGTCGTGGCGCTGGCCAAGGGCCTGGTCGCGGCCGGTATCGAAGTCGGGGACCGGGTGGCGCTGATGTCGCGTACCCGGTACGAGTGGACGCTGATCGACTACGCCATCTGGACCGCGGGCGCGGCGACCGTGCCGGTCTACGAGACCTCCTCCGCCGAGCAGACCGAATGGATCCTGTCCGACTCGGGCGCGACGGCCTGTTTCGCCGAGACGGCCGCCCTCGAGGACATGATCACCCGGCTGCGGGACGGGCTGCCCGGGCTCTCGCAGCTGTGGCGGATCGATACCGGCCTGGACGCGCTGCGCGCGGCGGGCGCGGACATCAGCGACGAGGTCATCGCGGAGCGCTCGGCCGCGGCCAAGGCGTCCGACCTCGCCACGGTCATCTACACCTCCGGCACCACCGGGCGCCCGAAGGGCTGCGAGCTGACCCACGCGAACCTGCTGGCCGACGTGCGCAACGCCTTCCACGGGCCGCTCGCGCAGATCACGGAGATCCCGGACACCAGCACGCTGCTCTTCCTGCCGCTCGCGCACGTCTTCGCCCGGATCATCCAGGTCGGCTGCCTGGAGGGCGGGGTCGTCCTCGGGCACTGCGGGGACCTGAACGCGCTGCTGCCCGCGCTGGCCTCGTTCCGGCCCACGTTCATCCTGGCGGTGCCCCGGGTATTCGAGAAGGTCTACAACGGCGCCGAGCAGAAGGCCGCCGGTGACGGCAAGGGAGCCATCTTCGGCCGGGCGGCCGGCACCGCCATCGCCTGGAGCCAGGCGATGGACGGCCCCGGCCGGCCTTCGCTCGGCCTGCGAGCCCGGCACCTGGTGTTCGACCGGCTGGTCTACGGCAAGCTACGGGCCGCGCTCGGCGGGCAGACGCAGTACGCGGTCTCCGGCGGCGCCGCGCTGAGCGAGCGCCTGAGTCACTTCTTCCGCGGCATCGGGGTCACCGTCCTGGAGGGGTACGGGCTGACCGAGACGACCGCCGCGGCGACGGTCAACCGGCCGGACCGGGTCAAGATAGGCACCGTCGGGCTGCCGCTGCCCGGGGTCTCGATCAGGATTGACGAGGACGGCGAGATCCTGATCAGGGGGGTCACCGTCTTCCCCGGCTACTGGCGCAACGAGGCCGCGACGAGCGAGGTCTTCACCGAGGACGGCTGGTTCCGTACCGGTGACATCGGGGAGCTCGACGACGAGGGTTTCCTGAAGATCACCGGGCGGAAGAAGGAGATGATCGTCACGGCCGGCGGCAAGAACGTCGCGCCGGCCGTGCTGGAGGACCGGATCCGCAGCCACGCGCTGATCAGCCAGGCCATGGTGGTGGGCGACGGCCGGCCGTTCGTCGCCGCGCTGATCACGCTGGACGACGAGGCGTTCGGGCTGTGGAAGGAACGGAACGGCAAGCCGGCCGACGCGACGGCCGCGTCGCTGCGTGACGATCCCGGCCTCGTCGCGGCGGTGCAGGTCGCGATCGACGACGCCAACAAGGCGGTCTCCCGGGCGGAGTCCATCAGGAAATTCAGGATCCTCGACGTGGACTTCACCCAGGAGGCCGGCCAGCTCAGCGTCAAGCTCGGGATCCGCCGGAGCGTGCTGCTCAAGGACTTCGCGACCGACATCGACGCTCTTTACTCGTGAACCCGTGCTCGTGAACCCGTGCTCGTGAACCCCGTGCTCGTGAACCCCGTGCTCGCGAGCCCCTGTTTCGCGAGCCCGGTGTTCGTGAGCTGGCCTCAGCCGATGAACTGGCCGTTCGCCCGGCGGGTCGCGGCCGGCTCGTGCAGCAGCGCGCCCGAGGTCCTGAACAGGAACTCGGTGTAGTCAGCGGGAGCCTTGTCCCGGCCCTCCAGGTAGGCGTCGGGGGCCATCCGCAGGACGGTCGACCTCCGCTGGGCGTAGTTGCACTCGGCGATGATGGCGGCGACCCGCCGGCCGAAGCGGCCGAGTGCGGTCCGCGCGGTGGCGGTGGCCGGCTGCGTCATCGTCATGTTCCCTGCCCCAGCCGGTGGCTGCGCCGGATCACGCGGGTGCCTGCCTTGCGGGCTGCGTGCCGGGCCGCGCCGGCCCGCCGGGCCACGGTCGCCTGCTGCCGTGATTCCCTGATGTGATCCGAGACCAGGCTCTGGGCCATGTTCAGGTTCATCGTTCCTCCTCGACGCGTTTCCCCGGTCACCATCGAGTCTTCCGGTAAGGCCCCCCGTGCGGCATCGGAGGAAAGCCCTATCTCTCCTGCTCAGACGGGCCTTAGGCGAGCCTAGGACGGGCTAAGCCGACCGGGCTGAGGCCTTAGCCTGCCAAGATCGCGGACAGGCGGGTGGCGGAAAGCTCCTCGCGCCACTCCCGGTCCACCCACGCCTGCCCCTTCTCCCCCATGGCCCTGGCCTTCGCGGGGTCGGTAAGCAGTTCGGTGATGCGGGCCGCGACGCCCGGTACGTCGTGGACCACGTAGCCGGTCTCGCCGTCGAGGATGGCATCCGGCGCCCCGCCCGAGTCGCCGCCGATCACCGGCAGGCCGGTGGCGGATGCCTCCAGGTAGACGATGCCGAGGCCCTCGACGTCCAGCCCGGCCCGGCGGGTGCGGCAGGGCATGGCGAACACGTCCGCCGCGTCGTAGTAGCTGGGCAAGTCGGCCCAGGGCACCGGGCCGGTGAAGATGACGTCGTCGCTGATCTTGCACCGCTCGGCCAGGCGCCGGAGCTTGGGCGCATAGGGGCCATCGCCCACGAGCAGCAGAATGGCGTCGCTGACCTGTGCTTTTATCTGCGGCCAGGCCATGATCAAGGTGTCCTGGCCCTTGCGCGGGACCATCCGGGAAACGCAGGCCACCACCGGCCGCCGGCCGAGACCGAGCCGTTCCCTGACCGCGGCGCCGCCCGCCCCGGGACGGAAGACCGTCACGTCCACGCCCGGCGCGAGCCGGGCCATCCGGCGCTGTGCCGCCGGGGACAGCGCGCGGGCCAGCCGGACCCGGAAGTACTCGCCGAGGTAGGTGACCACGTCGACCTCGTCGCCGATGCGGTGCAGCAGGCCGCGAGCGCCCGGGAGCGCCGCCCAGCCCGCCTCGTGGCCGTGGGTCAGCGCGACGGCCCTGGTCACACCCGCCTTACGCAGCGCCGGGGCGATAAGGCCGAGCGGCGCCGCCGCGCCGAACAGCACACTGTCGCAGTCGTGCTCGCGGGCGATGGTCACCGCCCGGCGGGACACCGAGGGCACCGGCAGCATCAGCGAACCCGGGTGCCTCACCACCGGGAACGGCTGCTTCGCATCGAAGTCCGCCGCGCCTTCCCAGGCGGGCGCGTAGACGGTCACCGTGCCCGCGGGCAGCCGGGTAGCCAGTGCGTGCACGAACGACTGGATGCCGCCCCGGCGGGGCGGGAAGTCATTGGTGACGATCAGCGTGCGGGGCACCGCACGAGTGTATAAGGCGGCGCGTTCGGCCTTCTCCTTCTCGTGCTCGCCGTAGAGCAGCGTCCAGCCGGACAGGGCGAGCGCGAACGCGCAGGGAACCACCTTGGAGCAGACCAGGGCGATCCCGGTCGACGTCGTCGCGACGATCGCGACCCGGATCCCGGCCTCGACGAGATAGGCGAGCCCCCACGCCACCGTGATGACCTGGAACGCACGGCGGAAAACCCGGGTACCGCCAGGCGGTGGTGACATCGCGCCCCTTCGGCGTGTCCGGCCCGAGGATCTCCACCGCCAGGCGGAATATCAGCGGTCGCCGCAGCCGGACCGAGCCCAGGCGGGCGAGCGCGAACACGACCGAGGGCACCGATCCCTCGAGGAGGAAAAGCCTGGCGTTGTGGCTGGTCAAGCCCAGTATCGTCCCGACCAGGATGCCGGCGAGGACCATGACGGCGATGACGTCGAGCCGCCGGTTTACGGCAGCGCCGAGGACGATGCCCAGCGCGGGGAGCACGCCGCTGATCACGAGCGCCGCCACCGCGCCCAGCCCGGCCGGCCGGAGCAGCGCGTAGGCGAGCAGCGGGCCGCCAAGGTCGAAGACGAGGATCGTCAGGACCTGGCGCAGGCGACCGGGCGACCCGACAGCGTCCACGCGACAAGACTATGGCGCGGCGTTCCTTACCGGCGCAGTATCTCGTGCCGGCATCTCGTGCCGGCATCTCGTGCCGGCATCTCGTGCCGGCAT
>JAICWX010000319.1 GCA_025934635.1 Streptosporangiaceae bacterium | reverse complement strand
GTCGTTCACCGCCAGTGCCACCCTGCGCGTCGACCGGACCGAGTTCGACCTGACGGCCATGCGGGGGCTGGCCGGCCGGTATCTCGATCTGACGGTGGAGGTCCGGTACGCGCAGAGGACGCCTCATGCCTGACGCGGTCGCAGTGTCCGGCCTGCGCAAGAGCTACGGCCGGGTGCACGCCGTCCGAGACGTCGGCTTTACCGTCGGCTACGGCGAGATCGTCGCCCTGCTCGGGCCGAACGGGGCCGGCAAGACCACGACACTGGAGATACTGGAGGGCTTCCGCGGTCGCGACGGCGGCACCGCCGAGGTGCTCGGCTACGATCCCGGCGAGCGGTCCAGCGCCCGTGAACTGCGCGAGCGGACCGGCCTGGTCCTGCAGGACATCGCGGTCGAGCCGTACCTGACCGTCCGGGAGACGATCGCCCGCGCGGCTGGCTATTACCGGGCGCCGCGTGACGTGGCCGAGGTCATCGGGCTCGTCGGCCTGGCCGGCCTGGAGCGGCGCAAGGTCAGGTCGCTGTCCGGCGGGCAGAAGCGCCGCCTGGACCTGGCCCTCGGCCTGATCGGCAACCCGGCGCTGCTCTACCTGGACGAGCCGACAACCGGGTTCGACCCGGCCGCCCGCCGGGACGCCTGGCAGCTCGTGCGCGGACTGCGCACGGCCGGCATGACGATCCTGCTGACGACCCACGACATGGACGAAGCGCAGGCGCTGGCCGACCGGGTGGTGCTGCTATCGAGCGGCGTCGTCGTGGCCGCCGGCGAACCGGCCACCCTCGGCGGGCGCGATGCCGAGCGGGCCCGTATCTCGTTCCGGCTGCCGGCCGGCTATACGGCCGCTGACCTGCCGGTCCCAGCACAGGCGGCCAGCGGCATGGTCGTGGTGGAGACCGGCACGCCGACCCAGGCGCTGCATCAGCTGACGGACTGGGCGATCCGGCACGGCCGCGAGCTGGCCGGGCTCACGGTCGAGCGGCCCAGCCTGGAGGACGTGTACCTGGAGCTCACCCGCGAAGGCGCGCGCGCCCCGGAAAGGACCATGCGATGACCACCACCACCACCGTTGCCGCTCCCCGCCGGGCAGGCGGCCCGGCCGGGTCGCCGGCCAGCCGCCGCAGCAGCCTGCGGCTGCTGGCTCACCAGGTCAGGTACGAGCAGCTGTCGTTCTGGCGGAACCCGCAGAGCGCGATCTTCACTTTCATCTTCCCGGTCGTGTTCGTGGCCATCATGGGCGCGCTGTTCGGCGCGGTCGGGAAGAGCTCGTACTTCGGCGGGCTGTCCGCGCTGCAGTACTACGTGCCGACCATCGCCGCGCTGTCCGTGCTCGGATCGTGCTACGGGCAGCTCGCGGTGGCCCTCGCGGCCCGGCGGCAGACCGGGATCCTCAAGCGGATCCGGGCGACGCCGCTGCCCGCCTGGGCCTACTTCGCCGGCCTGCTCGCCCACTGCGTGCTGGTCAGCGTGGTCGACATCGCGCTCATCGTCGTGGTGGGCCGGCTGTACGGGGTGCCGTTCCCGTCGCACTGGCTGGCGATCATGCTGACGCTGGTGCTCGGGGCCGCCAGCTTCTGCGCCCTGGGCGTGGCGGTCGCGTCGGTGATCGCGAACGCCGAGGCGGCCCCGGCGGTGGCCCAGCTCGTGCTGTTCCCGCTGATGTTCATCTCCGGCACCTACCTGCCGATCCACTCCGAGCTGCTCAACCGGGTGGCCGGCTGGCTTCCGGTGCGGCCGTTCAACGAGGCCCTGACCGGCCCGTTCGCCCGGCACGCGGGGGCCGACTGGCGGGACCTGGCGGTGCTCGCGGCCTGGGGCGCGGTCGGCGCGGTCATCGCGGTCCGCCGGTTCCGCTGGGACCCGCGGCCCGAATAGCAGACGCCGGGGCGGGGCGGCCCGCCGCGAACGGGCCGCCCCCGGCGCCTAGGCGGCTTCGGCGATCTCCTGGAGCACGTCGAAGAACGCCTCCCAGCCGTCGATGGCGGCCTGGCGCTGCTCGTCGGTGAAGTCCGGCGCCTCCTGCGTCATGTGCATGTGGGTGCCGCTGCCGGCCGGGGTGAGCTCGACGGTGACCCGGGCGCCGGCGACCTTACCCGGCTGGTCGGTCAGCGTGAATACCAGGCGCTGGTCGGGTACGACCTCCAGGAACTCGCCGGCCCAGTCGATGGTGGCGTTGGTGGGCAGCACCATGGTCGCGGACCACGCCCGGCCGACGGCGGGCTCGTAGTCCAGGCGGTCGGCCGGGATCTGCGCATCCTTGCCGCCGAACCAGCGCGCGAAATGCTCCGCCGTCGTCCAGGCGGCGAACACCGCGGCGGGCGGCGCGGCGAAGTCCCGGTCGATCTCGAATCCCTCCGGCGTGATCCCGGTCATCAGGTCTCCTTCTTGTCGTCAGGGCGCGGGTCGTCAGGGCCCGCCTCGGTCAGGTCGTCCAGGAGCACGCCGAGGGCGTCGAAGCTCTCGGCCCAGAACACCCGGTAATCGCCGAGCCAGGCGGACGCATCCTGCAGCGGGCGGGCATCCAGCATCGCCGGACGGTACTGGGCATCGCGGCCGCGGGTGACCAGCCTGGCACCCTCCAGCACCCGCAGGTGCTTGGAGACGGCCGCGAAGCTCATGTCGAACGGCTCCGCCAGCTCGCCGACGCTGGCCGGTCCCCGGGCGAGGCGGGCGAGCATGGCCCGCCGGGTGGGATCGGCGAGCGCCGCGAAGGTGCGGCTCAGGGTGTCGGCGGGCGCCATGATCAGCGGGCGAGGAATTCCCCGAGCCGGGCGAAGAACATCTCGGTGCCCGCCTTCAGGGCCTCGAAATGCTCATCGGTGACCACCCCGGTCTGGCGGAACTCCTGCTCGGTGCCGCCGTCCGCCGCGCGCAGCGCGACTGTCATGACCGTGCGAGCCTCGTCATCGGGCGACGGCGCGTCGCTAAGGGTGAAGACGAGCCGTCCGGGCGCGGCGACCTCGCGGTAGAAGCCGGCGAACGGCATCGCCATCGCGCCGTCGGGTGAGGTCTGCGTCTGCTGGAAGCGGCCGCCCGGCTGCACCTCCATCACGACGTCGGACACCTTCCAGTCCGGCGGGCACCACCACTGGACGAAGTTGTCTGGCTCGGTCCACGCCGCCCAGACCTGCTCCGGGCTGGCGTCGTACTGGTTGACCAGCACGAGTTCGTGCGGCGTCTCGGCCTCTGTCATCTCCTGCTCCCCGTTGGCATAGCCCGATCTTTATTTAACCGATCGGTTCTGAACCGATAGGTTGAATAAAGCAGACCGCGTGGGTTGTGTCAAGTGATTGAGCAACCGGCCGAGGTGGAGCTGCGCCACCCGTTCGGTCGATGTGTGCTGGTTAGAGGGATCCGTGGAACGTGTCGCACTTGTTCGGGTTGCCCGACTGGTAGCCGGTCGTGAACCAGTGCTGGCGTTCCGCCGATGAGCCGTGGGTCCAGGTCTCCGGGTTCGTCGATCCCTGGAATTCCGTCTGGATCCGGTCGTCGCCGACGGCCGCGGCGGCATCGAGCGCATCCGCGATATTGGCCTGGCTGACCTGGGTCAGGAAGCCGGTGTCGACCGCGTGCGCCGCCCATACGCCGGCGTAGCAGTCGGCTTGCAGCTCGGTCCGGACGCTCTGGCCCTGGGCTCCCTGAGCGCCGCTGCTCCCGGTGAGGACGCCCAGCAGGTCCTGCACGTGGTGCCCGTATTCGTGGGCGAGGACGTAAGCCTGGGCGAACGTACCGCCCTTGGCTCCGAACTTGGTCTTGAGCTCGGAGAAGAAACCCAGGTCGATGTACACGTTCTTGTCGGCGGGGCAGTAGAACGGGCCCACGTCGGTCGACGCCGGGCCGCACCCGGTGTCGGTCTGGCCGCTGAAGAACACCGTGGGCACGACCGTGTAGCCGCGCAGCGTGCCCTTCCAGTAGGACTGGATGCTGTTCACGTAGCCGACGATCCGGCAGTCTTCCTTCTGCTGGGCATCCGCTCCGGTGTGACATTCATTGGCCACCGTGCTCGAACTGCCCGGGTCGCCTACCTGCTGTCCGTTGAGGCCGCTGAGCTGGTTGAGGATGTCGGTGGCGGCGCCGCCCCCGCTGCCTCCGCCGGCCAGCGTCACGACCAGCGCAATGATCACCCCGACGATGCCCAGGCCGCCCCCGCCTACGGCGACCGTACGGCCGCTCACACCGCCGCGCCGGTCCTGGATCTGGGACGGATCTAGTTGCGATCCGGGGTCGAAGCTCATGCGGCCGACCCTAACACCGGCGGCCAGGGTCTATATACCAGTCCATGGCGTTTTACCTGGTGGGGTGGCTGTGAGTTCGCGTTGCCAAGGCGAGCGCGGAGTCCAGGTCGTGCCAGAAGTCGTCAACGTGCTCACAGCCGACGCTCAGGCGCAGGAGTCACGGGGGCACGTGTTCTTGTCCGGCGTGTTCCGGGCCGCGCTGGTGGATATGGACCGCTCGCCCGGGGCCGCGGGTCACCCGGGCCCGTAGACTGGTGGTTATGGGTTACATGTACTTCAAGCGTCCGCGTACCGCCTGAGGCGGTACGCAGCGCCGGGCGGCAATGTGCCGTCCGGCCTCTGGAGTGAGCCCTGATACGGGTGTGCTGCCCGGGCGTACCGCCGTCGGCTGGTCATTTTTCTTCCGACTTGACGGGACGTTTCTGTGCACGGACACAACCCTGCCTGCCAGCTGCCTGACATCACTGGATTTTGTTCGGTCTCACCCGCAGCGGAGATCCGGGCGCTGGGCTCGGCGGTCACTTATCTGCGCTGCCCGGTGTGCGGCAGCTCGATGAACCTGAGCGGCGTGCAACTGGCATGCCGCCGCCATCACAGCTTCGATGTCGCTCGCCACGGCTATGTCAATCTCCGCGCCGGCCGGGCGGGCCCGGGCACCGGTGACAGCACTGCCATGGTGGCTGCCCGCGACCACTTCCTCGGCCGCGGGCACTACCGGCCGCTGGCCGCGGCGGTGCGGTCACTGGCCGCGCAAGGTGACAGTGCCGGACATGGCCTGGTGGTCGACCTGGCCGGTGGTACCGGCTACTACCTCGCTCAGATCCTGGACGGGCTCCCGCACCGGCACGGGCTGTGCATCGACCTGTCCGTCCCGGCGCTCCGGCGTGCTTCCCGGGCGCACCCGCGGGCAGCGGCCCTGGCTGCGGACGTCTGGCAGCGCCTTCCGCTGGCGGCACATTCGGCGGCTGTCGTCCTGAGCGTCTTCGGGCCACGGAATGCGGCCGAGATCGACCGCATCCTGGCGGCTGACGGTGCGCTCATCATCGCGGCACCGGGCACCGGTCATCTGAGAGAGATCCTGAGGCCGCTCGGCATGATCGGCATCGACCCGGGCAAGCCCCGGCGGCTCGCGGACGCGTTCAGCCGTTTCGCGATGGGTGGTGTCACCACGGTGAAGTACCGGCTGAGCCTGGATCACGCCGACCTGGCAGCGCTCGTCGCCATGGGGCCCAGCGCCCGCCACATCACGTCGCAGACCCTGGCGGCCCGCATCCGCGCCCTGCCGGACCCGGCCACGGTAACGGCGGACCTACAGATCCGGGTCTACCGGCACCGGCATCCTTCAGCTAAGTCGCGGCATCGTACATAACGTCCTTAGCAGGATCATGGGGTCGGGCTGGAAGCGGCAGACCTCGCCGTGGTGCGGCGGCTGATCGGCATCAAGGCGGCCCGCGACGTGCCGTACGCCTTCGATGCCTGCTTCAACAGCTGGCTGGCCGTCCGGGGAGGCGACCAGCGCGGCGTCATGGCCCCGGAAGGGCCGAACGATGCGTGGGAGACCTACGCGCAGAGGCCCGCCGGAAGCATCGCCACTTCTACCGAGCTGCCCGTCGCGCGCGACGAGCCGGTCCGCTCTGGTGCGCACGCGGAGCTATCGTGCGGCATCAGCGACTGGGACGCCGTCTACCCAGTGCACCAGGTGCGCCTGCGGGTGTCCTCCACGGCCCGCGTCTATGACGTCGACTCGGCCGCAGACTGGCACAGCCTCGTCCGGCGCTACCGGGATCCGGCGACCCACCCGGGCCCCGATGACAGCCTGCGCAATGCCGCTGGCATCGACAACGGCCCGGCCCCCACCTGGAGCACGGTCGCCCGCGACTACGACGGAGTCCACCTCACCTTCGCCGGCTTGCTCACCGGGCCTCTACGTGCCCCGCACCACCGAGGAGGTCAGCACCACCTTGTGGGCCTGGAACTGGGAGAGCACTCACTGGCTGCGGTCAGTGTTCACCACCGCAACACCACTGGATGACCTTCCCGGAGCACCCGAAGACCCAGGCTTCTACCGCCCACGATGAGCAGCCGGCGCCGCAAGCAACGGATCGGCCAAGAGCACGATCATGCGAGGGGCGCGTTGACGTTTCGGGTTTGAGCGGCGTCGTGGCCTTTGATCAGGTGGCGGTCTTCCGGGCCCAGTACTCCTGAGATGCCTTCGAGGCGGCGAGTTCCTCCGCGGTGCCGAAGCCAGGTGCCATCGAGGCTGCGGTCCCGGCCAGCACCTCGTGGTGCTCGATGCCGAGCAGCCGCAGCCAGCTCTGCTGGCCCATCGTCAGGGCAATGAAGCAGCCGAGCTCGACCAGCTCCGGCTCGGAAAAGTGGCGGTGAAGCCGCTCCCACAGCTCATCGCCGGCATCCAGCCGCCAGGTGATCGCCTCCGCATAGGCCAGGGCAGCCTTCTCGCGGTCCCCGAATCTCGCCGAGGTCTCGAAATTGAGCAGGTCATCGTATTTCGCCTCGCTCAGGCCCAGCGCCCTGGCCTTCTCCGAGCGCTGATTCCCGCAGTACTCGCACTTCACCGTGCGCGACACGTAAACACGGCACAGCTCCTTGACGGCGTGATCGCAGACCCCGTCACGGAAGATCGCCTCCCACGACCGCGCGAAAGCCCAGAAGCACGCGGGAACGTGGGCGCGTACCGCCGAGCTCTCCGGCCGCGGGGTCCCCTCACGCCGGCATCGCTCCATCTCCGCCCGCATCTCCTGGTCCATCGCCTCAAGCGGCAGGTAGCTGATCCGCTGTCGGTCGCCCATCGCCTCTCCTCAGGAATCCGTCACTCCGGCCGCGCGGGACTGCTGGCGCCGCCATGACCGCCAGGCGGCTAGAAGCCCGGCCAGCACAGCCTAACCGCGGGACCGCCTGCGGCGCCGCGCCGACAAGGCGATATACCCCCATGCGCGCCCCGCGCTGTGTCACTGCGCACCGAAGGCATCCACCGGAGCCGCGGAACCTTGCCGCCAGCCGGGCGAGCGGCCGCACTGCCGGCACCGGCTGGAAGTGGCCTGGCTCGGCAGGCTCCGGCCTGTTCATGTCCTATCCCGCCGGTTGCGGCCCACGTTCCCGTCAGTTCCGTTCTGGCGGCTCCCGCCGCTCTCTGCCGACGGCGGCCGATCATGACACCCAGACGCTGCGATCTGCGAAGCAGGCGCGACTATCTCCGGGGCAATGGGATACGGCGCTCCGCAAACGCACTCATTTGCCGCTGTCAGGGTTTGAGTTGCACGAGGTACCCGGCGAATCGCTCGTCACCGCGATCAGCGGTCCACCCGTCCGCCGAATCGATGTTCGTGAGAACCCCGGAACCCGCAACCGGGTAGACGGTTCGTGACTCGCTGCCGGGCCTGGGCGCGTAACGACAGTGAACGGCCGCGATATACGTGACCGTCCCCCGGGTCGGCGCGGTGTCCTCCGGGACGCCGCCGTGGTGCTCCTCGGCCGCATCCACAGTCTGCTGCGCGCCCAGTATTGCCTCATACCAGTCCGGGTCAGCGGCACGGAGCGTCCAGGCGACCTGCGAGCCGAGGCGGAACGGCTTACCGCAGCACTGCATCTGCCAGCCGTCGATCCAGACCGTCATGCCCATAGCCTGGTTCAGGTTCTGGTCGCTGGCCAGACCAGCTCGAAACGCTCGGGCAGCGGTTCGTCCGGCGTCGTGAACGCCTGCACGAGTTCCGCCGTGGCCCTTTTGGGACCGTGCAGCACCAGGAGGCCGAGCTCGTCGGCCATTTCCGCGGAGTCGCCGAACGCATAGGTCATCACGAGTGGTCCGTCGTAGCCGCTGTCCGCGACGTACGACGCCCACATCGCCTCGACTGCCGGCTGGTCGGCGGGGGCGATGTCCACGAACGGCATCCTACGCAGTGGTGCCGGGAGCCCGCCGGGCCGTCAGCATGGCAGGCGGGCCCAGGCGGTGCGGCCGGTGCTGTCGCCGTTGATGCCCCAGTTACCCGGGCCGGTGAGGGCCTGGATCACGTCCAGGCCGTGGGGGCGGGTGGTGTCGCGGGGGGCGGGGTGCCAGGGGCCGCCGAGGTCTTCGACTTCCAGGTGCAGGCTGGCGTCGTCCGGGCGGGCGCGGACGGTGAAGAACTGCCCGGCGGAATTGCTGTGCAGGACGGCGTTGCCGGCGAGTTCGCTGATGATCAGGGCGGCGTCGTCGGCCGCGGGGTGGCCGGCGAGATGCCGGGTGATGGCGTGGCGGGCGCGACCGACCTGGTCGGGGCGTCCGCAGAACACGCCGGTATAGCTGGTAGTTGTCAGCGCTGGCGCCCTGCTCACGTGCTCGTCCTTTCCGCAGCCTGTGGATTCCGGTGCTGGCCGGATGCGCGGTTCTGGTTACCGAACATCCCAGAGCGGGGTTACCGTTTGAAGGAATCGTGTCGCTATCCGCAACCGGCAGCCGTGATATGCGAGCGGCGGGGCCGGGAAGGCAAGCCCGTGCAAAGGAGCAGCCATGGCTGGCAAACGGGATCTTGATCCGGGTGCGTCGCCGCTGCATTTCTTCGGCGCGGAGGTGCGGCGGGCGCGGGAGGCGGCGGGAATGACGCTGGCCGAACTGGGTGCGCGGGTGCCGTGTGATGCGTCTACGGTGTCGCGGGTGGAATCGGGGTTGCTCAGCCCTACCGAGCGGTTCGCCGAGGCATGCGATGAGGCATTCCCTCAGATGGGCGGCTGGTTCGGCCGGTTCTACCGGGCGTCGCTGAAATGGGATGGACCGTATCCGCGCTGGTTCGAGGACTGGGTAGATGCCGAGGGCCGGGCGTCGGTGCTGCGCGGGTGGGAGCCGTTGCTCATCCCGGGCCTTCTGCAGACCCCGGAGTACGCCCAGGTGCTATTCCGGGCGTGGCGGACCGATGACGACGAGGACAGGATCGAGCAGCTGGTCGCGGCGCGAATGGACCGGCAGAAGATCTTTGCCCGGGCGGGGGCGCCGTCGTTCTGGGCGGTGCTGGATGAGGGCGTGCTGCGCCGCCGGGTCGGCGGCGCCAAGGTGATGCACGGCCAGCTTCTGCACCTGGCCGACATGGCCGAGCGGGCCGCGATCAAGATCCACGTCATCCCGGCCGAGACGGGCGCGCACGTGGGCCTGCTGGGAGCGTTCGCCATCGGGGATTTCGGCGGGGACGCGCCGGGTATGGTCTACTTCGAGACACCGGACGAGGGGCAGACCACCCGGGACCCAGTGACGGTAGCGAAGATGATCCTGAAGTTCGAGACACTCAGGTCCGAGGCGCTCCCGCGCGGAGCCTCGCGGGACCTGATCCTGAAAGTAGCTGATGAGCATGGACGCGATCTGGAGGAAGTCCAGTTACAGCGGCGGTAACGGCGGCAACTGCATCGAGGTCGGCACGCACGCCGAGACTGGCCGCGTTCTAGTCCGCGACACCAAGGACCGGCCGGGGCCGGTGCTGCGGTTCACTCCCGGCGCGTGGAAAAAGTTCGCTGACCAGGTCGGATCAACTGCCCGCTAGCGCCTTCACGATCGTGGTCGTCTCGGGCTGGCGTCTTTTCGCGGGCTACTCGAGCAGCTTGCCGAGTTCGATCTGCACCACCCGTTCGGTCCTCAATGTTTTGAC
>JAICWX010000474.1 GCA_025934635.1 Streptosporangiaceae bacterium | reverse complement strand
GGCTCGATCACCACGTCCAGGTTCAGGTCGGTGACCATCCGGCGGACCAGCGCGAGCTGCTGCGCGTCCTTCTGGCCGAACACCGCGATGGCCGGCCGGGTCAGCAGCAGCAACTTGAGCACCACGGTCAGCACGCCGCCGAAGAAGCCGGGCCGGAACTCGCCCTCGTACCGCTGCCCGGCCGGGCCCGGGTCCACGGTCACCTCCGGCTTCCCGCCGGGGTACATCTCGGCCGCCGTCGGCGCGAACACCAGGCTGACGCCGGCCCGGGCACACAGCGCCAGGTCTTCGTCCAGGGTTCTCGGGTAGCGGTCGAGGTCCTCGTTCGGCCCGAACTGCAGCGGGTTGACGAAGATCGAGACGAGCACGCTGCCGCGCGGGCCGGCCAGCGTGCGGGCGGCGTCGAGCAGCCGCTCGTGGCCGGAGTGCAGGGCCCCCATGGTCGGCACCAGGACGACCGGGCCGGGGTCCAGGGCGGCCCGGGCGTCCGCCAGCGCGGCCCGGGTGGTGGCGAGCCGCGGACCGTTAGCCAAGGGCCCAGAGCCGCGCACAGACGCGGGGCCGCGCACAGACGGCGGGGCGGACGGCCGGGCCTCGCTCACGGGCGGCCGCCGAGCACGCCGAGCAGGCGTTCGGCGTCGGCCGGGCGCAGGATCCCGGCGGCCAGCGCCCGGTCGGCGGTCAGCCGGGCCATGGCCACGTAGGCCCGCACCATGGCGGCTGAGGCGCCGGCCGCGGCCGGGGTTCCGTCCGCCGTGGCCGCCGGGGCACCCGCCGCGGCCGCCGCCGAGGTAGCCGCCGCGGTCTCGAGCGCGGCCACGTGGGCGGCCACGGTGGCGGCGTCGCCGCGGGCCACCGGCCCGGTCAGGCCCGCGTCGCCGAACCGCAGCGCGTTGTCCAGGGACGCGGAGAGCAGCGGCGCGAGCAGCCGGGCCGGCTCGGGCACCCCGATCGACCGCAGCAGGTCCATGGCCTGGGCGACCAGCGTGACCAGGTAGTTGGCGGCGCCCGCGATGGCCGCGTGGTACAGGTCCCGGTCCTGCTCGGCGATGAAGACCGGCTCGCCGCTCATCTCGATCACCAGCGCCTCGGCCGCGGGCCGCAGCACCTCGGGCGAGGTGACCCCGAAGCAGGTCCCGCGGAGCCGCTCTACGTCGTCGTCGCGGCCGGTGAACGTCATCACGGGGTGCAGCGCCAGCGGGAGCGCCCCGCGGCGCGCGGCGGGCTCGAGCACGCTCACCCCGTACCGGCCGCTGGCGTGGGCCAGCAGCCGGCCCTCCAGCGGCGCGCCGGTGGCCGCCAGCCCGGCCACCAGGCCCGGCAGGGCGTCATCGGGCACGGTCAGCAGGGCCAGGCCGGACCGGCGGATGACCTCGCTGGGCTCGGCGATGACCGCGCCGGGGAAGTTCGCGCGGGCCCGGCGCACCGAGGCGTCGGATACCGCGGAGGCCGCCACCACCTCGTGGCCGGCCCGGGCCAGGGCCGCGCCGAGCGCGGTGCCCGCCCGCCCGGCGCCGACGATGCCGACCGCGAGCCGGGCCGGGTGCCCGTCGCCTGGGGGTTCGCCGGCTGGGTCAGGGTTGCTTTCAGGGTTCATCGCGGTGCCCAGGATAACCACGGCCGGGGCGACGGTCGCTAGAAGCCGCCGAAGTCGAAGTCGTTGCTGGTGTTGCCGCTGTCGCTGATGACGGTGGCGCCGCCCCGGCAGCCGGCGTTGGTGAAGCCGAAGAGGGACACCGCGATGCCGCAGACGTTCTCCGGCATGTTGGTCGGCATGTCGATGTTGTTGCCGCTGGCCAGGGAGAAGTTGGCGATGCCGGTCACGTTGCCGACGCTCGGCGAGTTGTCGGCGAACGCGGGGCCGCCGATCAGGGCGACGGCGGCGGCGGTCACCGCGAGCACTCCGGCGGCACGGGTCTTGATCTGCACCTAATAGCTCCTTCTCAAGAATGATCTCAGGACCCGGGAATTCAACCACGCAACGTAGCGTCACCGCAACACAGAGTGACTATTTTGCGGAATTCTCCCGGCTGGGCCCCGCCGGGCGTTATCGCCGCGGTGCCCGATTCGGCGGGCCGGGGCGTAGCACCTAGCTCGTTAGGTCCGAAGATTTCGACCGAACGGGGTGACCGCGTGCCACCCGGCCGCCGGTCTGCGGTCAGCGGGAGGGGGCCGGGGCCTCGCGCTCGTCCCGGTCCTGGTCCTCCGGCACCCGGCAGCAGTTCTCGAGGTACAAGGCGGCGCAGGCGAGCACCACGGCGGCGGCGAACGTCACCGCCGCGGTGAGCGCGTCCTGGCGCGGCACGCTGGCGCTCAGCGAGCCGCTCAGGTAGACGTCGAAGCCGCCGGCGACGCCGGCGATGATCGCCGCCGCCAGCGAGCTGGCCTTGGCCAGCGCCACCATCCGCGACACGAACAGCGGGGCCACCGGCTTGAGCCTGCGGTCAGTGCCGGGGCCGCCGGCGCTGCTACTGCTGCCGTTGCGGCGGGAGGCGATCCTGGCCTTCAGGTCCCGGCCGGTCCACCACTCGGCCAGCGCGGCGATCAGCAGGGCGGGCACGCCCGTCCAGGGCAGCGGGGGCAGCTTGGCGTACAGCGACCGCAGCAGCAGCCAGCCCAGCCCGGCGCAGACGACGGCGACCAGGACGAGGGTCGAGACGCGGGTCGGCTTCACGGCGCGCCCAGGATCAGGTCGGGCCGGGGGCGGACGCCGTCGCGGCCGCCCGCCGCGCCAGCGGCCGAGGTAGACAGCGCCGCGAGCAGCGCGGCGACCGGGCCGCGGCCGGGCACGGTGGCGGCCGGGTCGAGGTCGTGCCAGGGCACGAGGACGAACGCCCGCTCGTGCGCGCGGGGGTGGGGCAGGGTGAGCACCGGGTCGTCGCTGACTTCTTCGTCGTAGCTGATGATGTCGATGTCGAGGGTACGCGGGCCGAACCGGACGCCGTCCGCGGGCCGGACCCGGCCGAAGTCCGCCTCGATACGCTGGGTCGCGGCCAGCAGCGCCCGCGGGCCGAGAGCGGTCGCCACGATCAGCGCCGCGTTCAGGTAGTCCGGCTGGGCCGGGCCGACCGGATCGGTCTCGTAGACGGGTGAGATGGCCAGCACGTCAGTATCCGCGAGGCCGCCGATGGCTTGCACGCACCCTTGCAGGGTACCCAGCCGGTCGCCGAGGTTGCTGCCGACGGAGAGTACAGCGCGGTGCTGGCCGGACGCCGTCATAGCCCTACCGGGGCTTCGGCCTGCTGCCAGGCGGCGGCGACCCGGACGGCGTCCGCGTTCGGCGGAACCTGGTGCACGCGCACGCACCAGGCGCCGGCCGCGGCGGCGAGCGCGGTGACGGCGACGGTGGCCTCGTCGCGTTCGGCGAACGACGCGGGCGTGCCATCGGCGGCGGCCAGGAGCTTGCCCAGGAAGCCCTTGCGGGACGCCCCGACCAGGACCGGGTAGCGGGTGCCGGCCAGCGTGCTGAGCTCGTCCAGGTGGCTGAGCAGCGGCCAGTTGTGCTCGGCCCGCTTGCCGAACCCCAGGCCGGGGTCGAGCACCACGCAGCCGGGGTCCACCCCGGCCTGCACGACCGCGTCGACCCGGCGGGCCAGCTCGTCGCGGACTTCGGTCACCACGTCGGCGTAGACCGCGCGCGAGTACATGTCGTGGCTGTGACCGCGCCAGTGCATCACCACGTAGCCGACCCCGGCCGCGGCGACCAGGCGGGGCATGTCCGGATCGGCCAGTCCCCCGCTCACGTCGTTGACCAGCTGGGCGCCGGCGTCGAGGGCGAACTCGGCGACCCGGGCCCGCATGGTGTCGATGGAGACCGGCAGCCCGGCCCGGACGAGCTCGGTGACCACCGGCCCGACCCGCCGCAGCTCCTCGTCCTCGTCGATGCGCTGGGCGCCCGGCCGGGTCGACTCGCCGCCCACGTCCACGATGTCGGCGCCCTGCGCCGCCAGCTCCAGGCCGTGCGCGATGGCGGCGTCCGCCCCGTACCACTGGCCGCCGTCGGAGAACGAGTCCGGGGTGACGTTCACCACGCCCATGACCAGGCAGCGGTCCGCACTGGTCGGGCTAGCACCGGTCTGGCTAGCACCGGTCTGGCTAGCACCGGTCTGGCTAGCACCGGGGAGGCCAGGCAGCCGGGGGGACGTCACTGCGGCGGCCCCGGCTCCCGCTCCGGCTCCGGCTCCGGCTGGCATTCCGGCTGGCGGCGCAGCTGCCGCCGGATCCCGGCCAGGCTCGCCTTGCGGACGACCCGGCGCAGCCCGAAGGTCGGCCAGACCAGGAACGCCTCCGCCTCGAGGGCGGCCAGCGCGATCCGGGGCGTGTGCCTGGTGCTCGGGAAGACGAAGAAGCGGGGCTGCCAGACCGGGCCGAACTTGGCGTTGAACTTGTACAGCGACTCGATCTGGAACCACTTGGACAAGAAGATGAGCACCGAGCGCCAGGCCCGCAGCACCGGGCCCGCGCCGATCTTCTCACCGCGCTCGAGCGCGGCCCTGAACACGGCGAAGTTCAGCGAGATGCGTTTCACGCCGAGCCCGGAGGCGGCCTTGATGATCTCCACGATGAGGAAGTCGTTGAGGCCGGGCTGGGCGGCCTTGTCGCGCCGCATCAGGTCCAGGGACAGCCCGTCGGGCCCCCACGGCACGAGCTGGAGCACCGCGCGCAGCGCCCCGTCCTCGGTCGCGGTGGCGAGCACGCACTCCTCGTCGCCCGGCGCGCCGATCCGGCTCAGGGCCATCGAGAAGCCGCGCTCGGTCTGGCCGCCGAGCCAGGAGCCGGCCGTCTTGATGATGGCGGCGAGCTCGGCCGGCGGGATGTCGCGGATCCGGCGGACCTCGGCCACGTAGCCGGCCTTGGCCACCCGGTTGACCATCTGCCTGACGTTACGCATCGGCCGGCCGGACAGGCTGAAGTCGGCCGTGTTCACGATGGCCTCGTCACCGAGCTCGAGCGCGGTCAGGCCGCCCTCGCGGCACCACACCTCGGCGCCGAGCTCGCTGCAGCCCATCACGGCCGGCTTCCAGGCGTGCCGGGCCGCCTCGTCCAGGAACGGGCCGATCGCCCCGGGCCACGCCTCCGGGTCGCCGATCGGGTCGCCGCTGGCCAGCATCACGCCGGACACGACGCGGTAGCTGACGCAGGCCTTGCCGGTCGGCGACCAGATCACGCTCTTGTCGTCGCGCAGCGCGAAGTAGCCGAGCGAGTCCCGGTCGCCGTGCTTGGCCAGCAGCTCCCTGACCCGGCCCGCGTCGGCCTGGCTGAGCCGGGCCCGCGGCTCGGCCGGGCGCAGGAACAGGTAGGCGGTGACCACCAGGGTGAAGATGCCCAGCGCGCTGGTGAGGAGGTTGAACAGGTCGCCGCGGGTCTCCGGCGCCCACAGCACCGGACCGGACACCCCGACCAGGCCGTAGATGACCTCCTGCACCCGCTGGCCGAACGAGTAGTCCTCG
>JAICWX010000332.1 GCA_025934635.1 Streptosporangiaceae bacterium | reverse complement strand
TGGCCGGTCACCGCGCTGACGCGGTTCAGCAACCGCACCGCGAGCAGGGAATGCCCGCCCAGGTCGAAGAAGCTGTCATCCGCGCCGACCGCCGGCAGGCCGAGCACCTCCGCCATCAGGCCGCACAGCAGGCTCTCCAGCGTGATGTCAGCCGACACGGATGTCATCGCTTAGCGCCCTTCGGCCGACATGGCGTCGATGAGGCTCTTCGGCCGCATATCCGTCCAGTGCTCGTTGACGTAGTCAATGCACTCGGCGCGGCTCGCGGAGCGGAGCACGACCTGCCATCCAGCCGGGATATCAGCGAATTCCGGCCACAGTGAATGCTGATTCTCGTCATTTACCAGTACGTGGTAAGGGGCCGACTCGTCCTCGAACGGATTGCTCACGGGATTCTCCTAGGCAAGATTTATGATTTAACGATGAAGAGACGTGCGCCCGGCATCTTATGTGGGATGGTCTGGATGTCGCTGAATCCGGCGGCGAGGAAGATCTCACGCCAGGTGTCCTCGGCCGGCAGCCGCACGTTCATGAATCCTTCATGCAGATAGCTGAACAGCGAGCTGAACATGCGTTCGCGATCGGTACCGCAATATGGCACCGCATCGGTGATGGCGAGGAACCCGCCTGGGGCCAGCGTCATCCTGCAGCTGCGCAGGACCGCGCCGAATGTTTCCGGGGCTGAGCTCAGATCGTGCAGGGCGAAACCGGAATGGATGATGTCCGCTCCGGCAATGGGACTCGGGTCGTCTGCCAGCGACTCGATCGATCGCTGGACGACGGTCAGCCGGTCCGCCACGCCGGCTTTCTCGGCGCCCTTGACCGCGACCGCGCACGCGCCCGGGCTGATGTCCAGCGCCACGCCAGTTGCTTCCGGAATCTTCGTGAGCACATCGATCAGCAGCCCGGCCGCGCCAGCGCCAAGGTCGACCAGGCGAGTTGGCCGCGCATCGGTCAAGCAGGCCAGATCCTCGGGGTAGAAGTCCGCCGAACCTACCCAGCGGGAGGTCACCGCCACGGCACGGGAATCACGAGCATGCAGTTTCGATGCGGCATCGTGATCCCTGAAGAAAGCCAGCGAGTTCTCGATGAAGGGACGATTGGCCTTGAGCGCCCAGCACAGGTAACCAGCCGCCGTGCGCAGCTTCGGGAAGGCGTCGGTCGCCCGCACTGACTGCGCGGAGCCGTCCCGGATCACCAGGCCCGCCGCGGCGAGCGCGCCGAGGAAGGTTTCCATCGGGCCGGCCGGCGTTCCCGCCGCCGTAGCTAGTTCCTCGGCGGTTACCGGCAAGCCGCTTTCCAGGTGCCCGAATATTCCGAGCTCCTCGGCGATCTCGAGCAATGCCGCGATCGCAGCCAGGTCAGCCGCCGTGTCGAGCAGGTCCCGGTCGTCGGAAGCTGACGCCAGCATCCCCGGCGCCGGGCCCGGGCGCGTCCGCGGAGCGACGAGGATGCCGTTTCGAGAATCATGTATCACTGGATACTCCATTGCCCGCGCTTATTGACAATGCGCTTCCTGGCGGTCGGCTTCGCGCATAAGTCGAATTCTTCCGAGTGCATTATTTTCCGCCAAACGCCCGCCGTAAGTATTACCTGCTCTCGTTGTCCGCACAACCGCTCCGCCGCACGCAGTTCAACTGCGGCGGACGCGCAGTTGAACATCTGGTTTGAGTGACGCGCTGCGCCCGGCGAGCGGTCCATCCGGTTAAAGCTCGCTCGACGTCGATCTCGGGCAATGCTATGCTGCCCAGCCCGCGTTGCCGGTTTAGCCTGGCTTGAACGTTCTCCGCTTATGACGCTAAGGCACTGCTGGTTATTAAGGTGATGATGCCGGTCGTCCTGGTCGGCTGTCTCGTCGACCGGGGCTGCCAATCGCGGTGTCAGATTCACGGGAAAAACCTCAATAACGACGAAGGCGGTCGATGCTGGTGGACTCGGAGAACCTTGTCGAGGTGCTTGCCGTCAATGACCGCGAGCATCACCCGCCGACCCTGCCGCCCGGTCCGGGCAGCGCCGAGTTGCCACTCGCACCGGGTCAGTACAGCTTGTGGTGCACGGACGGGCTGGTTACCGACCGCGCGGCCTGCCAGGTCGTGGAAGCACACCGCCTGCGTGGTCGTCTCTACCCGGATGACCTGCGCCGGGCTATGCAGGCGCTGGTCATCCGGCATGAAGCGCTGCGTGTCCGCGTCCGCGTCCGGGACGGTATTCCCCATCAGGAAGTCGAGTCGGCCGCCGCTATCGCCTGGGAAGAGGTGGACGTCTCCGCGACCCGGAATCCGGAGACAGCGGCGCGGGAAGTCGTCGCGTCGCGATCAGCCAGGCCCTTCGACCTCGCGGCCGGGCCGCTGTTCCGCGTCACGCTGGTACGCCTTGGCCCGCTCGAGCATTTTTTCACGCTGTCGATGCACCAGATAATTTCCGACCGACGGTCAACGGAAGTGCTCTTCACTGAGCTCAGCCAGCTGTACAGCGCCTTTCGCGATGGCCGTCCGGCTGAGCTCGCCGCATTGCCGGCCGGATACTGCGATCTCGCTCGGTTCCAGCATGAACGGCTGCGGGAGGCGCGGTCAGATCAGGAACTGGCGTCCTGGACCGAGAAAATGACCGGCGCACCGGTGGACGCCGGATTCCCGGTTGACCGGCCGCGGCCCGCGGTGCAGGGGAACCGCGGGTCGACAGTGCCGTTCGATCTGCCCGCGGGAACCGCGGCCGCGGTCCGCGAACTCGGCCGCTCGAGCGGAACCACCGAGTTCGCGGTCCTGCTGTCCGGGTTCATCGCGCTGCTCGCACGGTATGCCCGCACGCGGGATATCGTCGTCGGCACCCCTGCGTCGAGCCGGATCCGGCCTGAGTTCGAGGACGTGGTCGGCTGCTGGAGCGACATGGCGGTCGTGCGGGCCGACTGCTCCGGTGATCCGGCTTTTGCCGAACTCCTGGCCAGGATCAGGGACATCTCGCACGACGCGACCATGCACGGAGGCGTCCCGTTCTGGCACCTGGTCAGCGCACTGGCGCCCGATCGGGATCTCAGCCGTCACCCGTTGTTCCAGGTGACTTTCCAGGCCTACCAGGCGTCAGCCTGCTTTCTCCGGCTGCGAGATCTCACGGTCGAGCCCCTCCGGCTCGGTGACCGGACGTCCCGGTTCGACCTGTCGATGGCGATCGAGGCTGACCGCGACGGACAGCTGCGCGGTTTCCTCAGCTACAACGTGGAGTTGTTCGAGGAGGCTACCGCGGAGCGGATCGCCGGACATTTCCAGCGGCTGCTTTCTTCCGCCTTGACGGACCCGGCCCGGCGCCTGTCGAGGCTGCGGATGCTAGCAGACGCCGAGCGGCAGGCCATCCTGGCGCGGTCGGTTTCGCCGGTCGAAGCGCCGGGACAGACGATCAGCGAGATGGTGGCACGCAGCGTCAGGCTGTCCCCGGACCGGGTAGCGATCTCCTCGGCCAAGGACGCGCTGAGCTACCGGGAACTGGATAGCGCCGCGGGCCGGATTGCCGGGGTCCTCAGCGCGCGCGGGTTTGGTCCCGGCGATCTGGTGGCGGTATGCCTGGAGCGCGATCCGATGCTGGTGGCAGCGTTGCTCGGCATCGTGCAGGCGGGTGCCGCCTATCTGCCTGTCGACCTCGGCTACCCGCCCGAGCGGATCGGCGCGATCCTCGGCAACAGCGGCACCAGGCTCATGCTGACGCAGCGTTCGCTGGCCGGCCGCTTTCCCGGAATCGAGCAGGTCGTCCTCGAGGATCTGCCGTCAGGGGCAGGAACTGCCCCGGGCGCCGGGCCGCGGCCGGCCGACCTCGCGTACGTGACCTATACCTCGGGTTCCACCGGTCAGCCCAAGGGGGTCGCGGTCCAGCACCAGGGCATCGCCCGGCTGGCGTACGGCCTGCCCGAGGCGGCCATCAGCGCCGGCGACACCTTCCTGATGCTGGCTCCGGTGGCGTTCGACGCGTCCACGTTCGAGATCTGGGCCCCGCTCGCGCGCGGGGCCCGGCTGGCCATCTACCCGCCGGGACCGGTGGAGCCCCGAACGCTCGGCACCGTGCTCGCGGCGGAGCGCGTCAGTATTCTCTTCCTGACTTCGCAGCTCGCCAACCTGGTGGTCGATACCGATCCGGAGCTCCTCCGCCCGCTGCGGGTGCTGCTTACCGGGGGCGAGGCAATGTCGGTCTCCCATATGAGGCGGCTGCGCGAGGCACTGCCCGAGCTGAAGATCATCAATGTGTACGGCCCGACCGAGACGACGACCTTCGCCACCAGCTACGCGCTCCCGGAACCGATCCGGAGCGGCTCAATTCCGATCGGGCACCCGATCGGAGACACCCGGACCCTCGTCCTGGACGCCGGCCTGAACGTCGTCCCCGTGGGGGTGACCGGCGAACTCTACCTGGGCGGGCCCGGCGTCGCCCGCGGCTATCTCCGGGACCCGGGCCTTACTGCCGCGCGGTTTGCCGCCGACCCCATCGGGCCGCCGGGCGAGCGGCTGTACCGTACCGGCGACCTGGTCCGGTGGCGCGCCGGCGGCGAGCTCGAATTCATCGGCCGGACCGATGACCAGGTCAAACTGCGTGGCTTCCGGATCGAGCCGGCGGAGATCGCGGCCGCGGCGAAAGGTCACCCGGCGGTAAGGGACGCCTTTGTCACTCTCCGGGGCAACGGGCATAGCGCCGAACTGGTCGCGTACCTGGTCGCAGCGGATGGCCCGAGCGGTGAACTCGGCCCTGAACTACGCACCTACCTGCGGGAGCGGCTCCCTGGCCATATGGTGCCAGGCCAGTTCCTGTGCGTCGGCGAGCTTCCGTTGTCCAGCACCGGGAAAGTCGACCGGAAAGCACTTCCGGAACCAGCCGCGAGGTCCGGGAGGTCACGTCACGGAGCGCTGCTGACCGATACGGAGGTCACGATTGCCGCCGAGTGGGGAGCCCTGCTCGGAATACGGGAAGTCCATGCCGATGGCAATTTCTTCATGCTCGGCGGGGACTCGCCGACCGCGGCTCGCGCCGTGTCACGCCTCGCGGCCCGGTTCGGTGTCGACCTGCGGCTCAGCTCGATTTTCGGGCACCCGACGGTCAGGGAACTGGCCGCGGAGATCTCCCGGCTCTCATCCAGCCTGGAAGTCCAGGCGAAGTGGAGTGAGTCTGACTGGTTACGGGGTGCGGGGGGCGCGCGTGCGTACGTGCCTCAGTCTGGCAGTCGGCGCCGGTCGAGTTTGCCGTTGACCGACAGGGGGAGCTGGTCGAGGTGGATGTAGCGGGTGGGGATCATGGCCGGCGGCAATGTCCGGGCGAGTGCCTGGCGCAGTTCGCGGGCCTGGGCCGGGCCGGTCACGTAGGCGACCAGGGCCGTGTCGGTGCCCTGGCCGCGGATGGCGACCGCGCACGCGCGGACCTGCGGCTGGGCGGCCAGGACGGCCTCGATCTCGCCTAGCTCTATCCGTACTCCGTGCAGTTTTACCTGGTCATCGGTCCGGCCGAGGAACTCCAGGGCCCCGTCCGGCCGTCGGCGTCCCCGGTCGCCGGTCCGGTACAGGCGCGCGCCCGGCGTGCCGCCGAACGGGTCCGGGACGAACTGCTCGGCCGTCTGGGCGGGCTGCCCGATGTAGCCGCGCCCGACCTGGACCCCGCCGATGCAGATCTCGCCTTCGGCGTCGCCGGCGACCGGGTGGCCGTCGGCGTCGAGCAGGTGGATGTCCACCCCGTCGCAGGGGTGGCCGATCGGGACCGCCGCGGCGCCTGGGTCCCGGCGGCAGCGCCATCGGGTCACGTCGATCCCGGCCTCGGCCGGGCCGTAGAGGTTGTCCAGCTCGGCCCGCAGGCAGCTGCCGAAGAAAGCCTGCTGCAGGCTCGCGGGAAGGGCTTCCCCGCTGACCAGCACCTGGCGCAGTGAGCCGCAGCGGGTCAGGTCCGCTCCCTCCAGGAAGACCCGCAGCATCGACGGCACGAAATGGGCCAGGGTGACCTGGTACCGGCAGATCATCTCTTCCAGGTACTGCGGGTCCCGGTGGCCATCCGGCCGCGCGACCACGATCCGCGCGCCTGCCAGCAGGGGCCAGAAGATCTCCCATACCGCGACGTCAAAGCCGACCGGGGTCTTCTGCAGCACTGTGTCTTGCGGCGTCAGCCGGAACATGCGCTGCGCCCACAGAACCCGGTTGAGCAGCGCGGCCCTGGTGTTCATCGCCCCCTTGGGACGCCCGGTGGAACCCGAGGTGAAGATGACGTAGGCGAGGTCGCCGGAATCCGCCAGCGGCCCCGGCGCCGTGGACGGCCAGGCCGATATCGCCTGCCGGTCACGGTCGAGCAGCACCGTGACGGCGGCCTTGGCGGCGATCGTCTCGAGCCGGTCCGCGCGGGTGACCAGTACTGGCGCCCGGGCGTCGGCCAGCATCGCGGCCAGGCGCTGAGCCGGGTTGGCGGGGTCGAGCGGCAGGTACGCACCGCCCGCCAGCAGCACCGCGAAAGCCGCGATCAGCTGGTCCGCCGAGCGGTCGAGGGCGACGGCGACGACCGTGTCCGGCCGCACTCCCGCCGCCCGCAGGTGATGGGCGAGCCTGCACCCGCGCTCGGCGAACTCACGATAGGTGACCTGCGCGTCCGCGCACACCACGGCGGTCGCCTCCGGCGTCCGCGCGGCCTGGCTCAGGATCAAGGCGCCCAGCTCGGCGCCGGTGCCGCCGCCGGACCCGGCGGGCCGCAGGCTGAGCGGCCGCATATCGGTCCAGGCCCCGGCGATCCGCTCGAGGCAAGCGCTCTTCGCGCCGGCCGGGCCGGCCGATCGCCAGCCCGGCGGCACCGGGCGCAACTCGGGCCAGACCGAATACTGCCCGTCATCGCTGACGACGACCCGCCACCCGGCCGGATCCGCCACGGCGGTTCTTCTTCTCAGCTTCGGACGGCCGGCTCGGCCGGCACCAGGCCGCTCGGCAACCGCGCGCCGGGCCAATTCATTCATGGACAACCTCCAGGCAAGAACCGCTGGTCCTGATCCAGCACCATGACCACAGTCAGCCCGAACACCAAGACCCGGACGGAGGCAAGCCTAGTATCGCTGCGGAAATCCGCACACAATCGCATGTTCAAATGCGCTGCCGCGGCAGTTGAACTGCGTACCGGCTATGCCCGCCTGCCCGTCGCATCCGTTGACACGGAAATGGCCGGCGGGGAAAATCAGCTCAAGATAAACAATGATGTCGCGAGATAATCAGATTGAACTCGCCGATGGGTACGCGACGTCGGCACCTATCTGTTCCGTCAGGCTGTCCTGCATTCGCGATATTGAGGAAGAGGCCTAGTCCTTGGACACTCTGATCGCGGACGTCATCGGCGATATCGCACTGGTCCTAGTGGTATCCGCACTGCTGGGGGCGGCAGTCCGCCGATGCGGGCTGCCGACTGTAATCGGCCAGATACTCACAGGTGTCGTGCTGGGGCCGAGCCTGCTCGGCCGAATTCCCGGCCACATAACCACTCACGTGTTCCCGGCCCCCGTGCTGCCGTATCTGACGATGCTGTCACAGATTGCCGTTACTATTTTCATGTTCGCGGTTGGCTACGAAATCGAGTTCCGCGCGATGCGCGGCTACGGCCGGGCGGTGCCGCTCGTAGCGGCAAGTGCGTTTATAATCCCTTTCGTCCTGGGAGCAGGTTGCGCGCTTTTGTTCGGTTCCAGCTTCGCTGCCGTCGGAGTGGCGCATCAGGGCCGGTCATTCGTATTGTTCATGGGAGTGGCCTGCTCGGTTACGGCACTTCCGGTGCTGGCCGCTATCGCCCGTGAACGCGGCCTGGCCGAAACCAGGGTCGGCGTCATCGCGACCGCGGCGGCGGGCGCGATGGATGTCGTGGCCTGGCTGGCACTGACCGCGATACTGATCGGCAACGGCCGCTCGGGGCGGTTTCCCTGGATTGTCACGTTGTTGCTGACCGGCTGCTTCGCGGCCGTCATGCTGATCGCGGTGCCCCCGCTCCTGTCGTGGTGGATGAACCGGAGCAAGTCGGTCTTGTCGAGTCCGGTGCCGATAGCGTTCGCGCTCGCGATGGGCGGTGCGTGGGTTACTGCTTCGCTCGGCTTGCACCCTGTATTCGGCGGTTTTCTCGCTGGCTTGGCCATGCGCGCCGGGAGCAAGGAGCAGGACGCGGAGGTACTCCGTTCGATGGACCAGGCCGGGGGCTTGCTACTCCCGCTGTTCTTCGTTGTCACCGGGCTCTCGCTCAACATCGGAGCAATGCGCGGGGACGCGTTTGTTTTGCTAGCGATCATTTTCGTCATCGCCGTCGCGGGTAAGCTCGGCCCTGCATACGCCGTCTCTCGTGCGTGCGGGCTCCCGCCCCGCGAGTCATCCACCATGGCCGCGCTGGTGAATACGCGCGGGCTGACTGAACTCATCGCACTAAACGTCGGGCTAGCCGACGGGCTTATCAGCCCGCAATTGTTCACCGTCCTTGTGCTAATGGCGCTGATCACCACGCTGATGACCGGCCCGCTCCTATTGCTGAGTCAATTTCCTCGCACCTCAGAACCCGCGATGGCCGAGAGACTGACGAGCTAATGGTGACATTTGCAGATATCCGAGCTTGCACGATACCGTCCTGCCGAAACGCATCGTGGGCACTTTGCAGTGCCCGGAAGGTGGTCGCAAATCATGTCTGACCCGAAAGCTGACGATCTCGTCACCCAGGTGACCAAGAACGGCATCAGCTGGCTGACACCGGAAGTTGAGTTCCAGTTGTACAACCAGTTCGCCCGCGACGGGTTCGTCCGGGTGAGCGAAATAGTTCCCGAGCCGGTCCTCGATGCCGTGCGTCAAGAGGTATTCCGGTTGCTCGACGAACAGGCGGAACGCCGGGACCTGCTGCTGGCCACCACCGATAACACCCCGCGTTTCATGAGCGTGGTGCGCAGCGAGTTCATCGCCGAAAACAGCTCGCTACTCGAGGGGCTCTACCGTTCAGATGCGCTCTCGTCGCTTCTCGGCCGTATCGCCGGCGAGCCGCTGCACTGCTGTCCGTCGCTTGACGAGGAATTCCTGATCACCCGGCAGGAACGCGCGAACGACACGCACGGATGGCACTGGGGCGATTACAGCTTCGCGCTCATCTGGCTCATCGTCGCACCGCCGACCGAGGCTGGCGGCATGTTGCAGTGCGTGCCCCACACGAGGTGGAACAAGAGTAATCCACGTATTCACGAGTACCTCTGCGACAATCCGATCCGGACCTACGGCTTCACCACCGGGGACCTCTACTTCCTGCGCACGGATACGACGCTGCACCGCACCGTTCCGCTCAACCGGGACACCACTCGCGTCATCCTCAACATGACCTGGGCGGCCGAGAAGGATCTGCGCCGGTCGCTCGATGGCGAGGACCGCTGGTGGGACGACAGCGCGGTGGAAGCGGCGCGGACGGTCCAGGCCTGACGACAGGACGTCGCTCGCGGTGG
>JAICWX010000178.1 GCA_025934635.1 Streptosporangiaceae bacterium | reverse complement strand
GGCGATAGTCGGGCGGAACCACGTCGAGCAGCCAGCCGACGGCGGTGGACTCGAAGTCCTCGCTCCCGGGCGGATGCACCCCGGCCGGCCACTCCGGTGGCAGATACGTGCCCATCCCGCCACCCTACCAATAATCGAACCTAAATTCTACAGCCATCTCGCATCCGCTCATGGGCGCAGCCTGTCGCCCTGCATGCCCTGTCGCCCTGCATGTCCCCACTGCCTATGGCTTCGGCGTACTCCACTGCTTCCCCACGTACCCCTCTGTCCTCTCTGGCACCGTGCGTTGCCCCGGACATACCCGAGTCCCTCCCGCCAACGACATCGATGGAGCATCGATGTCGCTATTACGACATTGATGGAGCATCGATGTCGTTTGTCCATTTCCGTGCTCGTGACGGGCGATAGCTATGGTTCGAACGCGCCTCCTGGGACCGGAACTCGGCCTGAGGAGAACCGGAACTAGGTCTGAGGAGGACCGGAACTAGGCCTAAGAACCGGAGTCGCCGACCTGGCCGCGCGGTTTTCGTAAGGAGGTATGGGGGAGTAATTACCCATGTCGTCCATGGTGTCCGGTCTGGTGGATGAGACGGACCGGGATGTGTGTTTCGAGGTGGACGGCACGGCCACGTACGGGACGCTGCGCGTTCCCGCGCACCGGGCGGGACAGCGGCTCGCCGCGGCGCTGCTGCTGCCCGGCAGCGGGCCGGTCGATCGCGACGGGAACGTCCCCGGCCTCGGCGTGACCCCGCGGACGCTGAGGCTGATCGCCGGCCTCCTCGGTGAGCTGGGCATCATGAGCCTGCGCTTCGACAAGTACTTCACCGGCCGGACCGGCGCGGGCGCGTACGCGGCGGACCCGGGCCGGATCGACCTCGACGCCTTCATCCGGCAGGCCGCGGCCGCCTACCGCGTGCTCGGCGCGCAGCCGGAAACGCGGGCGGCGGCGCTGCTCATCGCCGGGCACAGCGAGGGCGCCCTGTACGCGCTGCTCACCGCGCAGCAGGTCCGGCCGGCGCCGACCGGGCTCGCGCTGATCCAGCCGATGGCCGAGCCGCTGCTCAGCACGATCGAATTGCAGGCGACGGCCCAGCTGATCGCGGACGTCGCCGCGGGCCGGGTCGACTCCGCCGTCGCGGCCCGGAACGCCGCCGGGCTACGCCACGCGATCGGCGAGTTCCGCGCCGGGCGCCCGGCCGACATCAGCGGGCTGCTGCCCGGCATCGTGCGCAGGCTCACGCCGGAACTGCTGGTCGCCGAGAACGCGCGGTACGTACGCCAGGGTGACGCCGTGCACCCGCTGGCGGCGGCCGCGAAGGTGGCGCCCGGCACCCGCGTGCTCGTCACGGCGGGCACCAGGGACGGCAACATCCCGGTGTCCGCGATCAAGCTGCTCGCGCTGGTCCTGGGCGGCGCCGGCGCCACCGGGCCCGGGCTGCGCGTGCTGGCCGGGATCGACCACTTCCTGCACCCGGCCGGCGCGTCCGGCAACGACCCCGTGCTCGCCCCCGCGGCGCTGGCCGCGCTGACCGACTGGGCCCGCCCGTACGCGGCGCACGAAGCCTGAAGCCAGCCAAGCCTGAAGCCAGCCGAGCCTGAAGCCAGCCGCTACCGTCACCCAGCCGCTACCGTGACCTGGTGGAGCTCACCTTTGTCGTCGGGACCGGCCGGTGCGGTTCGACCATGCTGTCGCGCCTGCTGCGCGAGCATCCGGACGTGCTCTCGATGAGCGAGTTCTTCAGCACCCTGCGGATCGCGGCGGCCGCCGGGCCAGCTAAATTCCCCGTCCAGGACATGGACGGCGCGCAGCTGTGGCGGCTGCTGGCCAGCCCCTTCCCGCTGCTGGACGCGATGATCTCCGGCGGCCTGCGGACCTCGGAGATGCTGTACCCAGAGAACGGCCGGTTCGGCCCGGATACCGGGATCCCGCTGGTCAGCCACTACATCCTGCCGATGCTGGGGGGCGACCCCGACTGGCTGTTCGACGAGCTCGCGGCCGAGCTGCCGCGCTGGCCGCGGCGGCCCGCCGCCGCGCAGTACCAGAACCTGTTCGGCTACCTCGGCGGGCTGCTCGGACGCCCGGTCGTGGTCGAGCGCTCCGCCTCCTCGCTGCACCTGATCCCGCTGCTGCACGCGCAGTTTCCCGCCGCCCGGTTCGTGCACCTGCACCGGGACGGGCCGGACTGCGCGCTGTCGATGAGCCGCCATCCCGCGTTCCGCCGGGAGATCCTGGCCATCGGGGCCGTACGAACCACGAAACTGCCCGCGGGCTCGACGCTGCAGCAGGTCAACGACGCGCTGCCGGAGCGCTTCCGCGGCCTGATCTGCCCGCCCTATGACGCGCGCAAGCTCAGGGACTTCCCGATACCGGTCGAGGTATTCGGCCGGGACCGCTGGTCGCCGATGATCTGCGCGGGCGTGGCCGCGCTGGCGCAGGTGCCCAGCCAGGCCCAGATCAGCCTGCGGTACGAGGACCTGCTCGCCGATCCGGGGCCGAACCTGGCCCGGCTCGCGCGGTTCATCGGCATCAGCGCGCCGCCCGCCTGGCTGGACCAGGCCTGCCGAACGGTCGATCCGACGCGCACCGGTACCGCCGTCACCGATCTCGACGCCGGCGCCCTGGCCCGGCTGCGCGCGGCCTGCGAGCCGGGCACGCGCGCGCTAGCCAGCGCGTGAGCCCACCCCGTTCGGTCCGTCTTCTCGCTCGCTGGCGAGCCGGGCGAGCAGGGCGACGATGGTGGGCTCCTTGGCCGCGCTGGCCAGCGAGCGCAGCGACCGCATCTGGTCGTTGGAGAGCTGCAGGAGCTCGCGCGCCAGGTCGGAGACGGCCCGCTCGCGGTCCCACAGGCCCGGCTGGGTGGCGGCCGCCTGGTCGATCAGCGCCCGCACCAGCGCCTGGCCGTCGTCGGCCGGGCAGCCGTAGCGGTGGGCGAAGCGGGCCAGTTCCGGTATGACGACGTCGACGCGGAGCATCCGGCGGTCCAGCGCCTCGGCCAGGAAGCCGCCCGCCTCGCCGGCCTCGGCGCCGTCGGCCAGCAGGTCGGTGAGCGTGCGCAGGGCGGTGGTCACCGGGAGTCCTTCGGCCCAGGTCACCTCGTACGGCGCGAGCGTGCTCACGCGCAGCCGGACCAGCTGGTCCCGGCTGGTCCGGCGCTTCTGGGTGGTGAACTCCATGTCCCGGACCACGAGGTCGCCGAGCTGCAGCAGCATGGCCGCCGAACGGTGCGAGACGATCGCGCTGTTCGGCCCGAGCAGCGGCCGCTCCCAGGCGGGCACCCCCGGGTCCATCCGCAGCCAGGCCACCTTGACCGCACGGTGCCGGGCGGCGGCGGCCTGGCCGCCGATCATGAGGTAGACCCCCTGCCCCGCCTTCTCCAGCAGCCCCGCCTCGGTCATCCGCTTGAGCTGCATATAGCCGATGCCGGCCTGTACCGCCTGGGCCGAGGTGACCATCCCCCACTGCCCCTGGGCGAACCGGGCCAGGGTGACGAGGGCGGTGCGACTGTCCATATCCGGAGCGTATCAGGCGTACAGCACTACTATCCTTCTATGGTTAGAAATGACGATAATCAGTTAGCGAGAAGATAACAAACAGCAAAAAAGCCTGGGGAAACGCCCTCATAGCCAACAAGTTCGCCTATAGCATCACTTCTCACAGCCAAGGATGTTAGACACTTCAGACACTGCGGCTCTCTCCCCTCTCGCGGGGGACGGGGAAACGACCGAGCGGACCCAGCAGGGAGTCCGCGTAGCACGGAGGAGATGTGACATGGCCGGTGGACTCCAGGGCGCCGATCTTGCTCAGCTGCAGCAGCTGGTCCAGCAGCTCGGCGGCCCGTTCCAGACCGAAATCCAGTCCACCCTGAACGGCATGAACCAGAAGGTCCAGGCGAGCACCTCGTACTGGGTGGCGCGCAACGCCGACCAGTTCCGCAGCGACTTCTCCCAGTTCGTCAGCAAGTGCGAGCAGCAGCTCAACCAGATCCTCCAGGAGGCCTCGAAGGCCAGCGGCCAGCACCTGACCGCCATCCAGCAGGCCACCGGCTCCGCCATCTGACGCACCCCCGCCGCCCGTAAGGGCATGCCGGCGCAGGCATGCCCTCGGGCCAGCACGCCCCGACGAGGGGTGACGAAGGAGTTCGCGCATGTCGCTCAGACCTGAAGAGGGCGCGGGCACCCTGGACGAGCGGGTGCTGATCGCGCCGGACGAGGTGCTGGAGAGCGAGCGGTCGTCGGTGATCACCGGCCTGGTTATCGCGCGCGCCTGGCGAGACCCCGGCTACCGGAGCCGGCTGCTGTCCAGCCCGAGAGAAGTCCTGGTCGACGAGGGCCTCGAGATCCCGGACGGCATGGCCATCCGGGCCTTCGCGGATACCCCCAAGATCAGGCACATCCACCTGACCAGCCTGACCACCGAGGCGGAAGAGCTCGTGCCGGTGTTCAGGGAGCTGCTCCCGCTGCCCGAAGGCAGCGAGATCCGGCTGATCCAGAACACCGAGCAGGCGCTGTGCCTGGTCGTCCCGCTGGCGCCGCCGGAGCCGCAGACGCTCACTGACACCGACGTGCTGCGCCGGCTCGCCCCGCGGGCGTCGGCCTTCGCCGCCGGCGACGTCATCGCGACCGTCGTGTCGGACGCCTTCATGGAGGCGGCGGGGGAGGCGGCCGCGGCGGCCGCGGCGGCCGCCGCCGTCAACACCACGCAGACGGAGACGGCCACCGCCACGGCGTTCGCCCAGGAGTCGGCCGAGGTCCTGTCGAACATCCAGGCAACGGCACTGATGGATATCGAGGCGACATCGTCGGCAACGACATACGTCGCGTCGGAGGCGTCAAGCGCGGCCGACACCTCGGTGTCGACGCAGACCAACGCGGTCACGCTGACGAACACCTACACCCAGACCGACGTCTCGACCACGTCGATCGAGGCGACCTCGACCGTGACGACGCAGACGGCGGTGGCGGAGACCACGCTGACGGCCGCCGAGATCGAGGCCGTGGCCACCACGACGTCGGCGGTGGCCGAGGGCGAGGCGGCGGTCGTCGTCGTGGCCGTCGGCGCCGTGGTTCTCACCTGACGTTCATCTAACCGGGGCGGGAAAAGGGGATTGAACGAATGACCAGGCAGTCAGCGCCGTTTTACCGCTTGCTCGGCGATCTTTCCGATGTGCCGGACGAGTACATCAGGGACGTATCGCACATGAAGCGCTTCCTGGAGCGCTGGACGATGGACCCGAAGTACCAGGAGGCGTTCGCCAGCGACCCGGCGGCGGCGCTGGCTGACCTGGGGATCGACCTGACCCCGGCCGAGGTGATACCGCTCATGGACCGCGCGGCGGCCATGGAGGCCACGCGCCTGGTCCGGGCGGGCCGGGCCGCCGAGGTCCCGCCGGCCGTGCTGCGCTACCGGTACTTCATCCACGAGAAGATCGAGCACCGCCGCCAGCAGCGGGCCATGACCATCCCGGGCGATCCGCGGCTGCGCGCCTGGCGGGACCGGATGATCAACCGCTGCATCGGCGAGCTCGGCCAGGACCGGGCGGACCAGATCGTGCACGCGCCGGCCGCCCTGGAGCTGTCCAAGGGCTGCACGGTGGGCTGCTGGTTCTGCGGGGTGGCGGCGCCGAGGTTCGACTCCACCCTGAAGTACACCGAGGAGAACGGTCAGCTGTGGCGGGACTGCCTGGGCGTGCTGGGCGAGGTGTACGGCATATCGGCCCGGTCCGCATTCCTGTACTGGGCCACTGACCCGCTGGACAACCCGGACTACGAGCACTTCCTGGCCGACTTCTACGACGTGTTCGGGGTCTGCCCGCAGACCACGACGGCGCAGGGGCAGAAGGACATCGAGCGGACCAGGCGGGTCATCGAGCTCGCTCATTCGCTGGGCTCGCCCGTTGACCGGTTCTCGATCATCGCGCTGAACTCGCTGTACCGCGTGCACGAGGGGTTCACCCCCGAGGAACTGCTCCGGGTGGAATGCGTGCCGCAGAACAAGGAGTCGGCCGAGGGCGGCCAGATCCGCAAGTCCAACGCCGGGCGCGCGCGGAAGTTCGCCAAGAAGCGGAGCGCCGAGCTGGTGTCGGAGGAGCAGAGCTCGACGATCGCGTGCGTGTCCGGGTTCCTGTTCAACATGGTGGAGCGGACGGTCCAGCTCATCACCCCGTGCAACGCCAGCGACCGGTGGCCGCTCGGCTACTGGGTGATCGCGCAGGGCAGCTTCGACACGGCGGCCGAGCTGCGCGACCTGATGCGGTCGATGATCGACGACACGATCAGGGACAGCCTCGGCGTGCTCGACACCGTCCGGCTGCGGCGGGACGTGCGGATCGTGGCCTCGCCCGAGCGGCTGCGGGTGGTCTCGATGGGCCTCGGCCTGGCCTTCGAGAACCAGCCGCAGGCCGCCGAGCTGGCCGAGCTGCTGGCCGCCGGCACCTACACCGTGGAGCAGATCGCCCTGCGGCGGCGGGCGACGGCCGGCGTCGCGCCGGCCCAGACCCTCGCCGTCCTGGACCGGCTGTTCCTCGGCGGGTTCTTCGACGAGGAGCCGCCCGCCCCGCCGAGCCCGGCCCCGGAAGGCGCCGCGCCGCAGGGCACCGGGCTGCTCCAGCTCACGGCGACCGGGCGGTCCGCGGGATGACCGCCGCGCCGGAGCTCGCCCCCCGCTCTCCCGCGGCCGCCGGGGCCGCGGGAGAGCGGGGGGCGCCGGACGTCTGCCTGGTCACGATGCCCTACGCCTCGCCGACCCGTCCCTCCATGGCGCTCGGGCTGCTGACGGCCATCCTGGCCGAGGGCGGCATCAGCGCGTCGGTGGCCTACGCCAACCTGTGGTTCGCCGAGAGCGTCGGGCTGCGCCGGTACTCGCTGTGCGCGTCCAACCTGCCCATCGTGTTCCTGGCCGGCGAATGGACCTTCGCCGGCGCGGCCTTCGGTGACGACCCGCGGCGGGCCGAACGCGATGCCGAGTACCTGCGCCAGGTCCGCCGGGCCAGCGACGGGTACCCGCAGGTCTGGTCGGGCGCCCGCGGCAGCGAGTTCACCGCGGACCTGCTGGCGCTGCGGGCGGCGGCCACCGAGTTCGTGGACCAGACCGCGCGGCGCGTGCTCGCCACCGGTGCCCGCGTCATCGGCTGCACGTCCAGCTTCGAGCAGCACGTGGCGTCGCTGGCGCTGCTGCGCCGGGTGCATGAGCTCGATCCCGATGTGATCACCATGCTCGGCGGCGCCAACTGCGAGACCGTCATGGGCGAGGCCACCCACCGGTGCTTCCCGTGGGTGGACTACGTGGTGTCCGGCGAGGCCGACGGCCTGGTCACGGAGCTGTGCCGGCTGGCACTGACCCGCGGCCGCGACGTGCCCGCCGAGGAGCTGCCGCGCGGGGTGCTCGGGCCCGCGCACCGGAAGCACCGGGAGCACCGGGAGCACCGGGAGACGCCGGCGCAGCCGACGGCGAAGGAGCCGAAGGAGGCCGGCCAGCAGGGCGGTGCGGGGGCACGCCCCGCTGGCCGCCGGAAGCCCCGCGCCAAGCTGGCCCGGGCGCTGTTCAACGACCTGGACAGCCTGCCCACGCCGAGGTACGACGACTACTTCGACACGCTGGCGGCATCGCCGCTGAAGGCGAACGTGCGGCCGGGGCTTCCGCTGGAATCCTCGCGCGGATGCTGGTGGGGCGCGGCCCACCAGTGCACCTTCTGCGGGCTGAACGGGACCAGCCTCGGTTACCGCTCCAAGTCGCCGGCGCGGGTGCTGGCCGAGGTGCACGAGCTCGAGGACCGGTACGGCATCAGCGATTTCGAGGCCGTCGACAACATCCTCGACATGAGCTACCACAAGGAGCTGCTGCCGGAGCTGGCGGCGGACGACAGCAGCAGGCGCATCTTCTACGAGATCAAGGCGAACGTCAGCCGCGCCCAGGTCGCGGGGCTGGTGGACGCCGGGATCATGTGGGCCCAGCCGGGCATCGAGTCGCTGCACAGCGAGGTGCTGCGGCTGATGGACAAGGGCATTCAGGGGTGGCAGAACGTCCAGCTGCTCAAGTGGGCCCGCGAGCTGGGCCTGCGGCTGTCCTGGTCGATCCTGTGGGGCTTCCCCGGCGAGAAGGACGACTGGTACGAGGACATGGCGCAGTGGCTGCCGGCCCTGACGCACCTGCCGCCGCCGGCCTCCACCCCCCGGGTCCGGTTCGACCGGTACAGCGTCTACCACGAGCGGGCCAGCCAGCTCGGCCTGATCCTGTTCCCGATCGGCGCGCTGTCGATGGTCTACCCGGTCGGCCCGGGCGACCTGGACGCGCTCGCGTACTTCTTCACCACCGAGCCGAACAGCGGCCCGCTGCGGATCATCGAGACCCTCAGCGCGGCGGTGACGAACAACCCGGGCATCGGTGCCGTCACCCGCGGGGTCCGCGACTGGTCGGCCGCCCACCGCGGCGGGGAACTCCCGGTGCTCGCCATGGAGGACCGGGCGGGCGTGCTGGAGATCACCGACACCCGGGCCTGCGCCCGCACGTCCCGCCAGCTGCTGACCGGGCTGGCCCGGGCGGTGCTGCTCGCCTGCGACAACGCACCCCGGCCGGGCCGGCTGGCCGGGATCGTCCAGCGGGAGGCCGGCCTGGTGGCCAGCCAGGACGAGATCGACGCCGTGGTCCGCCAGCTGTGCGCTGACCGGCTGGTCCTGCCGATGGACGACCGGCTGGTCGGCCTGGTGCTGCGCAGTCCGGTGCCGGAGCACATCCCGGACTACTCCGAGTTTCCCGGCGGCGGCCTGGTGGCCGGGCCCCGCCCGGACGCGGAGCCCCGGTGATGGCCACCTCTGCCGCCGCCGCGCCGAGCTCTCGGGGGCCCGGCGCGGCGGCTCCCCGGGCGGCGTCCGGCACGGTCGAGGCGAGCTGGCTGGACAACCAGCCGCTGTCCGGCCCGTCGCATCAGCTCCACCTGGACGAGCCGCTCCTCCTGGATGGCGGCCGCACGCTGCCCGAGTACGTGGTGAACTTCGAGACGTACGGGACGCTGTCCGCCGCCCGGGACAACGCCATCCTGGTCTGCCATTCGCTGACCAGCCGGGCGCACGCGGCCGGGCGGCACGCCCCGGCGGACCCGCAGCCGGGCTGGTGGGACGCGGCGATCGGCCCCGGCAAGATGATCGACACCCGCCGCTACTTCGTGATCTGCGCCGATACGCTCGGCGCGGGCCAGTCCACCGGCCCCGCCAGCCCGGACCCGGAGACCGGCCGCCGCTACGGGGTCCGCTTCCCGGTCATTACGGTCCGGGACATGGTGCGCGCCCAGCACCGCCTGGTGCAGCGCCTGGGGATCGAGCGCCTGCACGCGGTCATCGGCGGCTGCCTGGGCGGGCAGCAGGCGCTCGAGTGGGCCATCGCCTACCCCGGCATGGTGGCCAACGCGGTCGTGATCACCACCACGCCGGCGACCTCCGCGCACTCGATCGCGATCTTCGCCGTGATGCGCCACCTGATCCGGGCCGACCCGGACTGGCAGGGCGGCGACTATTACGGGCGGTCGTTCCCGGTGGCCGGCCTCAACGCCGCGGTGGCCGCCGCGGTGCCGCTGTGGATGAGCCGCGAGGCCATGGAGGCCCGGTTCGGCCGCCGGTCCTCCGGGTACCGCTACACGCTCGGCCCGGAGTTCGAGGTCGAGGCGTTCATCGGCAAGCTGGTGGCCCAGGCCCGGCACGAGCTCGACCCGAACGGGCTGATGTACCTGATGCGCGCCGTCGAGTACTTCGACCTCGAACGCGAGTACGGCAGCCTCGAGGCGGCCTTCAAGCCGGTTTCCGCCCGCACCCTGTTCGTCAGCTACCGCCAGGACTGGCGGTACCCGGCGGCCGAGGCCGAGCGGATGCAGCAGGCGCTGACGGCGGCCGGCGGGGACGCCCGGCACCTGGTGCTGGACAGCGCGATGGGCCACGGTGCCTTCCTGTACGAGGTGGGCGGCCTGGCACCCCGGGTCTCCGGCTTCCTCGACGCACCCGGGCGATGACTCCGCGTACGTCCCCGCCCGCCGCCCCGCCCCTGGCCGGGGCCGCCCGGGTGTGGGACGCGCTGTGCCGGCACATCGACGGGATGGCGGTCGGGACCACGATGGCGGCGCTGCACGAGCGGGGCGCCCTGGCCCTGCTGGCCGGGCAGGACCGGACCGAGTTCGCGGCTCTCCGCGTCCGGCTGGCCGCCCGCCCCGGGTTCCTGCACGTCGCGCTGCGCCTGCTGGCCGATCAGGGCTGGGTCGCCCGGCAGGGGGAGCCGGGCACGGACCGGATGACGATCGCGCCGACGGCCCGCGGCCGGATCGTCATGACCGAGCTCGCCGGGGCTTACCCGGCCGCCGTCCGCTCCCTGGCCCGCGCCGGGCGTATCAAAGAAGCCCTGAAGGATGGCAGCCTGGCCCCGTTCGCCCGGCTGGCCAAACAGGAGTGGGAACTGCCCGCCGCGGGCATCCCGCCCGGCCTCCGCCGCCAGGTACTCGGCCACCTCGACGGCCACCTGGTCGCCCCGGTCATGCACGCGCTCAGCAGCGGCCAAGCCGACCTCGCGACGAGCCCCGGCGCGGCCGAGATCCTCGCCCTGCCCGGCTGGGCGCACCCAGGCGGTCTCACCCCCGGCGGCGAGCTCGCGCTCTCCCTCGCCCGCCAGTACCGGTATCCGGTGACCTACCTGCCGCTCCTGCGCCAGGTCCCGGAGCTGCTGTTCGGCGAACCCGGCAAGCCCGCCGGCCACGGCGACAACAGCGGCGACGGCGAGGAAACCCACCTGGACCGCGAGCTCGACCTGCGCTTCAGCGGCGACGTGTTCGCCGCGGCCTGCCGCGAGCCGTTCCTGCGCCTCGCCCGGCCGCTGTTCGACCGGGCCCCGCTCGGCCGGCAGCCGGCCCTGGTCGTCGACTCCGGCTGCGGCGACGGCACCCTGCTCGAGGTCCTCTACCGGGCGGTCTGCGAGCAGACCGAGCGCGGCCGTCACCTGGCCGAACGCCCACTGGTCATGGTGGGCGTCGACCCCAGCCCGGTCGCCCGGCGGATGGCCGCGGCCCGGCTCACGCGGGCCGGCGTCCCGCACGTGATCCTGGACGGCGACATCGCCGACCCGGCCGGCCTGGAGCAGGCCCTGGCCGCGCACGGCCTGGACGCCCGCGACGCCCTGCACGTCTGCAAATCCGCCATCCACGACCGCGCCTACGAAGCCCCCGGACCAGCCGAGGGCCCCGGACCAGCCAACGGACCGGCGCGAGCCGAGGAACCCCCGCCCCCCGGCGCCGGCGCCTACGCGCTACCCGACGGCAGCGCCCTCCCCGCCAGCGACGTAGCCCGGGACCTGGCCGCGCTGTTCCGCCGCTGGCAGCCAGTCGCCAGCCGCCACGGCTGGCTGGTCATCGAGGCGCACGCGGTACCCGCCGCGATCCTGGCCGGCCTCATCGGCCGGACCCATGCCACCGTGCTCGACGCCACCCACGGCTACGCCTGCCAGTACCCCGTCGAGCCCGCCGTGTTCGCCTGGGCCGCCCGGCACGGCGGCTTCGTCAGCCGCGGCCACGCCGAGCCCGGCGCGGCCACCCTGGGCCACACGATCCTGACCATCGACCACTTCGTGGCATCAGGCCAGAACAGCCAGCACCGTCAGGTCTTGTAACGCCGTGCCTCTTCCAGCTGCTCCGGCGTCAGGCTCGCCTCCCGCACGTTGCCGCACGTCACGACCTTGCCGTCCACTGGGCACTGCATCTTCCGGAAGGGCCCCATATGGATAGAGCCGAACAACCGGGACGACTCGCTGGACGTGAACAGATGACCGTCGCTGCACCGCAGGATGCGGTCGCCGAACACTGCCATGGGTTCTCCTCTCCTCCTCCGCCGTGATGGATGCGCCCGTGATGATGAGTCAACACTGGGGCGCAGGAGATAACCACATGCCACCATATACCCGACACGAGACGAGAATGGTTACAAAGGATGATTGAACCATTACCCTTTGCTAATCGTTTCTGTGGGTGGGGGAGCCAAGCGGAGCACCGGATGAAAGGAAGTGCCATGCGCGTAGTGCGGACCGTGGCGGCGGCTGCGCTCCTGTGCGCCGGGCTGGCCGCCTGCTCCAGTGCGGGAGCAGCCGGCGGGTCAGGGACAGGGTCAGGATCGGGGTCAGGGACGTCGGCGCCGGGACAGATCGCGGCGTCCAGCCGTGACGTCTCGTTCACCGTCGACGGCACGAAAACCTACGGGACGCTGGAGATACCGGCGCACCGCAGCGGCCAGCAGCTGGCCGCCGCGCTGCTGCTGGCCGGCAGCGGTCCCACCGACCGCGACGGGAACCAGCCGTCCGCGAACGTCACCCCCCAGACCCTGAAGCTGGTCGCGGGCGTGCTCGCCCAGCAGGGCATCGAGACGTTCCGGTTCGACAAGTACTTCAGCGGCCAGACCGGCGGGGGCAACTTCGCCTCCGATCCCGGGGCCATCGACCTCAACGCCTACATCCGCCAGGCCGACTACGCCTACGACTACCTGATCGCCCAGCCCGGAGTGGACCGGCAGCGCGGGCTGGTCGTCGGGCACAGCGAGGGCGGCTTCTACGCGATGCTGGTGGCCGACACCGTCTCGACCCACCCGGCCGGCCTGGCCCTGCTCGAACCGCAGGACCAGCGGATCCTGAGCCTGTTCGCCCTGCAGCTCGACGAGCAGCTCAACTCGGCCGTGCAGCAGGGCCAGCTCAGTGCGGCCGACGCCCGGCAGCAGGCGGCGGGGATCAGCAACGCGATCACCCAGTTCCGGGCCGGCCAGCCGGTGGACACCTCCGGCCTGCTCCCGCAGATCGTCCAGCAGCTCACCCCGGTGCTGCTGACCCCGGCGAACGCGAAGGTCGCGCGCACCGACGACGAGGTCAACCCGGTCGACGCCGCGGCCAAGGTCCCGTCCGGCACCCGCGTCCTGGTCACCGACGGCACCGCCGACACCAACATCCCGGTCAGCACGATCAACCCGCTCGCCCAGGCGCTGACCGGCGCCGGGACCACCGGCCCGGGCCTGAAGGTGCTCACCGGCATCGACCACGACCTGCATACCTCGGGCACCCCCGGCAACGACGCCGTGCTGGCCCCCTCGGTCGTGGCGGCCCTGAAGGCCTGGGCCCAGCCCTACGCCCCGGCCGGCTGAGGTACCGCGGGTTTTCGCCCGCCGGGCCGGGGCAGGTCCGGGTGACGGCGGAAACGAGCCGGTCCTGACCTGCGACCCCGAAGCGACCGAACGGGTGCGGATCCTGCTGTCCGGCCGGACCGACGTAGTCGAGAAGAAGATGGTCGGCGGCCTTTCGTTCCTGGTCAACGGCGACGGCCGCCCGGCCAAGTAAACCCCGCGACAGGCCGCCGGCTCGCCGTGGTAGACAAGCAGCATGGCGAAAATCGTGGTCTCCGCAGAGCGCGTGGTCGACGCGCCGGCCGAAGCGGTCTACCGCTACGTCGCGGACATGCGCGAGCACCACCCGCACTTCCTGCCCCCGGCGTTCTCGGACTTCCAGGTGGAGTCCGGCGGTACCGGGGCCGGCACGATCACGCGGTTCAAGGTGACCGCGGGCGGCCGCACCCGCGACTACCGGATGCAGGTCGACGAGCCCGAGCCCGGCCGCGTCCTCACCGAGTCCGACACCGCCTCCAGCCTGGTCACCACCACCACCGTCACCCCCCAGGACGGCGCCTCGCTCGTCCAGATCTCCACCAGCTGGAACGGCGCCGGCGGCATCGGCGGCTTCTTCGAGCGCCGGTTCGCGCCCAAGGCCATGCGCGCCATCTACACCGACGAACTCGAGCGCCTCAACGCCTACGCCCGCAACCAGCCCCCCGGATAAGCAGTCACCACAGCTCACACCCGCCACCGGCCCGGCCTCTGCCCACTCCCGGCAAACGACATGGATGCTCCATCAATGTCGCGTGAGCAGCATCGATGCTCCATCAATGCCGTTCCCGCGCCCCGCCGCCGCGGCAAAATACCGCGAATTCGGGTCCGAACGCGGCAAGCTGGACCCGTCACTACAGCCGACTCTCGGAGGTCCGCATGTCGAAACCGCCGCTTCCCGCGGCCGCGGTGGAAATGCTGCGCAAGCCGAACCCGGCGGTCATCACGACCCTGCGCCCGGACGGCCAGCCGGTATCCGCCGCCACCTGGTACCTCTGGGACGACGGCCGCATCCTGGTGAACATGGACGAGGGCCGTAAGCGCCTCGAGCACCTGCGCGGCGACCCCCGGGTCGCCCTCGACGTGATCGACGAGAGCAACTGGTACACCCACGTCAGCATCATCGGCCACGTCGAGGAACTGCGCGAGGACGCCGGGCTGGCCGACATCGACCAGGTGTCCCGCCACTACACCGGCAATCCGTACCCCCGGCGCGACCGCGGCCGGGTCACCGCCTGGATCGCCATCGACGGCTGGCACGGCTGGGGCGCCCACAAGGACAGCAGCCAGGTCGGCTAGGCCGGAGCCGCCCGAAGAGCCGGCCCAGCAGTATTCAGCCCCGCGGCACGAGGGCGAGCTGACGCGACTGGCCGACCAGCCGCCCGGTGCTGTCCCAGACCTCGCCGTCCTCCTCCAGGAAACCGGCGGTGACGAACCGGGTCGAGAACCGGCAGCGCAGCCAGCCGGGCGCCGGGTTGGCCCGGATGTGCGCGGTGAGCTCGACCGTGGGCGTCCACGCGACCGGCAGCCGGGCGTTGAACGCGGTGGGCGGGAACGCGTCGACCGCGCACAGCAAGGCGATGCTGTCGACCGGCTCGTCGTCCGGCAGCCGGAACCAGCCCCGCATCAGCGGCCGCCCGGACTGGTGCCCGGTGGCGAAGGCGGCGTCGTCGGGATGCAGGCGCAGGTCGACGTGGCCCATGAACGGCGGCGGGAAGGTGCCGGCCGGCACTACCCGGACGCACTCCGCGGGCGACGGCAGCTCGGGCGGCGCGCCCTCGACCAGCTCGGGCCCTTCGGCCCGGGACAGATCCCCCAGCGTGCCGAGCACGGCCAGCACCGGGCGGTCACCGGCGAACATCGTCGCGGTGCCGGTGGCGAAGCGCTTCCCGTCCTTGAGGATCTGGGTGGCGATGCGGACATCCCCGGTCCGGCCGGGGGAGAGGTAGTGCGCGGTGACCGTCACCGGGTCGGGGCGCCCGGCCGCGCCGGCCAGCGCGCGGGCGGCCATGGCCAGCAGGTAGCCGCCGTTGGCGTTGCCCGCGATTTCCCAGCCCGGGGCGATGGAGCCCGCCCACTCGCCCGGCGCTGCGGGCTGGACCGCCGTGGCGGCGGCAAACGAACCGGTCAGGGCGCACCTCGCTCGGCGGGAAGTCCCGCCATGCTATCAACGCCCCCGCGTATCAACCGGTCTCCCTGGCCCCTCTGCTTAAATGCCGGGGCCTGGCGGCGATTGAGCATAAAAAGGGGAGAAATTATGCCAAACGAGTCGGCTTACCCGATCATCTACGTCCGAGGATTCGCGGGCAATACGTCCGGGATCGACTCCGCCACCGATGACCCGTTCTACGGATTCAACGACGGCGCCACCCACGTGCGCGTGGGCGGTGACGGCAAGCCGCAGTTCTACCAGTTCGAGGGCCCGCTGGTCCGGCTCATGGAGGACGAGGACTACCGGGTCCCGATGCACGGCGGCCAGCAGGCGTACCTGACCCGGTCCGCCGCCGGGTCGCAGCCGCGGACGTCGGTGTGGGTCTACCGGTTCTACGACCCGGCCGCCGACACGTTCGGCGCCGCCGCCGTGTCGTACGACCTGCCCGCGGCGGCCCAGAACCTGCTCGCCTTCGTCCGGCTGGTGCTGGCCAAGACCGATTTCACCGGCCCGGACGGTAACCCCGGCGAGGCGAAGGTATGGCTGGTCGCGCACTCGATGGGCGGCCTGGTCGGCCGCAGCATGATCCAGAAGGTGTGCCCGGACAACGGCGTCGCCCCCGCCGACCTGATCGACAAGTTCTTCACCTACGCGACCCCGCACAACGGCATCGAATTCGGTCTCCTCGGGCTGCACATCCCGGTGCCGCAGATCGCGCCGTTCGACGCGCAGGTCTTCAACCGCAAGGTCATGTACCAGTACCTGACCCCGGCCGCCCTGCTCCAGCAGGCGCCCGACATGCCGTCCGGCTGGGACGCCCACGTGATCACCGGCCTGGATCCGTCCCGGGTGTTCTGCCTGATCGGCACCAACGCGGCCGACTACGGGGCGGTCTCGCGGGCGGTCGGGCCCAAAAGCGACGGGCTGGTGCAGATCGACAACGCCTACGTCCGCGGCGCCAGCCGCACCTTCGTGCACCGCTCCCACTCCGGCCGCTTCGGCGAGGTGAACTCCGAGGAGGGCTACCAGAACCTGCGCCGCTTCCTGTTCGGCACCCGCAAGGCCACCGTCCGGCTGGTCAGCGCCACCCTGCCCCCGGCCACGTCCCCGGACGTGCTCGACGTCTGGCAGGCCGAGGTCCGGGTCAGCATCCGCGGGCTGCCGGTGCTGCTTGACGACCAGGTGGCCGCCCACTACTGCCCGGTCGAGCTGGGCAAGGTGGCCGGGGCCAAGGTGCCGGGCGGCGCCCCGGCGCCGTCCGACAACGCGGTGACCCCCGGTTCCGGCCCGGCCGCCGGCCCGGGCGGCCCGCCGCTGACCCGGGTCTTCCTGCTCGATCCGGCGCGGGCCCGGCGGGTGCAGCGGGAAAACGTGCAGCCGGGCGCGTTCTCGCCGCGCGCCCGCTACTCCCTGGACCTCAAGGTGATCCACCTGGAGGAGCAGCATGGCCTGTTCACCTGGCAGAACCACCTGGAGGGAGCGCCCGAGTGGGCGGATACCCTGATCGTCGACAACGGCCCGGGCGACGACGGCGCCGAGCACGTGTGGGCCGCCTGGGAGACCGCCATCGGCCAGGTCACCTCGGTCCCCGACCCGATCGTGCCCCAGCCGCTGAGCCCCGACACCCCCGGCGGCCTGTCCTTCACCATCCCCTTGCCGCCGGCCGGCCGCAAGCTGCTCGGCGCCCGCGCCGCCCTCACCCTGACCGTCGAGCTCCAGGGCTAGCGGACGAGCCGCAGGAGTACGATCTACGCGCGTGACCCTGCCCAAGGACCTGATCGTCCTGCTGCGCCAGCCCAGCCCCTGCTTCCTGGGCACCGTGATGCCCGACGGCTCGCCCCAGCTGACCCAGACCTGGGTGGACACCGACGGTGAGCACGTCATGATCAACACCGTCCGCGGCCACCAGAAGCTCAGGAACATCGAGCGCGACCCGCGGGTAGCGGTGAACATCTGCGACCCCTCCAGGCCGTCCCGGTACTACGGGGTCCGCGGGCAAGTGATCGGCATGACCACCGAAGGCGGCGCCGAGCACATCGAGGCCCTGGCCCAGCGCTACCTCGGTACCCCCTACCCCTGGCCCGGCGGCCGCGACCAGATCCGCGTGATCCTCACCATCCGAGCCGACAAGATCCGCAAGATGGGATAACGAAACCTGCTTTGTCTCCGGTCCTGGTCTTGCGGCTGGTGGTTGAGAGCCCTCCGGCGGCATGCGGGTTCAGGTGAGGTCGAGTTGTGCCCAGACGATGCGGTCTCCGTCAGGGGTGGTTTCGGTCCCCCAATTACCCGGCCCGGCCAGCGCGGTGATGAGGTCCAGGCCGTGGGGGCGGTCGTCCGGGCGGCGGGGACGCCAGGGACCACCGAGGTCTTCGACCTCGACCCGCACGTAGGCGGCGTGGGCCTGGCAGCGGACGGTGAAGAACTCGCCCCGGCTCTGGGAGTGCAGTACGGCGTTGCCGGCTAGTTCGCTGGCGATCAGGACCAGGTCATCGGCGGCCGGGCATCCCGCCAGGTGGGCCGCGATGTCGCGGCGTACCTGGCTTACCTGGTCAGTCCGGCCATGGAAGGTGCGCTGAAACCTGGAGGCCGGGTGTGCTGGCGGTGGCGCGGTCGCTGGCTGCTGCATGCGCGGGCTCCTGAACTCCGACTTTCCCGTCACGACTATCGGCATGTT
>JAICWX010000322.1 GCA_025934635.1 Streptosporangiaceae bacterium | reverse complement strand
GAACTGGCCGGTACCGAACTGGCCGGTACCGAACTGGCCGGTACCGAACTGGCCGCCGTCGAACTGGCCGGCCGCCGCGGACGGGTCCAGGTCCAGCCAGGGCGCCTCCGCCAGGCCCTGCACGCCGACCCCCATCGCGCCGGTGAGCCCGCTGGGCTCGCCCAGGCCCTCGCGGACCCGGCGGACCGCGCGGCCGAACTCGACCGCGTCGGGCAGCCGCTGGGCCGGGTCGCGGGTGGTCGCCGCGAGCACGAGCTGGTCGACCGCCGCGGGGATGCCGGGCACCAGCGTGGACGGCGCCGGGACACCGGAGTTGACGTGCTGGTACGCGATCGACAGCGGGGTGTCGCCGCTGAACGGAGGCCGGCCGGTGAGCAGCTCGAAGAGCATCACCCCGGCCGAGTAGACGTCCCCGGCGGGCCCGGTGGGGCCTCCGGTGACCTGCTCCGGCGGAACGTAGGCGACCGTGCCGATGAGCAGCCCGGTCCGGGTGTGCCCGGCCGCGGACAGCGCCCGGGCCAGGCCGAAGTCGGCTACCTTGATCCGGCCGTCGGCGGTGACCAGGACGTTCTCCGGCTTGACGTCGCGGTGCACGATCCCGGAAGCATGCGCGGCCGCGAGCCCGTCGAGCACGCCGGCCATGATCTCCAGCGCGGTCGCGGGGGCGAACCGTCCGCTGTCCCTGAGCAGCTGCTTCAGCGTGCGGCCGGGCACGAACTCCATCGCCAGGTACAGGAACGGGCCGTCGGCGCCCTGGTCGAAGACCGCGACCACGTTCTGGTGCGAGAGCCGCGCCACCGATTTGGCCTCGCCGATGAACCGGTGCCTGAACTCCTCGTCCCGGGCCAGCTCGGCGTGCATGACCTTGAGCGCCACCTCGCGGTCCAGCCGCGTATCGGTGGCCTTGTAGACGGTGGCCATCCCGCCGTGCGCGATGCGCCCGGTCACCGCGTAACGCCCGTCGAGCAGGCGTCCGGTGAGAGGGTCGGCCAGGGTATCGTCCATCGCGACGATTTTACGGTTGTTTTGCCTATCCGGAGTGTTAATCATGGTGTCCCCGGTAGCCATGGGTCGGCTTCAGGTGGCCGCGCGAGCGAGCACCCAGCCCCGTTCGGCTCATGATAGGCGACGAGCCGCAGTGGTCGACCAGACCTCAGCCCGCTCCGGCCCGGGCGTAACCTTCCCGTCATGACGCAGAGCGGACGTGTCGTGATCGCGGGTGCCGGCCTGGCCGGGCTGCGGACGGCGGAGGAACTGCGGGCGCGCGGCTTCGCCGGACCGGTCACCCTGATCGGCGCCGAGGCGCGGCCGCCGTACGACCGGCCGCCGCTGTCCAAGAAGGTGCTCACCGAGCCGGACCTGGATCCGTCGCTGAAGGCCGACTTCGCCGCGCTCGACGTCGACTTCCGCCCCGGCGAGTCCGTCACCGGGCTGGCGGACGAGCTCGTCACCGACCGCGGCCGCTACCCGTTCGAGCACCTGGTGCTGGCCACCGGGTCGCTGCCCGTCGCGCTGCCCGGCGAGGGGAGGCAGCGCTTCCTGCGCACCTACGATGACGCGCTGGCGCTGCGGGACCTGATCCGGCCCGGCCCGGCCCGCCGCCAGGCCCTGCGGCTGGCCATCGTGGGGGCCGGCTGGATCGGCGCCGAGCTGGCCACCGCCGCGGCCGCCTACGGCTGCCAGGTCACGGTGGTCGAGGCCGGCCCGGCCCCGCTGGCCGGGGCGGTCGGCGCCCCGGTCGGCGCCCAGACCGCCCGCTGGTACGCCGCCGCCGGGGTGGACCTGAAGGTCGCGACCGCGGTCGAGGCCGTCCGGCCCGGCGGGCTGGCCCTGGCCGGGGGCGAGTGGCTGGCGGCCGACGAGATCGTCACCGCGGTCGGGGTGCGGCCGGCCACCGGCTGGCTGGACGGCTCCGGCCTGCGGCTGGAGAACGGCGTGGCCGTCGATCCGGGGCTGCGGGCCTCCCGGCCCGGTGTCTACGCGGTGGGGGACTGCGCCGCGTTCGAGTCGCGGCGGTTCGGCCGGCGGCTGCGGGTCGAGCACTGGGACGTGGCCCTGCACATGCCCGAGGTCGCCGCGGCCAACGTGGCCGGCGGCGACGAGGCGTACGACCCGGTGCCGTACTTCTGGTCCGAGCAGTTCGGCCGGATGATGCAGTACGTCGGGCATCACGGCGGCGCGGACCACCTGGTGTGGCGCGGTGACCCGGCCGAGCCGACCTGGGCGGCGGCCTGGCTGGCGGACGGGCGGCTGGTGGCCATGCTGACCGTCGGCCGCCCCCGCGACATGCTCCAGGCCCGCCGTCTCATAGACTCCGGCGCACCGGTAGACGTCTCCCGTCTCACCGACCCCGCTGTCCCCGTAAAGGCCGCTGCTGCCTGACCCGGATCGGCGAAATGCAATCGATCGCCATTAATCCCTCGTTAACGAGGGGTGTTTGGAGGAACCTCCGACGTGGGACATTGGACTCGTGGCACAGATTGATCCCACGACCGACACTCTTGTCGGCGAATGGCTGTCACTCCCCGACGTAGCCGGCCAGCTCGGTGTTCCGGCTGGGCGAGTGAAGCAGCTCCTGCGTGACCGTAAGCTCCTGGCCGTGAACCGCCCTGAGGGGCCGCTCGCGGTACCGGCCGCCTTCCTTGACGGCAACCAGATCGTCAAGGGCCTGTGCGGCACCCTGACCCTGCTCCGCGACTGCGGCTTCGACGAAGTGGAGGCGCTCCGCTGGCTGTTCACAGCCGACGAGTCGCTGCCCGGCACGCCGATCGACGCGATCGCCCGGCACCGGGCCACCGAGGTGAACCGCCGGGCGCAGGCCCTCGCGTTCTAGCGGGCGCCCCGCGGGTCGTCTCCCGTGTCCGGCGCGGCCGGCGGCTAGGCTTGCCTCATGCCGCCGCGCCCGCGCCGGCGGGGGAGTGCGACGTCCAGGCACGCCTCCGGCCCGCCGCACTCACCGCTGATCCGTGACCTGCTCGCGTCCGGGGGGCAGGCGTTCTCGTTCGAGTTCATGCCGCCCAAGACCGAGGCGGAGGAACGCCAGCTCTGGCGGGCGATCAGGCAGCTCGAGCCGCTGCGCCCGACGTTCGTCTCGGTGACCTACGGGGCCGGCGGGTCGACCAGGGACCGGACTGTCCGGGTCACCGGCCGGATCGCCGAGGAGACCACGCTGACCCCGGTCGGCCATTTCACCGCCGTGAACCACTCGGTGGCCGAGCTCAGGCAGGTAATCGGGTCGTACGCGGCGGTCGGGGTACGCAACGTGCTCGCCCTGCGCGGTGACCCGCCCGGCGACCCGAACGCCGACTGGGTCCGGCACCCGGACGGGCTGAACTACGCCGAAGACCTGGTCCGGCTGATCAGGTCGGCCGGCGACTTCTGCGTCGGGGTGGCCGCCTTCCCCGAGAAGCACCCGCGGTCGCCCGACCCGGAGACCGACGTGCGCTACTTCGTGGCCAAGTGCCGGGCCGGGGCCGATTTCGCGATCACCAACATGTTCTTCTACCCCGAGGACTACCTGCGGCTGCGGGACCGGGTCACGGCCCAGGGCTGCGACGTGCCGATCATCCCGGGCATCATGCCCATCACCAGCCTGCGGGTGATCGAGAAGGCGGTCGAGCTGGGCGGCTGCCGGGTCCCGGTCGAGCTCTGGGACCGCCTGCAGGCGGTGGCGGACGACCGGGCCGCGGTGCGCGAGATCGGCGTGGACTACGCGGCCGGGATGTGCGAGCGGCTGCTCGCCGCGGGCGTGCCCGGCCTGCACTTCTACACGCTCAACTGGTCCCGTGCGACGCGCGAGATCTACGAGCGGCTGGGGCTCGCCGACCGGGTCAGCAGCGGGAGCTCGGCGCCCATCACGGCGTAGGGCGGCTCGCCGCCGGGGAAGAAGTGGAACGCGGTCAGCAGGTCGGTGAAGCCCGTCCCGCGGTAGAGCCGCCGCGCCGGGGTGTCGGCGTCCCTGGTGGACAGCAGCGCGGTCCGCTCGGGCCGTCCCGCGGTCAGCCGCAGCAGCACGTCGGCACCCACCCCGCGGCCCTGGTAGTCCGGCGCCACGTGCAGCTCGGCGACCTCGAAGGAGTCGCTGAGCCAGGCCACCGCGGCGTCGTCGCCGCGGCTGGCGATCAGCGCCCGGTTCACCGTGTCGTGCCACCACTGGCCGGGCCCGCCGTGGAAGCCGTAGCCGAAGCCGACCGCCTGGCCGGTCGCGTCGTCGGTGACCGCCAGCGCGCGGAACCCCGGGTTGGCGGCGTGCCCGGCCATGATCGCCCGGCGGCCCGCCAGCAGCTCCGGCGGCGGGCGCATCGCCGCCGCGTACACCGCGACCAGCTGATCGAGCCGGGTGCTGAACCCGGCCGGGTTCAGCTCAGAGACGGAGACCACGGGCGTGCGGCGCATCCTCGTAAGCTTAGGAGAAGAAGAAGGTGCCGAACGGGCCGGGTTTCGCGCCCGGAACAGGTGCCACGCTCGCCGCCTCATGCGCCCTCCCGGGTCAGGCCAGCTCGCTGGCGTGCGCGGCCTTCTCGGACCTGACCTGGACCTCGGCCCGCCCGAGCTGCGGATGACTGGCGGTCAGCGTGACGGCGCCCGGCTGGCCTGCCTGGGAGCGGATCCACACGGCGCCGAGCCCGCCGTACTGACCGAACGCGAACGGGTTGTCGCCCACCAGCGTGGCCGGCCCGGACAGGATAAGGGCCACCTGGCCGGTGCCGTACCGGCGCTGGTTGCCGTAGGAGTCGACGGCGCGGAAGACCACCCGGGTCGCATCCGAGCCGTCGGCCGTGATGACCGTGTCGTCTACGGTCATGGCCAGCGTGTCGCCGCCGGTGTGCGCCGACATCCGCCGCTCGGCGACCTGGCGGCCGCCCGCGAAGCCCCGGACGAGCAGGTCGGGGACTGGTTTCGGGAGCCTGGCGGGCAGGTGGACCAGGAAGGGCGGATGGACCAGGCTGCCGTACAGCGGCGAGTCGAAGGCGGGCAGGGCGCTGGTCACGAGCGTGCCGCCGATGAAGACCTCGAGCCGCTCGCAGTTGCTGGCGATCATCACGGCCGGGGCCGGGGCCGGCACCGCGCCGCCGGCCTCCCAGAAGAACACCGGGGCGATGACCGGGCGCACGGCCGGGTCGCCCTGGGACTGGTAGATGGCGGCGCCGGGCTTGGGCACCCGGAAGCCGTCCGCCACCCCGGCCCACTTGATGTCGTACGGGCCCGGGCCGAGCAGCGAGCTGTAGTCGAATCCGGCCCAGGCCAGCAAGCCGGAATACGCGGGGTCGGAGCGGGCCTGGCTGTGCGCCTGGCCGTGCAGGGCGGCCTGCCGGGCCAGCCAGGCCGGCGGATCCGACCAGGCGAAGTGCTGCGGCTTGACCGACTCCACCCCGACCGCCTCGGTGACCAGGTAGGGCAGCTGGAGGAACGGCGACTGCAGCGTGACGTTGCCGGTCTTGTCGTCGGTCGCGTAGTCGTTGTAGGCGAAGACGTCCTCGTCCCAGGCGGTGTCGTCGTGGAACGCCATCGCTCCCGAGTTCGGCCGGGTCGGGTCGAGCTCCCGCGCGGCCTGCCGGGTCTGCGCCCACAGCCCCGGGTAGTCCCGGGTCTCGTTGAGCCGGGTGCCCCAGATGACCACCGAGGGGCGGCTGCGGTCCCTGGTCACCATGCCGCGGACGTCCTGCAGCACGAGGTCCTGCCAGTTCGTGGTGACGCTCACGTTATGCCAGCCGGGCGCCTCCTCCCAGACCAGCAGGCCGAGCTCGTCGCAGGCGTCGAGGAAGGAGGGGGACTGCGGGTAATGCGAGCAGCGCACCATGTTGCAGTTGAACTCGTTCTTGAGGATCTCGGCGTCCTTGCGCTGCACCCGGGCGGGCCTGGCCATGCCCGCGTACGGGTAGAGCTGGTGCCGGTTGAGCCCGAACAGCTGCAGCCGCTTGCCGTTCAGGTAGAAGCCCTCGGGCCGGAACGAGGCCTCGCGGAACCCGATCCGCCGGGACAGCACGTGGCTGCCGATGCCGGGGAAGTCCAGCGTGGCCCGCACCGTATACAGCTTGGGGCTGTCCGGCGACCACAGGCTGACCGGCCCGAACCCGGTCAGGCTCAGCTTGGCCGGGCTGACCCCGGGCGGGCCGGTCTTGACCGTCATGGCCTGCGCCGCCACCTGGGTCTGGCCGTCGAACAGCTGGACCAGCAACGTGCCGGAGGTGCCGGCTTTAGCGGCCGAGTCCACGGCGCACTCGATATCCACCCGGGGATCCGAGGTGAGCACGTCGCCGGGCTGGGCCCACAGGTCGGACAGGAACACCTGCGGGAGCACCCGCAGCCGGACGTCCCGGTAGATGCCGCCCGGCTGGTAGAAGTCGACGCTCTTCGGGCCCCGCCCCACGCCGACCGGCGGTACCGGCAGGCAGCGCGAGTCCACCACGACCGCGAGCAGGTTGTCGCCGGCCGTGACCTTCCCGGTGAGCTCGGCCGAGAAAGGCAGGTAACCGCCCTGGTGGGTGGCGACCACCTGATCGTTGATCGCCACCGAGGCGTTCACCATGACCCCGTCGAAGTCGACCAGGATCCGGTTGCCCGGTTGGTGCGGATCGAGCAGGTGCCCCCCGGTGAAGTGCCGCCGGTAGATCCACACCTGCTGCCAGGCGGCGTAATCCCAGTCCTGCCAGGACAGCCGGGTGACCGTGTGCGGCACCGTGACCGGCGCGAAGTTGCTGTCGTCGTAGAAGCTGCTCTCCGAGCCCGACGTGTACTGCCCGCCGAACAGCCAGTTGGTGTTCATCGAGAACGACAGGCCGGTCGGCCCGGCGTTCGTCCGGTTCATGCCGCCGACCAGGGCAAGCAGCGGCAGCGCGGCCACTCCGGCGCCGCCGATCAGGCCGGCCTGCAGCATCGCCCGGCGGGAGATCCGGCGCCTGGCCGCAGCCTCCCGCTCCTCGTCCGTTCCCGGCGGGCTATCCGCCCCGGGCCGTTCGTCCCGCTCAGGCCGCCGACCCGGCCGCAGCAGCCCCGTCAGTCCAGGTCCCGGTGGCACCGGCGGTCCCGGCGGCGCCGACTGCGCCAGCAGCCCCGGCCGCGTCGGCTGGGTGACCGCTCCCGGCTGGTCTGGCCGCGTCAGCGGTCCACGCGGCACTGGCTGTGTCACCGGTTCCGGCTCCCTGACCGGTCTCGGCTGTGTCACCGATCCCGGGCGCGAAGCCCGCGGTGCCGGTCCCGGCGGCCCTGCCTGTACTGGCGCTGCCGGTACTGGCGCTGCCTGGATCGACGGCTCGGTCGGCGCGGATCCGGCGTCATGTGGCTGCGCCGCTGGCCGCCGTTCTGGTGACGGCCGTGGCGGCGACGGTGGCGCCCCCTGGTCCGGTCCCGGGCGCAGTGGCGTGCTCAGCCCGCTCGGCGGCCCAAGCTGCCACGGTCCGCGAGGCTGCGCCGGCCGCCCCGGTCCGGAGGGCTGCGTCGGCCCCCCTGGTCCGGAGGGCTGCGCCGGCCCCTCTGCTCTGTGCGGCTGCTCGGCTCCGGGAGCCTGCGGCGGCGCATCGCCCAGCCCGGCCGGCTCGTCCGCCGGCGGGGCCAGGAAACCGCTCTTGTTCTTGGACGGCCGGAACCACCGGCCCGACTCGCCGGCCGGCGGCACGGCGGTCGCCGCGGCTGGCCTACCCGCTCCGGCTGCCGTGCTCCCTCCGGGGGCCGTGCTCCCTCCGGCTGAAGTTCCTGTCCCGGCTGAAGTTCCTGTCCGGGCCGCGCTTTCCGTCCCGGCCGCGCTGCTCTTATCCCGGGCATCCGCAGCGTCCCGGGCATCTTGTCCATCCGGGACGTCCGGGGTAGCGAGGAAGGCCACGTCGGCCTCGGTGAACTCTGGCTCGCCGCCCGCCTTGGCGTCACCCGCGTCGGTGGCGCCGCCTGCCTGAACGGTGCTGCCCCCCGCCGTGGCACCGCCATCGCTGGCGAACGCGGGGCTGCTATCTCCCGCGATGTGGTCCCCGGCCTGGTCCGGTGCGGCGGTGTCAGTTCGTTCCCGGCTGTCCGGCGTCGTGCTGTCCCGGTCCTCGGCGAGTGGCCTCCCGCTCCCGTCGTCTGTGGTGGGGAGGCGGGATGGCACGCGATAAAAATACCGGCCCGGGACCGCCCTTCGCACAAACACTCGCGTTGCGCGCAAATGGTTCCCGATCTTCATCGTGCCCGTACAACGCGCCATGGCGGCCGCCGGTGCCCGGCCGGCGGAGCATCACGACCGTAGTTGACGAGCATCACGACCGTAGTTGACGAGCATCGCGACCTGAGCTGGCGGGCATCGCGACCTGAGCTGGCGGGCATCACGGCCGGAGACCGTTCGAAAACCCGGGTAACCCCGGTCACCTCCGAACAAGCTCGTTCCCGCGGAATGCCGGATCGCTCCAGGAGACGCGCTACCCCTGCCCCCGCTCACCTCATCAACCCCATAAGGCCTCCACTCGGATTCAGTGGTTGTGGCAACGTACCTTCCCTATCGGGTAGGGCGCCACAACCACTGAATTTTCTGGAGGCCTGGCCGCGTCGCGGAGGCGAGCGGCGGGAGGCTGGGCGGGGGCGGCCGGAGCCGCTGGAGATCAGGTCCGGAGCTCGGGGAGGTCGGATCCGGAGGGCCGAAAATGTCAGACCCGCGCGCTATCTTCGAACAGACATCGAAGACGACTGGACTTTCGAACGAATTTAGGTTCGAATAGATGGAGCGGTACCGGCCGGATGTGGCGAGAGGAAGCGTCTCGCCTAGCCGGGCAGAAGAGGAGACGAAGAGCGATGGTGAACGCAGCAGAGATGCGGATGGGCCTGGGCAGCATGACCCCCCGGCATCCGGGAGTGGCGCCGACCGTGCTCAGCATGCTCCAGTCCGCGCGGCGGGGGCTCGCCGAGGCGGCTGGCGAGTCGGCGCCTGGTGCCCGGTACGTCACGGCGCACCTGGCGGCCCTGCGGGCGGCGGCGGCAGTGGTGGCGGCGCGAGGGGAACCGCGGTCGCGCCGCCGGAAGCCGCATAGCGTCTGGGAACTGCTGCCCCAGGTCGAGCCCGCCCTGACCGAGTGGGCCGCCTATTTCGCGGCCGGCGCGGGCAAGCGCGCGGCCGCCGAGGCCGGGCTGCCTCGTGCTGCTTCGGCCCGTGAGGCCGATGACCTGCTGCGGGATGCGGAGACCTTCCTGTCACTGGCGGAGACCGCGCTCGGGGTCGAGGTGCAGTCTCCGCTCCCGCTAAGGCCGGCAGGCTGAGGCTCAGAACCCTTCCATCGCGCCGCGCGCGTCGGCGTCGAGCACGCCCCAGCTGATGAGTTCCTCGGTGAGGTCGGCGGGGGACTTGTCGTAGATGACCGCGAGCGAGCGCAGGTCCTCGTGCCGCACGGAAAGGACCCGGCCGTTGTAGTCGCCGCGCTGGCTCTGGATGGTCGCGACGTACCGGGCCAGCGGGCCGACCTTGTCCTTCGGCAGCTGTCCCATCCGCTCGAGGTCGATGACGAGCTTGGGCGTGGGCACCAGCGGCGTGGGGGTGGCATCGCCGGGCAGCAGCTCGGACACCGGAACCCCGTAGAACTCGGCCAGCTCGGCGAGCTTCTGGACGGTCACCGACCGGTCGCCGCGCTCGTACGAGCCCACCACCACGGCCTTCCACCGGCCGCGGGACTTCTCTTCGACCCCGTGCAGCGAGAGACCCTGCTGCGTGCGGATGGCGCGCAGCCGCGCGCCAAGGGTCTTGGCGTACTCAGATGGCATTCTTTCCTCGGTTCCCCGGCCAGTCGTCGCTTACGGTAACGGTTACGCTCAGTGACGGTAGGCGGCGAGCGCTATAAGG
>JAICWX010000228.1 GCA_025934635.1 Streptosporangiaceae bacterium | reverse complement strand
ACCGGCCGGTCAGGTTGAGGTGGTCGCTGATCAGCACCGGCTCGCCCACGCTGAGCCCCGGCCTGATCCCGCCCGCCGCGTTGGTCAGCACCACCGCCCGGCAGCCCGCCGCCACCGCCGTCCGCACCCCGTGCACCACCGTGGCCGGCGACAGCCCCTCGTAGAGATGCACCCGGCCGAGGAATACCAGCACCCGGACCGAACCCATAGGCACCGAACGGGCTACCGGCGTGTGGCCGGGCACCGTCGAGCCCGGGAAACCTCCCAGCTCGGCTAGCGGTATCTCGGTTTGTGTCGCGCCGATCGCATCGGCGGCCGGCGCCCAGCCCGAGCCGAGCACGACGGCGACATCATGCGGCCCGGCCAGGGCCGTCAGGCGCTCGGCGCTGGCTTTCGCGGCGGCGAACGGATCGGCGGTAGCGCGTGGATCTACGGTCACGTTGGCCATCATGGCGCAGGCCGGGGCGGAAAAGCCCGTGATTGGTTGTAGCGTGTTTTGATGGACGAAGCGTCAGGGCTGGAAGCGGCGAAAGTAGCCGCGGACGAGGCACGGCAGCGTCCATCCTGGGACGACCCGCGGACACCGTGGTCCGGCAAGCCCCGGCGCGCCGACATCTTGTGCTGGGCCGGCATCATGCTCAGCGGCATCTTCTACTGGGTCACGCTGCCCCTGCGCACCCACCTGGTCGGCACCCATCCGCTGTGGTCCACACTGATCGGCGGGGGTACCGAGTCCATCATCTCCGCCGCCGCCTTCGCCCGGGTCGGGCACGGGTCGCTGGTCCTCGTGCTGCTCGCGGCCATCCCCGGGCTGATGAAATTCGATCCGCTGTACTGGTGGGCGGGCCGCCTCTGGGGCGAGCGCATCATCGTGCTGCTGGGCGGCAAGCGCAACCGCGGGGAAAGGTACATGGCCCGCGTGCAGCGCTGGGGCCGCAAGTTCACCTGGCCCGCCGTGGTCATCTCCCCGTTCCTGCCCATCCCCAACGCGATCATCTACGTCATCGCCGGCTGGGCCGGCATGCGGCTGCTCACGTTCGTCATCCTGGATATCATCGGGACGCTGCTGTGGGCGGGCCTGCTGTCCGGCCTCGGCTACGCACTCGGCCACCACGCGGTCGTGGTGGCGCAGGCCATCTCGCACTACGGGCTGTGGGTCTCGATCGGCCTGGTCGTGCTGATCATATTCTTCCAGGTCCGCTCGCAGCGTCAGATGATGCGCGACCACAACGCGGCCCGCGCGGCCATGTCCGCCGAGGGCGAGCAGGTTCCCGCCGCCAGCAAATTCCCCGAAGGCGACCAGGCTGCCACCCCCTGACCCCTCAGTTCGCCGTAGGACCGGGCCGGCTCGACTGGCGGGTCACCAGGCGGCAGGGGACCCGGCGGGTGCCGCGCGCGGGCTCGCCGGCGATGGCGGCCAGCAGCAGCCCCGCGGCCACCCGGCCGACTTCCTCCAGGCACATGTCCACGCTGGTCAGCGGGGGCTGGGCGCCGAGCGCCATCGGCTCCCAGTTGTCGAAGCCGACCAGCGCGACGTCGCCCGGGATGGCCCGGCCGGCGGCGCGGAGCATGTCGGCCACGCCGCGGGCGATCTGGTCGCTGCCGCAGAAGATCGCGTCGGTGCCCGGTTCCTCGGCCAGCAGCCGGGCGGCCGCCTCCCGGCCCCAGCGCTCGCTCCACTCGCCGAACCGCACGCCGCCGTGCGCCCGCAGGCCGGCCTGCGCCAGGGTGGCGCTGAACCCGGCCGCGCGCATCCGCGCGCCGAGGAACCGTTCCGGCCCGGTGATGTGCCCGATCCGCCGCCGGCCGCCGTGCAGCAGGTGCTCGGCGGCGGCCCGGCCGCCGCCCTCGTCGTCGGGCAGCACCGCGGGGCCGTCCTCGCCCACCGGCTGGGTCATCGCGTACACGACCGGGATGCCGGGCCCGGCCACCACCGGCGGGCGCGGCTCGATCCGGCGCCCGGTGACGATCAGCCCGTCCACCCGGCGGGCCGCCAGCGTCTCGACGTAGCGCCGCTCGCGCTCCGGGTCGTCCCGGGTGTCGCACATGAACACCGAGACCTGGCCGGAGCCCAGGGCGTCCTCGACCCCGAGCATGACCGGGATGCTGAACCGGCCGAAGCTGTCCGTGGTGATCAGGCCCACCGTGAACGAGCGCCCCGCGAGCAGCGCCTGGGCCAGCGTGTTAGGCGCGAAGCCGAGCCGCTGGGCCACCTCGGCCACGCGCTCCCTGGTCTCGGCGCGCAGCTTGCCCTGACCGTTCAGGGCCTTGGAAGCGGTACCGATGGACACGCCGGCCTCCGCCGCCACGTCGCGGATGGTCACCCGCCTCATCTGCGCTCCTCAGCGTCGGGCCAGCACGGTTGACGCCTCGCTGGCCAGCCTCTAGCTTATGATTCCGTGGGAATCTAGGAAAACCTATTCCTTGACCATGGAGCCGCGTACGTGAACAGCGCCGACCAGCCGCCCGCCGTAATGCCCGCTGCTGCTGACCACGCCGACCAGGCCAACCACGCTAACGGCGTCCGGACCGCACCACCTCTGGACCAGGCCCCTCCCGCGGGTCCTCCTGGTAGCGTAACCGGCCCCGTCGCCCCTACCGCCGCCGCCTCCGGCCCGCATCAGCCGGTCACCCGGGTCCGGCTGGCCGCCGGGCTGCTGCATCAGTGGCAGCAGCGCAACCTGACCGCGAGCCTGCCGCTCGCGGTGCGCCAGCTCGAGGACGCGGGCAACCTCGACAACGTGCGGCTGGCGATCCGCGCGGCCCGCGCGGCCGGATCCGCGGACGCCGAAGGGGAGGCCGCCAGCACGGCCGATGGCTACGGAGCCGCGGGCGGTCACCGCCCGGTCGGCGTCGGCCCGGTGGATCCGCTGCCCGGGACCGGCTACCGCGGCCCGGTGTTCATGGACTCTGACATCTACAAGACGCTCGAGGCCATCGGCTGGGAGCTGGCGCACGGCTGGCGTCCCGAGCTTGCCTCCTTCGCCGCCGACGTCACCGCCCTGCTCGGCCAGGCGCAGCGTCCCGACGGCTACCTGAACTCCTACTTCCAGGTCAGCGGTGAGCCGCGGTACACCCGGCTGGCCTGGAGCCACGAGATGTACTGCGCCGGCCACCTGATCCAGGCGGCCGTGGCGATGCACCGGGGCACCGGCGACGGCGAGCTGCTCGCCATCGCCGTGCGCCTGGCCGACCACCTGGTCCGCGAGTTCGGCGGCCAGGAGCGGGGCCTGGACGGGCACCCGGTCATCGAGACGGCGCTGGCCGAGCTCTACCGCGAGACCGGCACCGCCGCGTACCTCGAGCTGGCCCGGCAGTTCGTCGACCAGCGGGGGCGGGGGCTGGCCGGGAACTCCGGCATGGGCCACCGCTACCTGCAGGACCACGTGCCGGTGCTCGCCGCCGACACCGAGGTGGGGCACGTGGTGCGGGCGCTGTACCTGGAGGCGGGGGTGATGGACGTCGCGGCCGAGACCGGTGACCGCGCGCTGCTGGAGTCGTCGGTCCGCCGCTGGGACGACATGGTGGCGGCCAAGACCTACCTCACCGGCGGCAACGGCTCCCGGCACGCCGACGAAGGCTTCGGCGACCGGTTCGAGCTGCCCCCGGACCGCGCCTACAACGAGACCTGCGCCGCGATCGCCAGCATCCAGTGGAGCTGGCGGCTGCTGCTCGCCACCGGTGACGCGAAGTACGCCGACCACATGGAGCGCGTGCTCTACAACGGCTTCGCCGCCGCGATCGCCACCGAGGGGCAGCGGTTCTTCTACGTGAACCCGCTGCAGCGCCGCGAGGACCACTTCGAGAAGGACGACCCCGGCCGGCGCCGCGTCTGGTTCAGCTGCGCCTGCTGCCCGCCGAACATCATGCGCCTGCTCGGCTCCCTCGAGCACTACCTCGCCTCCGAGGCCGGAGATACGCTCTACGTCCACCAGTACACCGGCTCCCGGCTGGCCGGGGCCGGGCTGGACCTCGAGGTCAGCACCGACTACCCCTGGTCCGGCGCGATCTACCTGCGGGTCCTCGCCGCCCCGGCCGAAGCCTGCGGCCTGGCCCCGCGGGTGCCCAGCTGGAGCGCAGGCGCCCGCGTCGCGATAAACGATGACCCCGAACGGGCCGGGATCTCACCCGGCTACCACGTCATCCACCGCACCTGGGTACCGGGCGACGTGGTGACCCTGCACCTGGACCTGACCCCGCGCTGGACCTACCCGGACCGGCGCGTCGACGCGATACGCGGCTGCGTGGCCATCGAGCGCGGCCCGCTCGTCTACTGCTTCGAGCAGGCCGACCAGCTCGGCGGCGCGCGCCTGGAGGACCTGGTCATCCGGCCGGGCGGCGTGCTCGGCGAGCGCCCCGTCTCGCTGGCGGGCATCGGCCAGACGATCGAGGTCACCGCCGAGGGCCAGGTCGCCGACGGCGCCCCCGTCACGGCCATCGCCATCCCCTACTTCCAGTGGGACAACCGCGATGGCGACGCCATGCGCGTCTGGATGCCCTGCTAGCTACCGCTGCTGTCGCAGCGCCCGTCACCTTGGTCCTGCCCCGCCTCACGAGTCTCAGCGGCTCTCCCGCCGCGGAGACCACGCTCCGCTTAACGCGGTGGATCGGTCTTACCCGGTGGATCCGTATAGCCCTGGGGCATCGGATCCACCGGATAATGCGGATCCACCGTGCTATTCGCCGGCGCGGCGCCCCGGTATGGCGCCGATGTGCCATCGATGCCGTCCGCCTGGCGGGTGATGCGCCCCGGCCGGCCCGTGGCCCGGATCTCTGTCCTCAGCTGCCGCGTCCGCACCGGCTCACGCCGTCACCGCCCCGGGCCCCGCCCCGCTCCCGGCAAACGACATTGATGCTCCATCGATGCCGCGCCAGCAGCATGGATGCTCCATCGATGCCGCTAGCGCGCTTCGCTGAGCCGCTCCGGGATACGCTGGGCCGGCACCAGAACCATCACGGGCACCACACGCCTCGTGAGCCAGACGATCGCCGCGGAAGAGCCATACCCTGACGAGTGAGGCGGTTCCGGTGCCGCTCTAGGACCGCACGCCGTAGAGGTGTTCCAGGGCGAGCTGGTCGAGGTGCTCGTAGGCCAGGCCGCGCCTGGCTAGCGTGTCCACGTCGGCGGTCGCCTCGCGCACGTCGCGCCAGGTCTCGCCGTCGGCCAGCGTGGGGGTGCGGAGCTGGTCCGTGCCGGAGGCCCGCAGCGCCTCGATGACCTCCGGGTCGGCCCGGAACGCCTTGACCTTCTCCCGCAGGATCAGGTAGTTCCGCATGCACGCGGCGGCGGTCACCCATACGCCCTCGTCGTCCTCGGTGCGCGGCGGCTTGTAGTCGAAGTGCAGCGGCCCGTCGTAGCCGCCCGACTCCACCGTGTCCACCACCCAGAACGCGCCCCGCACGTTCCCGGCCCCGAACCGCAGGTCCTGGTCGAACCGCGGGCCGTGCTGCCCGTTCAGGTCGATGTGGAAGAGCTTGCCGTGCCACAGGGCCTGCGCGATGCCATGCGCGTAGTTCAGCCCGGCCATCTCCTCGTGCCCGATCTCCGGGTTGACCCCGACCATCTCCGGGTCGGCCAGCCCGTTGATGAAGGCCAGGGCATGGCCCACGGTCGGCAGCAAGATGTCGCCCCGCGGCTCGTTCGGCTTGGGCTCGATCGCGAACCGGATGTCGTAGCCCTGCTCGCGCACGTACGCGCAGAGCAGGTTCAGGCCCTCGGCGTACCGGTCCAGCGCGGCCCTGATGTCCTTGGCCCCGCCGGACTCCGCGCCTTCCCGGCCGCCCCAGAACACGTAGGTCTTCGCGCCCAGCTCGGCGGCCAGGTCCAGGTTCCGCATCACCTTGGCCAGCGCGAAGCGGCGTACCTCACGCTCGTTGGCGGTGAACGCGCCGTCCTTGAACATCGGGTGGCCGAACAGGTTGGTGGTGGCCGTGGTCACCACCAACCCGGTCTCGGAGAGCGCCTTGCGCAGCGCGCCGATCCGCTCGTCCCGCTCGGCCGCGGTGGCGTCGAACGCGAACACGTCATTGTCATGGAAGTTGATCCCGTAGGCACCGAGCTCGGCCAGCTTGTACACGGCCCGCTCGGCCGGCATCGGCGGCCGCACCGCCGACCCGAAGACGTCCACGCCCTGCCAGCCCACGGTCCAGATGCCGAACGAGAACCTGTCCTCGCGCGAAGGTACGAAATCCGTGCTCACCTGGCGGTCCCTTCTCCAGTCATCATCGACGTCTCCATCCTTTCACCGTGCCCAGCTCCCGCCTCACCCCCGGGAACCTCACCCCCCCGGGAACCTCACCCCCGGGAACCTCACCCCCGGGAACCTCAGCCCCAGGAGACCGTGGCGTCGCGGAGAGCCCCGTACTGCTCGCGGACTGCGGGGGTGGGCTCGGCGGTGTACTCGGCGCTGGCACCTGCCAGCGGCCATTCAGGAGCCTCGGCCGCACCAGACAGCGCCCAGGCGGCCTGCCGGGCTGCGCCCAGCGCGACGTACTCGGCCGGCGCGGGCACCGTCACCGGCACGCCGAAGATCATCGGCGCGATCCGGCGCACCGCCTCGGACCGGGCGGCGCCGCCGATGAGGATCACCCGCCGCGCGGTGATGCCGCAGTCGGCCAGGTTGCCGATGGCGTCGGCGAGTGAGCAGAGCACCGCCTCGACCGCGGCCCGGGCCAGGTTCTCCGGCGTGCTGTTAGTACTGGTGAGGCCGCGCAGCACGCCGCTGGCGCCGGGCCGGTTGGGGCTGCGCTCGCCGTCCAGGTAGGGGAGCAGGGTCAGGCCCCGCGCGCCCGGCGGCGCGGCCAGCGCGAGCCGTGACAGCCCGTCGGCGTCGGTACCGAGCATGCGGGCGGTGACCGTCAGCACCCGGGCCGCGTTGATGGTCGCCACCAGCGGCAGGAAGCGCCCGGTGGCGTCGGCGAAGCCGGCCACCGCCCCGGACTCGTCCGCGGCGGCCCCGGCCGCGACCGCGTAGGCGGTGCCCGAGGTGCCGATGGAGACGGCCACCTCGCCCAGCCCGAGGCCCAGGCCGAGCGCGGCGCCCATGTTGTCCCCGGTCCCGGCGGACAGCGGCACGCCGGCGGCGGTCCGGGCGACGATCTCGGCCGGGCCGGCCAGCCGCGGCAGCCCGGCCCGCTTGCCCAGCGCGGCCTCGGCCAGTTCCGGCCGCCAGCACCCGGCCGCGGGGGAGAAGTAACCGGTGCCCGAAGCGTCGCCGCGGTCGGTGGCGGGCTCGTGCGCGCGGTCACCCAGCCGCCAGGTCAGCCAGTCGTGCGGAAGCATCACCTGCACCGTCCGGGCGGCGGCATCCGGTTCATGCTCGGCCAGCCAGCGCAGCTTGGTGACGGTGAAGGAAGCCGTCGGGACGCTCCCGGTCTGCTCCGCCCAGTAGCCGGGGCCGCCCATCTCGGCGATCAGCGCCTTCGCCTGCGGCGCCGACCGCACGTCGTTCCAGAGCAGGGCCGGCCTGACCACCTGTCCCGCGTCGTCCACCACCACCATGCCGTGCTGCTGCGCGGCCACCCCGATGGCGTCGGCCCGGCTGAGCAGCCCGTCTCCCGCCTCGGTCAGCGCCTGCCACCACAGCTCCGGGTCACATTCGGTCCCGTCCGGGTGCGGGGCGGAGGCCTGCCCGACGACGCTGCCGTCGTCGGCCTGGCAGAGCATCACCTTGGTGGACTGCGTGGATGAATCGACGCCGGCGACAAGCATCAGCGGCTCCCTGGTCGAGTTGAGGACACGATAACGTGCCCGCTCACGGTGCCGCGGGCCGGGCGGCGATACTCAGGTAAAAGCTTTACTTGAAACTTCAATGAAACTCTGTGACGAGAGAACACGGCAGGTGCACGTTACAAATGAACGTGCATTTGGTCTTGCATGAAACGCGTGCAGTCGGGCAGGATGTGATTTGCGTCAATCATCAGGGATTGGCGCTATAGGCTTCGCGGAGTCGCGATGGGCTTGAGCCAAGTAGGTTTGCCGACACGGACAAAGGTTGATCCTGCCGTCCGTCGGCCCCTTGACTTGACCGCCAGGCTGCAGTGCGCACCCGGCCGCCCGCGGGTGGTCCGGATGCCTTCTGACTGGTGGGACTCACCAGCGGTAGCGGCGTGCACCCTCGGTTCCGGGGCTCAGTCCGGCCGCACGGCCCGGAAATTCACCCGGAACACGCTGCGGGAGTGGGGCCTGGCCGCGCTGGCCGATGACGCCGAGGCCATCGTCGGCGAGTTCGTGGCCAATGCGGTGTCGCACGCCGCGCGGGCTGTCGCGGCCGTAGAGTCAGGCCAGCCGGTCGGGTTGCGCTTGCTCCGCCGGACCGGCGAGGTCATGTGCGCGGTGCTCGACCCGTCCGACACCGCCCCGGTGCTCCGGACGCCGGATCGCAGCGAGGAAGCCGGCCGCGGCCTGCAGATGGTGGACGCGCTGAGCGACGTCTGGGGCTGGAGCCCGGTCACCGGCCGCGGCAAGGCGGTCTGGGCCATCCTGTTCTGCGCCTTATATATGGCCTTATTTATGGTTTGTTAACGCTCACAAATCCCTCCGGTCGCGTCTCATCACGCCGCTGAGCTACGCTCAGGCAGCACCCACGACGGAGGAGGCTATCCGGCAATGCCCTGGACCTGGCGGTACGAGAAGGCGGACGGCAGCGTCATCACCACCGACGAGCTGCAGGAGGCGATCTTCGCCAGTCAGGGCGACGCGGAAAGCTGGCTCGGGGAGAACTGGCGGGCGCTGCTCGCCGCCGGGGTGGACCAGGTCTGCCTGCTCAACGAGGCCAAGACCGAATACGGCCCGATGACCCTGCACCCGGAGGACTGAGCCGGGCGCAGGGTCATCAGGAACCGGGTCATCGCGCTGCGAGGGGCACGCCGCGCTAGGGACGCGACTTCGGGCTGGCGGTCCGGGACGGGTCACGGCCGACCGCGTCGCCGAGCGCCTCGTCGATGCGCCGCATCAGCCCGGCGTCCAGCTGGACGCCCGCCGCCTTGACGTTCTCCCGCACCTGCTCGGGCCGGGTGGCGCCGATGATGGCGGCGGACACGTTCGGGTTCTGCAGCACCCACGCCACGGCCAGCTGGGCCAGCGAGAGCCCGGCCTCGTCGGCCAGCGGCCGGAGCCGCTGCACCGCGTTGAGCGTGTCGTCCTCGAGCCACCGCTTGATGAAGCCGGAGCCGGCCGGGGCCGTCGCGCGGGAGTCGGCCGGAGGAGGCGTCCCGGGCTGGTACTTGCCGGTCAGCACGCCCTGGGCGATCGGCGAGAACACGATCTGGCCGACGCCTTCCTTCTCGCACAGCGGCACGATCTCGGGCTCGATGACCCGCCACAGCATGTTGTACTGCGGCTGGTTCGACACGATCCGGTCCAGGCCGAGCTCGGCGGCCACCCGGAGCCCGGCCGCGATCTCCTCCGCCCGCCACTCCGATACCCCGATATAGAGCACCTTGCCGGCCCGCACGAGGTCGTCGAAGGCGCGCATGGTCTCTTCGATCGGCGTCTCGTAGTCGTACCGGTGCGCCTGGTAGAGGTCGACGTAGTCGGTCCCCAGCCGGCGCAGCGACGCGTGCGCTGACTCGATGATGTGCTTACGGGACAGGCCGCGGTCGTTCCGGCCCTTGCCCATCGGCCAGTACACCTTGGTAAAGATCTCGAGCGATTCGCGCCGGACTCCCTGCAGCGCCCGGCCGAGGACTTCCTCCGCCCGCCCGCCCGCGTAGACATCGGCGGTGTCGAAAGTGGTGATGCCCTCGTCCAGCGCGGCCCGGACGCAATCCGCGGCGGCCTGCTCCTCGACCTGGTCGCCGTGGGTGATCCAGTTCCCGTACGCGATCTCGCTGATCACGAGACCGCTTTTGCCAAGATGTCGGTATTCCATGAGCCCTAACTTTAGGGCGATCAGATCTTGTCGCCGGGCCCGACCCGGGGCTTCGGCACGCGGAACCGCCGGATCTGCAGCGCGCGCATCACCGAGTACCCCGTCAGGCCGCGCATGGACGCGTCCGGCAGCCGCTCGGCGAGCAGCTTGCTCAGGCTGCGCCGGATCAGCATCGCGTCCGCCACGATGATCAGGACCAGCGCCAGGACCAGCGGCGAGATGATCTCCTGGGCGGCCTTGTTCCGCACGAACACGGCGGCCAGCAGGACCACCAGCACGTACATGTAGTACTCGCTGACCCGGCGCTTGGAATCGATGAAGTCGCGGGCCAGGGCGCGGGCCGGCCCGCGGTCACGCGGGTTGAGTGCCCAGGCCTCGCCCCGCCGCATCGCCTCGTACCGGCCGACCCGGTTGGCGCGCGCCTTGTCCTTGTCTTCCTTGGTACGCGGCCCGGCCGGTCCTCGGGGCGTCCCGGTGATCGGCTGGCGGCGGTTGGCCTCGGCCACGCTGCGCTTGGGCGTGGGCCGTCCCTTGGCGGCCTCGGCCGCATTACGGGTCTTATTTTCGGCCGGGTCGTCCGGGCTCTGCGCGCCCGGGGAATCCTGGGCCGTGCCATCGGTCGCCCCGGCGCTACGGCGTCGGAACACGCGCTTAGCTTAACGGGGGAAATGGGGGGTCGTCCCCCCGGCGGCGGCAGAGCTCAGCCAAAGGTGGGGCTAGCGCCACCTTTGACCCGGAGGCCGACATGGTAGCTCGCAATGCGGCAGACCGCGTAGGGTGGAATCCGACTAGTCGCACGGGCTCGTCCGCCGTCTAGCCGGTCGCCCGGCCATGATTTCCCGGTCCCGGGCACGGCCTGGTGGTGGCGAAGATGTTAATGAAGGGGACGGCCGCGCGTATGGGCGTGATGAAGCGAGTCTCACTGGTCTTCAAGGCCAAGGCCAATAAGGCCCTGGACAAGATGGAAGACCCTCGTGAGACCCTGGACTACTCCTACCAGCGGCAGCTCGAGTTGCTGACGAAGGTCCGCCGTGGGGTCGCGGATGTCGCCACGTCGCGCAAGCGCGTCGAGCTGCAGATGAACCAGCTCCAGCAATCCTCGAACAAGCTCGAGGACCAGGCGCGCAAGGCGCTCGGGATGGGTCGTGAGGATCTCGCCCGGGCCGCGCTTGAGCGCAAGTCGTCGGCGCAGGGCCAGCTGAACGAACTGCAGGCGCAGTACGCGCAGCTGCAGGCCGAGGAAGAAAAGCTGACGGTCGCCTCCCAGCGGCTGCAGTCCAAGGTGGACGCCTTCCGTACCAGGAAGGAGACCATCAAGGCCACCTACACCGCGGCCGAGGCCCAGACCAGGATCAACGAGGCGTTCTCCGGCATCTCCGAGGAGATGGGCGACGTCGGCATGGCGATCCAGCGGGCCGAGGACAAGACGGCTCAGATGCAGGCCCGCGCGGGCGCGATCGACGAGCTGATGGCCTCCGGGGCGCTCGACGACGCCGTGGGCGGCCGTCGCGACGACATCCAGAGCGAGCTCGACATGATGTCCGCCAGCAGCGACGTCGAGAACGAGCTGAGCAGGCTCAAGGGCGAGATCGCCACGAGCGCCCCCAAGCAGCTCGAGGGTTCCAACGGCAACGCCCAGACCCAGGCGCAGGCCCAGCCGGCCAGCGTCCCGGCGACGGAGCTGCCTGCCGCCGAGCCGCAGGACGACCGGCCATGATCGTCAGAATCCTGGGCGAGGGCCAGTTCAACATCGACGAGGCGGCGACCGCCGAGCTGAACAAGCTGGACACCCAGCTTGAGGCGGCGGTCGAGCGCAACGACGAGGGTGCGTTCACCGCCGCGCTGCACGGTCTGCTGGACCAGGTCCGGGCACTCGGCTCACCGGTGCCCTCGGACACCCTCGAGCCGTCGGACCTGATCCTGCCGTCCCCGGACTCGAGCATGGATGAGGTCCGCAAGCTGCTCACCGACGATGGTCTCATCCCCGGCTGATCTCAGGAGTCAACCCGCAGCGTACTCACGGGTAACGTTCGGCTGGCCTACAGCGTTGTACGGGTAGATTTGCACTAGGGGAAAAAGGCTTCTGGCCCCGGCCGGCGCAGCCGGCCGGAGCCGAACGGAGGTGGCGCCATGGCGGCGCGGACCAGGTATGCGCCCGACCGGGGACTCACGGTGCGGATGACCGCGACGATGTTCCTGCTCGGGCTGGTATTCGTCGCGTTCGTGGCTGCGATCATCGGCATCGGGACGGCGTACGGCGCGTCCAGTACCGCGATCGTGTTCTTCGCCGTGGTCCTGGGCGGGGGCTTCGCCATCGGATCGCTGTTCTACTCGGACAAGATCGCGCTGCGCACGGCGGGAGCGCACGAGGTCAAGCCGGAAGACGACGAGGACGCCCGGCGGCTGCACGCCATCGTGGACCGGCTGTGCGCGCTGGCCGACATGCCCAAGCCGCGGGTCGCGATCGCCGAGACCCACATGCCGAACGCCTTCGCCACCGGCCGCAACGCCGACCACGCCGTGGTCTGCGCGACCCGGGGGATCATGCGCAAGCTCGACAACGACGAGCTCGAGGGCGTCCTCGCCCATGAGATGTCGCACGTGGCGCACAAGGACGTCCAGGTCATGACGATCGCGTCGTTCCTGGCCATCATCGCCGCGCTGCTGGTCAGGATCGCCTTCTACGGTGAGCTGTTCGGCGGCGGAGGCCGTCGCGACAGCAACAACCAGAACGCGCTGCCCATCTTGCTGGTCCTCATGGCGGTCAGCGCGGTCGTCTACGCCATCAGCTTCCTGCTGATCAGGCTGCTGTCCCGCTACCGCGAGCTGTCCGCGGACCGCAGCGGCGCGATGCTCACCGGCAAGCCCAGCTCGCTGGCGTCGGCCCTGGTCAAGGTCACCGGCGACATCGGCCGGATCCCGACCAAGGACCTGCGTACCGCGCAGCCGCTGAACGCGTTCTTCTTCGCGCCCGCGATGAGCCTGCACGGCATCGGCGGCGGCAAGAGCAAGCTGGCCAACGCCTTCTCCACCCACCCGAGCCTCGAGCGCCGGCTGGCCGAGCTCGACAAGGTGCAGCAGCAGCTCGGCCGGGTCGCCGGCCCGGAAAGTTAGCAGGACCGCTCGTGGGCTTCCTCGACACGCTGCTCGGCCGGACCAAGCCGGTCCAGCCCAAGCTGGACGACCTGTTCGCGCTGCCGTCCGCGGCGGTCACGCTGGACGCGGGAGCCGGATTCAAGCCCACCGGATCCGGCTCGGTCTGCTTCCGCCCGGTCGAGGGCCGCTCGTTCGCCGACGTCCAGAAGGACGTGCAGGACCTGCTCAACTCGAGCGCGCACGCCGAGGGCGGCCTGCCGGTCGAGGCGACCAAGGATGACTACGGTTTCACCTGGCTGGTCAGCTCGCGGATGTCGAACGAGCTCGAGGCGCTGGTCACCGACCTGCACGCGGTCAACTCCTCGCTGGTGGACAACGGCTTCGGGCCGCAGCTGCTGTGTACCCTGGTCGCCTTCAGGGACGAGCAGGAGCGCCGCCTGGCCCTGATCTACCTGTACAAGCGGGGCTCGTTCTACCCGTTCGCCCCGCTGCCCGGCGAGCACCGCGACAACGCGCTAGAACTGCAGATCAAGGGCGCCATCGGCAGCGACCTGAAGTGGGAGCAGGACCTGGCCCGGTGGTTTCCCGTCTGGGGCGCTCCCGGTTTGTAAAGGGTTTGTGAGCCATGCCTCAGCAGTGGCTGGAATGCGCTCGCAGCGCATATCGTTGGACTGCAGGTTGAAGCAACACCATGGCCGCCCGGCGCGGCCGGTCAGCCAGCGGCACATGAACTAGGCAGGAGCTAAGGTGACTGTTCAGCAAGAGGCCACGCAGGGGATCGTCCTGACCGAGGGCGCGGCGGGCAAGGTAAGCGCGCTGCTCGCGCAGGAGGGACGCGACGACCTCAAGCTGCGTATCGCGGTGCAGCCGGGCGGCTGCTCGGGGCTTCGCTACCAGCTCTACTTCGACGAGCGGGCCATCGACGGCGACATCGTCGCCGACTTCGGCGGCGTCCAGGTCGTGACCGACAAGATGAGCGCCCCGTACCTGATGGGCGCGACCATCGACTTCGTCGACACGATCGAGAAGCAGGGCTTCACGATCGACAACCCGAACGCGACGGGTTCCTGCGCCTGCGGCGACTCGTTCCACTGACGGCGACCGGGGGGATAGGGTAGCGCCGTGCGTATCGCCGTAACGGGGTCGATCGCGACCGACCACCTGATGACGTTT
>JAICWX010000011.1 GCA_025934635.1 Streptosporangiaceae bacterium | reverse complement strand
GTAGGCCCGGCCGCGGAGCTGGTCCAGGTCGCCCTCCACCCCGGCGCTGCGGAGCTGGCGGGCCCACCAGGTGATCCGCTGCCCCGCCGCGATCACGTCGGCCGGAGGGAGCTCACGGCCGGTCAGGGCGGCGTTCCCGGAGTCCTCGCCCCACTGCTCCACCCGCGCGTCACGGGCCGCCGCCTCCCGCCGCTTGCGGGCCTTGTCCGGTGCGACCTCCACCACCGCCCGACGGATCGCCTCGCGCAGGGAGCCGGGGGTGATCCGCCCGGCCCGGTCCAGCACCTGCTCCTCGGCCGCGCGGGCCTCGCCGGCGTCGAGCAGGGCGGTCGCGGTGGCAATGATCCGGGCCTTGACAGGGGTGATGATCCCGTCGAGCAGGGCGGCGCGGGTACCGGGCAGCTTGCCGTCCAGCGTCTCGGCCAGGGCGGCCAGGCCGTCCGCGGCCCGGCGGGACTCGGCCAGCACGTGGGCGATCTCATCAGCGAGGTAGTCCTCATCAGCGGACCCAACCGGGCGGCCGGAGGCTGGCAGCTCGGGAACAGGACGGCGGCGGCGCAATTCGGTGATCGCGGCCAGCTTCCGGGCGTGCGCGTGGGATTCGGACCGGTCCCAGGCGCACACCACCCCGATCAGCTCATTGTCGGATGCGCCCGGATAGGTGTCGTCCGGTCCGGCCGCGGTGTCGGCCAGCATCGCGAGGTCGGGGCAGGCGGGCATGATGTCCAGGCACTGCCCGGTGCCGAACGCGGCCGCCCGGCTGGAGGATTCCCCAGCCTGCAGCCGCGCCGATCCCGGCTGCCCGGGTCCCCGGCGCCGCGCTGATGCCGCGGCCGCCTGCGCGGCCAGCACGTCTGCTACTCCGGTAGGGTCAGCGCCATCCGCCGCCGGCACCTGGGCCGCCTCGGCGATCTCCGCCAGCTCAGCGTCGGTCAGGACCAGCACGCCGGGATCGAGGTAGTCCTCCTCGTCCGGGTACTCCTCCGGATCCGTCCACGCACCGGGCTCGCACTCCAGTTCCGCCTGCCATTCCTCGGCCGACATCGGATCCGGGCGCGTGATCACCGGCTTCCACGCGGACGCCGCATCGTCAGGCTCGCCCGGGCGCCGGACGGGATCCTCATCCCGTCCGCCAGGCCCGTGAGCTGACGATGCGCCCATGGATCTCCCTCCAGAGAGTAATCCAATACTCGAAATCATAGTCGATAATTACGAGCAACTCAATTCAATTATGGTTAAAAGTTACGAATGAGACGTGTGCAGAAAATGAGATGCGTGAGACTATGGGCTCAGGAAGTCGATAGCAGCACCTCGGCGCGTTCGGCTTCGCTCACTACGAAGGCCCCGAACTCGGCGGGGCTCATGTGCATGAGATCCGCGTCATGCTGCGTCAGCCATTCCGATAGTTCGGCCGTGGCGAGGGTGTCCGTGATGTCGCGGGCGAGCGCGCTGACGATGCCGGCCGGTGTTTGCGCTGGCGCCCAGATCCCGTACCAGATCGCCAGCGAACTGCCCGCCGGCGACGAGTACGTACGGCTGGCTAGTGAGCGCAGCGACGGGAACGAAGTCCCGGAGGGGGTCGTACGGCAGCTCGCCTGCCCGGGCGGCGCTGTATGCCTGGGCGCTGGTGTTGATCAGCAGCAGCATCAAGCCCTACTTCAGCACCGGCCGATCAGAGACCTGCCTGCTCAGCACGACCTTCCCCCGAGACTTCCGGTCCGCGATGACCCCCAGCGCCCCCCGCGCGTCAGCGAACGGAAACGCCATCACCGGCGGCTCACCCAACGTCGCCGCCCGCCACATATCAGCCAGCGAGGACCACAGCTCACCCACCACCTCAGGTCGCCTCTCGAAGAACTCACGGAAGGCCACCCCGAGCACCCCCGTGTTCCCCAGCAGCAGCCGGTTCACCTTCACCACCGGGATCTCACCCCCGGCGAACCCGACCACCAGCAGCCGCCCGAGTGGCGCCAGCGACCGCAGGCTGTCCGTCATCCGGTCGCTCCCGACCGGATCCAGCACGATATCGACCGAACGTTCCCCCAGCACGCCCCGCACCGCACCCAGCCAGCCGTCCGCCAGCACGGCGTGGTCCGCGCCGCACCGCAGCGCGAAGTCCCGTTTCGCCTCGTCGCCGGCCACCGCGACGGTGCGCAGCCCCAGCGCCCGTCCCAGCTGGATGGCCGCGATCCCGACACCGCCCGCCGCGCCGTGCACGAGCAGCGTCTCGCCCGCCGCCGCCTGACCCCGCCGAGCCAGCGCGAACAGCACGGTCAGGTAGTTGAGGCAGGCCGCCACGCCCGCCTCGAAGCCCATACCGTCCGGCAGCGGCAGGACCCGTTCGAAGGGAGCCTCAACAACCTCCTGCCAGCAGCCGAAGGACGCCAGGACCACCACCCGCTGCCCCGGCGAAAACCCCGACCCGGGCGCGGCCGACCGCACCACCCCCGCCGCGTCCATGCCCGGTACATACGGAACGGGCACCTTCATCTGGTACTGCCCCCGGGTCTGCAGCAGGTCGGCAAACGACACCCCCGCGGCGACCACGTCCACGAGCACGCCAGTCTCGAGAACTGGTTCCGGAGCCGGCTCCCACACCACGTCGCCGGGACCGGTGCAGCCGGTGATCGTATGCGCGTACATAACACCCCAGAAAACCTCAGATGGTTGGGACCGTTGACCCGCGACCGCAGGTACCCGGTCGGCGTGACCCCGGCCAGCTCGCGGAACTCGCCGGCCAGATGCGGCTGGTCGGCGTACCCGTGCCGGGCGGCCACCGCGGCCCAGTCGGCCGAGCTGTGCCCGTCAAGGTCCCGGACCACGCGCTTGAGCCGCTGGATCCGGGCGAAGCGCTTGGGCGTGAGCCCCACCTGCGCGCTGAACCGCCGCCGCAGGGTCCGGGGGAGCAGCCCGAGCCGGTCCGCCACCTCGGCCACCGCCACTCCGCGGTTCAGCGCCCCGGCCGCCGCGATGACCGCAGGATCAGGCCCAGGACCGGTCAGGGAGGAGCGCAGGACCTCCTCGACAGCCGCCAGCGCGGCCACCGGAGTAGCCGCCTCGAGCACCCGTTCCCGCAGGCAGGCCCCCGCCCGGCCCCACAGCTCCGGCAGCGGCACCAGGTCATCGCGCAGCACGGACACCGGCACGCCAAAAAAGGAATGGGCCGCCCCGAGCGCGAAGGACACGGCCACGTGCCCGTGCCCTTCCTCGAACTCCATCACCGCCGCCCGGCTGGCCGGCCCGGAGACCATCGCCCCCGGTACCTCACGGCCGCCCCCGGACCAGCCGAACGAGCGGAACGCATCCCGGTTCAGGTTCACCCACAGCCCGGTCTCCGGGCCGGGCAGGATCTTCTCGACCGACGTCTGCGGCTGCTCATCCGCCCGGTACGTAACCGCCGTGACCAGCCCGCCGAGCGGACCGGACGGGCGACGGGTCACCACGGTCACGGCCGGTGTCCCTTTTCGCCAAGACCCCGGCCGTCACCGGCTGGCAGGATCGGGACCGGGAAAACACCGGCCCACGAGCTCACGGAGGACATCTCACCGATGGTAGAAGACCAGGACGACGTTGACCTCGAGAGCCTGCTCGACCTGGCTACGCCATGGTGCCTGCGGGTAGCCGCCACGCTGCACCTAGCCGGGCACATCACGGACGGCCACGACGACATCGCCGGCCTGGCCGCCGCGACCGGATGCGACCCCGGCGCCCTGCACGCGGTCCTCGGTCACCTGGTCGCCCAGGGAATCTTCACCGAGCCGTCGCCCGGGAAGTTCGCGGTGAACGCGCCCGCGGCGAGGCTCGAGGCTGCCCCGTTCGTTGATCTGGACGGGATCGGCGGCCGGATGGCGCACACCTGGGGGACGCTGCTCGACTACGTGCGTACCGGGCAGCCTGCCTACCAGCGGGTCTTCGGCCGTCCCTTCTGGGAGGACCTGGCCGCCCACCCGCGGATCGCGGCCGAGTTCGACGCCCTGATGGGCCCGGCCGGGCACGGCGTGCCCGACTACGACGTCGAGCTCACCGGCGGCTGGGACACCGTCCGCACCGTCGTCGACGTGGGCGGCGGCACCGGGGCCCTGCTGGCCGCACTGCTGAAGCGTCATCCGGCGGCCCGCGGCATCCTGGTCGACCTGCCCGGCACCGTAGCCCGGGCCGGGCAGATCATCGAGGACGTCGCGGATCGCGTCACGCTCACCGGGCAGAGCTTCTTCGACCCGCTGCCCGCCGGCGCCGACCTCTACCTGCTCAAGAGCGTCCTCAACGACTGGCCCGACGAGCCGACGGTGGCCATCCTGCGCCGCTGCGCCGAGGCCGCCCACCCGGACAGTGCCATCGCCATCCTCGGCGGCGTCGCCCCCGACGAAGCGCCGCGCCAGCTCGGCATCGACATGCTGGTCGCGGGCGGCATTACCAGTACGCTCACGCAGTTCACCGAGCTGGCCCGGCAAGCCGGCCTGGACGTGACCGCCGCCCGCACCCAGGCGTCAGGGCGGTACGTCGTCGAATGCCAGCCAGCGAAGCCGAAGCCATGAACCACGGTCAGGTCAGGATTTAGCTTCTGGCGGAACGAACAGAGGTAAGAGCCCCTCCCACCCCGTTGTTACAGTGTAATCCTGTAATCAGTAACCGGCTGGGAGATGCCCATGGAGTCCAGTCGCCCTCTGGACGCATATTCGCAAATCGTCTCTGGCGTAGCCGAACGGCTCACGCCCAAGGTCGCTAGCCTTCGTGTGCCGCGAGGGGGAGCACGAGCAGAGAGCCTCGGATCCGGCGTGGTCTTCACCGGCGACGGATTCCTGCTCACCAACGCCCACGTGGTGGGCGCGTCGACCAACGGTACCGCCGAGTTCTCCGACGGCACGTCGGCGCCGTTCCGGGTAGTGGGCGCCGACCCGCTGTCCGACCTCGCGGTGCTGCGCGCCGACGGCCCGACCCCGGAACCGGCCGAGCTCGGCGAGGCGGACACCTTGAAGGTCGGCCAGATGGTGGTCGCCGTCGGCAACCCGCTCGGGCTGGCCGGCTCGGTGACGGCCGGCGTGGTCAGTGCGCTCGGCCGCTCCCTGCCCGCCCGCGGCCGGGTGATCGAGGACGTCATCCAGACCGACGCCGCGCTCAACCCGGGCAACTCCGGCGGGGCGCTGGCCGACGCGGAAGCGCGCGTCGTCGGCATCAACACCGCCGTGGCCGGCGTCGGCCTGGGCATGGCCGTCCCGGTCAACGACACCACCCGGCGGATCATCTCGGCGCTGATGCGCGACGGCCGGGTCCGCCGGGCCTACCTGGGCCTGGCCATGATCCCGGGCCCGGTGCCGGCCCAGTGGCGCGAGCGCATCGGGAGGCAAAAGGGATTGCTGGTGGCACAGGTGGTCGCGAACGGCCCCGCCGCCAAGGCCGGGCTGCGCCAGGGTGACCTGCTGCTGACCGTAGCCGGGAAACCCGTCGCCGTCTCCCAGGACCTGCAGCGGATGATGTTCGACGAGGCGATCGGCCGCCCGCTCGCCATCACCGTGATGCGCAACGGCGCCCTGGTCGACGTCATCGCCGAACCCTCGGAGCTAGTCGCGGCGTAATACCGACCCAAGGAACCGCCGTACTTCGGCCGGATTTTTAAGCCGAACGAAGTGGAGCTTCGCGTTGGCGGGATCGGCCATCGCAGCCGCGTACTTGACCCGGTTCGCCGCGTGAGTCTGCCACGCCCAAGCGATGACCGAGTTCTCCTTGTCCAGGGAGACCAGGTTCCGCCAGTGCTCGCGGTTGCCGTTCCACAGCTCGGTCCGCCGGGCCGCCCGCTGGACCGACCGCCAGATAATGCGCCGCATCACGGTCCGCCGGGGTAGATCGAGCCAGACCACGGTGTCCGCGCGCGCCCAGATGAGATCCCGGACCTTGCTGCTGTAGTTCCCGTCGATGACCCAGCGCTCTCCGGCCACCGCCTCGCGCACCTGGCGCCGGAACTCCTCATCGGGCAGCGGCACCCAGCCTGGCTGGTGGAAAACCGAGTCGAGCTCGAGGAAATCGCCGCCGATACGCGCGGCCAGCGCCTTCCCCAGCGTGGATTTGCCCGCACCGGAGGTGCCCACCACCGAGACCCGTTGCCAGGGAACAGACACGGGGGCCGAAAATAGCAACGGACCAGCCTCCTTGTCACCTGGATTTCCGCCCCGCCATGATGGGCTCATGATCCACGAACCGGTACGGTCACCCCGCGGTACCCAGCGCACCTGCCAGAGCTGGGCGACCGAGGGCGCCATGCGCATGCTGATGAACAACCTCGACCCCGAGGTGGCCGAACATCCCGACCAGCTCATCGTCTACGGCGGCTCCGGCCGCGCCGCGCGCAGCTGGGAAGCCTATGCGGCGATCATCAGCACCCTCCAGGGCCTCAAGGACGACGAAACGCTGCTGGTGCAGTCCGGTAAGCCGGTCGGGGTCATGCGCACGCACGAGTGGGCCCCGCGGGTGCTCATCGCCAACTCCAACCTGGTCCCGCAGTGGGCGACCTGGGAGGAGTTCCGCCGCCTGGAGTCGCTCGGCCTGACCATGTACGGCCAGATGACGGCCGGCTCCTGGATCTACATCGGCACCCAGGGCATCCTGCAGGGCACCTACGAGACCTTCGCCGCCGTCGCCGCCAAGCGCTTCGGCGGGTCCCTGGCCGGGACGATCACGCTGACCGCGGGGCTCGGCGGCATGGGCGGCGCGCAGCCGCTGGCCGTCACCATGAACGGCGGCGTGGCCATCTGCGTGGACTGCGACCAGTCCCGGATCACCCGCCGGATCGAGCACGGCTACCTCGACGAGCAGGCCGACGACACCGCCGACGCCGTCCGCCGCGCGTCCGCCGCCCGGGACAAGGGCCTGCCGCTGTCCATCGGCCTGCTCGGCAACGCCGCCGACATCTTCGCGGAGCTGCTCGCCAGCGGCGCCCCGATCGACATCGTGACCGACCAGACCTCGGCCCACGACCCGCTCAGCTACCTTCCGCAGGGTGTCGCCTTCGAGGACATGCCTGCCCTCCGGGCCGAGGACCCGGAGGGATTTACCCGCCGGGCCCGCGAGTCGATGGCTCACCACGTGGCTGCCATGGTGGGGTTTCTCGACCAAGGAGCAGAGGTCTTCGACTACGGCAACTCGATCCGCGGTGAGGCCGAGCTGGCCGGGTACACCCGGGCGTTCGAGTTCCCCGGCTTCGTCCCGGCCTACATCAGGCCGCTGTTCTGCGAGGGCAAGGGCCCGTTCCGCTGGGCCGCGCTGTCCGGCGACCCGAAGGACATCGCCGCCACCGACCAGGCCATCCTCGACCTGTTCCCGCAGAACGAGGCGCTGGCCCGGTGGATGCGGATGGCCGCGGAGAAGGTCCACTTCCAGGGCCTTCCGGCGCGGATCTGCTGGCTCGGCTACGGCGAGCGCCACCTGGCCGGGGTGCGCTTCAACGACATGGTGAAGAACGGCGACGTGAGCGCGCCGATCGTCCTCGGCCGCGACCACCTGGACTGCGGGTCCGTGGCGTCCCCCTATCGGGAAACCGAGGCGATGGCCGACGGCTCCGACGCCATCGCCGACTGGCCGCTGCTGAACGCCCTGGTCAACACCGCCTCCGGCGCCTCCTGGGTGTCGATCCACCACGGCGGCGGCGTCGGCATCGGGCGTTCCATCCACGCCGGGCAGGTCTGCGTGGCGGACGGCAGCGAGCTGGCCGGGCAGAAACTCGAGCGCGTGCTCACCAACGACCCCGCCATGGGCGTGATCAGGCACACCGACGCCGGCTACGAGAAGGCCTCGACCGTGGCCGCCGAGCGCGGCGTCCGGGTCCCGATGGCCGAGCAGTGACGTTCGCCGAGCTCTGGACCGAGCTCGCGCCGATCGGCCGGGACGCGGGCACCGGCGGCTACCGCCGCTACTCGTGGACCCCGGCCGACGCGCAGGGCCGCGCCTGGTTCACCCGCCACGCCGAGGCGCTCGGGCTGTCCGTGGAGCCCGACCGCAACGGCAACCTGTGGGCCTGGTGGGGCGAGGCCCGGGCCGGCGCCATCGCCACCGGCAGCCACCTGGATTCGGTTCCCGACGGCGGCGGCTACGACGGAGCCCTCGGCGTCGCATCGGCCCTCGCCGCCGTGAAAATGCTGAAAGACAAGGGCTTTAATCCCGAACGGGCGGTCGTTCTCGCCCTCTTCACCGAGGAAGAGGGCGCGCGGTTCCGCGTTCCTTGCCTGGGCAGCCGCCTCATGACGGGTGCGGTCGACCCGGACACGGCGCGCTCCCTCGCCGGTGATGACGGTGTCACGCTGGCCGCGGCGATGACCGTGGCGGGCGCCGACCCCGCCCGGCTCGGCCCCGACGAGGACCTGCTCGGACGGCTGGACGCGTTCGTCGAACTGCACGTCGAGCAGGGCCGCGCCCTGGCCCCGCTGGACGCCGTGATCGGCGTGGCCGAGGGGATCTGGCCGCACGGGCGGTGGCGCTTCGACTTCGGCGGCCGCGCCGACCACGCGGGCACGGCCCGGTTCGCCGACCGCAGCGACCCGATGCTGCCCTACGCGAGCACCGTGCTGGCCGCCCGCCAGGTCGCCGCGGCCAACGGCGCCCTGGCCACGTTCGGCAAGGTCATCGCCGAGCCGGGCGGCGCTAATGGCGTCAGCTCCTCGGTCCGGGCCTGGCTCGACTGCCGGGCCCCGGACGAAGCCGCCGTCGACAGTACGGTTTCCGCTATCCGCGCTGCCGCCGCTGACGCGGCGGCAGCGCACAAAGTGTCCCTAGATGCACACAGGCAGTCATACACTCCCCTCGTGCACTTCGACGAGACCCTGCGCGACCGGATCACCGGCGTGCTCGCCGCGGCCGGGACCGGCGCCCCGGTGCTCCCCACCGGCGCCGGCCACGACGCCGGGATCCTGGCCGCCCGGATACCCACGGCCATGCTGTTCGTCCGCAACCCGACCGGCGTCTCCCACTCGCCCGCCGAGGAGGCGAGCCTGGCCGACTGCGAAGCCGGCGTGCGCGCCCTCGCCCTCGTGCTCGAGGACCTGGCCCGTTGACCCGCCAGTGGCTCGCGGAACTGGCCTGGCTCCCCGGCCAGGGCGTCTGCCGCGACGTGCTGATCGAAGCCGACGGTGACCGCTTCACCTCCGTCACCCCGGCCAGCTCATCACTAGCCTCATCCGCCCCACCAACCTCATCCACCCCTGAACATCTCCCCGGTCTCACGCTCCCCGCCTTCGCCAACGCGCACTCGCACGCCTTTCACCGCGCGCTGCGCGGCGTCACCCAGGCGGATCGCGGCACGTTCTGGACCTGGCGCGAGCGGATGTACGAGGTCGCCGCCCGGCTGGACCCGGACAGCTACCTCGCCCTGGCCCGCGCCGTCTACGCCGAGATGGCCCTGGCCGGGATCAGCTGCGTGGGGGAGTTCCACTACCTGCACCACCAGCCGGACGGCCGCCCCTACGCCGACCCGAACGCGATGGGCCGGGCCCTGGTCCAGGCGGCCGCCGAGGCGGGCCTGCGGATCACCCTGCTCGACACCTGCTACCTGGCCGGCGGCCTCGACCAGTCCGGCGTGCTGCCGCTGGCCGGTCCGCAGATCAGGTTCGGCGACGGCGACGGGACCCGGTGGGCGGCCCGGGCCGAGGCGCTCTGCCTGGACGGGCGGGGCTCGGACGGGCAGGGCCTGAACGCTCCGCACGCGCGGGCCGGCGCGGCCATCCACTCGGTCCGCGCGGTGCCGCCGGAGCATATGCACCCGGTCGTGACCTGGGCCAGCCAGCACAACGCGCCGCTGCACATCCACCTGTCCGAGCAGCGGGCCGAGAACGACGCGTGCCGCGCGGTCTACGGCGTCTCGCCGACCCGGCTGCTGTACGACGAGGACGTGCTCGGGCCGCGGACCACCGTGGTGCACGCCACCCACCTGAGCTCCGCGGACCTGCAACTGCTGGGCGGCAGCCAGGTCTACGCCTGCCTGTGCCCCACCACCGAGCGCGACCTCGGCGACGGCCTGGCCCCGGCCCGCCCGCTGGCCGCGGTCGGCTGCAGCCTCACCCTCGGCAGCGACAGCCACGCGGTCATCGACATCCTGGAAGAAGCCCGCGGGGTCGAGTACGCCGAGCGCCTGGCCCGCCGCTCGCGCGGCCACTTCACCGCCGAGTCCCTGCTCCAGGCGGCCACCTCGGCCGGCCACGCCAGCCTGGGCTGGCTGGACGCTGGCGAGCTCACCCCCGGCGCCCAGGCCGACCTGGTCACCGTTTCCCTGGACTCGATCAGGACGTCCGGCACCACCGGCGAGCTGGCGCTGGAAGCGGCCGTGTTCGCCGCCAGCGCCGCCGACGTCCGTTCCGTCGTGATCAGCGGCCGCGACGTGGTCCGGGACGGCATCCACCAGCTCGTCCCCGACGTTCCCGGCGAGCTGGCCCGCACCATCCGCGCCGTCCTCAGCTAGCGGCCTGACCGCCGCGTCATGCTCGGCACTATCTTTCCTGGCCCTCCTGGGGACAATTGGCGTATGACCGATATCCCCTCGGTGGATCTGGGCCACGGCGTCGCGATGCCGATGGTCGGGTTCGGCACCTGGCAGCTGCACGGCGAGCTCGCCTACGAGGCCACCCGGCACGCCCTGCAAGCCGGCTACCGGCATATCGACACCGCGACCATGTACCGCAACGAGGAGCAGGTCGGCCGCGCCCTCGCCGACAGCGGGGTGGATAGGGCCGACGTGTTCATCACGACCAAGCTGCCGCCCGGCAGCGCGGGCCGCGCCCGGGTCACCGTCGCCGAGAGCCTCAAGGCGCTGGGCACCGACTACGTGGACCTGTGGCTGGTGCACTGGCCGCCGCGCGGCCGCAACCTGGTGCCGCTGTGGCGGGACTTCATCGCGGTCAGGGACGAGGGCCTGGCCCGCACGATCGGCGTGAGCAACTACAGCATCGCCCAGATCGACGAGCTGGCCGCGGCGACGGGGGAGCGGCCCGCCGTCAACCAGATCCCGTGGAGCCCGTCCCGCTCCGACGCGGACCTGCACGCCGCCCACGCCCAGCGCCACGTCGCGCTCGAGGGCTACAGCCCGCTCAAGGGCACCCGGCTGCGCGATCGCACGCTGGGCGAAATCGCCGCCAAGTACCACGTCAGCCCGGCCCAGGTCGTCTTGCGCTGGCACATCGACACCGGCGTCATCGTCATCCCCAAGTCCGCCCGCCCCGACCGCATCGAGCAGAACATCGACCTCTTCGGCTTCTCCCTAACCCCCGAAGAAATAACCCTCCTCAACAACCTCTAGCCCTCATCCACCTCTCCGCCCCGTCCTCACCTCTCCGCCCCGTCCTCACCCCACCCCCACCCTTCGACCATCAGTCCTCAGCCCGTCCACCCCCTGCCCTCACCCCGGCCGCCCTCCGCCCCTCATCCCCCGTCCTCCTCCCCGACGCGGCGAACGCCAGAGGCCCATGGGTTGGGTGATGCCCATGGTGCACCCGTTGTCAAGCCGTCGTGTCCCCGGCGCCGCGGCAACGACATGGATGGAGCATCAATGCCGTCACCGCGACATGGATGGAGCATCAATGTCGTTGTCGAAACCGAAACGAAACCGGAGCCGGCAACGGGCGAGGCCTGTGTTGCGGATGCGGACGCCAAGTCCGGAAACCAGCCCAATCAGCCCTCGCACCAGGGCCCACGCGCCCCACCCCGCCCGTCTAACACGAGTCCTTCAGCGAGCGGCGCATTCTGCCTCATCCTGGTGCGATTGGCAAATAGTTGTCCACAGGCGAACCATTCCCGGAAAGTTATCCACAGGCTCGCGGCCGTCCGTGCCGCGCGCAGCGCAGTCCGGCACGGTGAAGGGGACCCGGTGGCGTAGGGCCGCCGGGATTCCAAGGAGGAACCGAAATGAGCCAGGGCGGATATGTGACCCTCGTCGGCTATGTGGCCCAGGACCCGAACATCCGTACCACCGCAACCGGCAAGCAGCTCACCAAGGTGCGGGTGGGCACCACCCCCCGCTACCGGGACAACGAGACCGGGCAGTGGCGGGACGGCGAGTCGTCGTACTTCACCATCACCTGCTGGAACAAGCTGGCCGATCACGTCCGGGCCAGCCTGCACAAGGGTGACCCGGTCATCGTCAAGGGGAAGCTCAGGACCAGCACGTTCGAGGACAAGAACGGCCAGCTGAAGACCTCGGTCGAGATCACGGCGGACACCATGGGGCATGACTTGAGCCGGGGCCCGGCCAACTACATGCGCCTGCAGTCGCGGCGCGCGAACCCCGAGGACGACCAGGCCCGCGGTGAGTTCGCCGAGAACCCGGAGTACTCCGGTACGCCCATGGACCCGGACGAGGTGCTCGACGAAGACGCGATCGAGCGGTTCGGCCGTGACCTGGAAGACGACGAAATCGCGGCGCGTGCCGCCGCGGAAAACGAGGATGAGGACGAGGCCGACGCCCCCGCGGTGCCCGCAGCGCCCTTCTGAACAGCACCCCTTAAGCAGTGCCCCCGCCAGGCGTCCTGCGCCTGCCATCCCCTGTATGCGGGACGGGGCCCCCGGCCCCGCTCCTCACGCAACTCAGCGCCCTCGCTGAGTGCTAACCCCAGATAACGCCTCGCATGAATCCTCCGGATCTGCTGGGCTTGTCGTCTCCGCCTGTCACGCGCCGCACGGAGCGGGATACGCCGACAGCATAGCGTAACCGCTCCGTGGGGTGCCAAGACACGCTACGTGACAGCCGATATGTCTGTCCGTAGCAATGACATATCTGTCCGTAGCGAACAGGTATTTCCAGGTCCTAGGCTGTGCCCCTAAAACCACTCTGGGCAACCTACCGGTTTCGCAACGCGCTGGCACGCATCGCATCTATTATGTTACCTAACGTGATGGGCGGCCCCTGGCCGCGGAATCCTGGCTCATGATGGGCAGGGGGCATGTCAGCAGTACAAGAGGCGATGGGGCACCGGGAGCGGGCCCTGCGACGGCTGATCCGGTGGCCGTGGTGCTGGCCGCTGCTTCAGGAGCAGCCGTCACTCATTGTGTACGTGCTCGCGATCATCGCCAGCGACCTGGCCCTGATCGGCTGGGAACTGACCGGCACCGTGATCCACGCGGGCGACCTGCTGCTGTTCGGCTCCCTGCTGGCGGCCGCCGTTATCTGCATCGAGGCGCTGCGGCGGCTCGGCCAGCCCGCCGGCGTGTCACGAGACCTGCTCTCCGCGTGGTGGCTGCCGATCGCGCTGCTGCTGCCGCCGCTGTACGCGCTGCTCGCCCCGATCGTCATCGGGGCAGTGCTGTACCTGCGCGCCCGGCGGATGCCGGTTTACCGCCGGGTGTTCAGCTCGGCCGCCCTCGGCCTGGCCGGAGCCGCCACGTCGGCCACGTTCCACCTGGTCGTCCCCACGACCGACTTCTTCTCCGCGACGGGCTCGCGGGCCTGGCTGACCCGGCCGCCGGTCATGCTGGCCGCGGTCGCCTGCGCGGTGGTCTTCGCCGTGGTCAACTCGTTCACGGTCGCGGTCGCGGCGCACCTGGCGGAGCCGGATACGGCCGTCAGGAAGCTGCTCTGGGACCGGGAAACCCTGCTGCTCGACCTGACCGAGACCTGCGTGGGCATCCTCGTCGCGGTCACCTGCGCGCTCAGCTACCTGCTCCTGCTGGTCGCGCTGCCGCCGGTCATCTTGCTGCAGCGGAGCCTGATGCACCAGCAGCTGGCCGCCGCGGCCCGCACCGACCCCAAGACCGGGCTGCTGAACGCCACCGCCTGGCAGCGCGAGGCCGACGCGGAGGTCACCCGGGCCCAGCGCACCAACTCACCGCTGGCCCTGCTGCTGATCGACGTCGATCACTTCAAGCGGGTCAACGACGGCCACGGCCACCTGATCGGGGACGAGGTGCTGCGCGCGCTGGCCGCCGAGCTCAGGCAGCAGGTCCGCGAGTCGGACGTGGTGGGCCGGTTCGGCGGCGAGGAGTTCACCGTCCTGCTGCCGCGGACCGACGCCGCCGACGCCCACGGGATCGCGGAGCGGCTGCGGGCCAGCGCGAGCCGGCTGAGCGTGTCCGCCGCCGACGCGCGGATCAAGGTCACGGTCTCCATCGGGGTCGCGCTCCTCGGCCAGCACGGCCGTGACCTGTTCGAGCTGCTCGCCGCCGCCGACGTGGCGCTGTACAAGGCTAAGGACGCCGGCCGCGACCAGGTGCACGTCTACGCTCAGGCCGCGAACAGGACTAAGGCGGACGAAAAGGAGGACGAGGCAACGGACGCGTGCCCGTAGGCTTGACTCTACGCCCGAGTTTGTCTGGCATCCATCCGCAACACGAGTAAATCCGGTTCGGGCGGTTACGGTTGCTAGCAACCCTGACTTTCAATGACTGGTCTGTCACTGTCCGGGGCATGGAGGCAAGCGAGGGGGTGACAGCCGCGCTGGTGACCGTCTTTCGCCTGGCCCGGCAGGCCCGCCTCGGGCCCCAGCCGCTTACGCGGGGAGGAGGCCAGCGAAGAACCTCTGGGCATTCGTGAAGTTGCAGCCGTATACCTGCATCCAGAGCCCCGGAAGGGTTTGCCCCATGGGGACGTCCAGGCAGTGTCCGGTGCTGCCGGAGATCCGCGACTCCAGTCGCCCAAATCCTATGCCGTAGTCAACAAAGACCCAGCGGAGGTTGCTTTCGGCTGAGCTGCAGGGCCACAAGGGGACGGCCGACCCGTTGGCGATCGCGTTGGCTTCAATGCACCAGCCGTTGATTGCACGATTCGCCACCTTGATGACGCCGCCGCCCTGGCTCTGGAACTCCCATTGCTGGGCCAGGTTGTTCTGGACGTTGCAGGGCTGCGTGGTGACCCGGTAGGCCCAGTCCGGTGCCGGGTCGCCCTCCAGGCACAGAGGGACGCCCCCGGTATCGACATAGGTAGTGGTCTCGATCACGTAGTAGTTGGGGTCGGCGTGGGCGGGCACTGCCACTGTGGCGATGCCGACAGCCATCCCCGCGGCCATCAGCAGGCCGGCGATCCTGCGTAGTAGGCGCATGGCCTTCTTACCCTTCGATGGGCGGGACGGGCTGCTCCCCGCATCATCTTGCTGCGCGGCGCTGAAGTGGCGCTGAAGTGGCGCTGAAGTGGCACCGCAATGGCCCGCGCCGGGCGCGGATGGCGGCTGGGCCGCCCTGCGCAACCTGGCCATCGGCAACTTGAAAACGGCCGGGCACGCCAGCATCGCCGCCGCCTGCGGGCACCACGCCCGGGACGCCACCCGGACCCTCGAAACCCTCGGACTGCGCCCAGCATGAGCAGAACGGACACGACGCGGCTACGCCGAGGCCCTGGAGGTCGCTGTACTCCTCTGCCGCACCGTCATCGCCTGGCCCTCGAAGAGGGTGAAGTTGCCGGACGTGGCCTGCGCTCGCTTAGGCGACCCGCGCGGCCACCAGGGTCTCGAAGGTATAGGGCCGCAGGCCATCGGTACGGCCGGCGAAGTACCGCTGCTGGAGGTCTGCACGTGCGGGGTGGTCCACGACCTTGAGCCCGCACCGGCTGATCAGCCTCTCGATCTCGGATACCGGCCAGCCGGGCTGAAGAGGCTCGCCGACAGAAGCCGCGATCGGTGTGTAGATACTTGCGTATTCCGTCCCCGCGTCGTCGAGCACAGCGTCCTCGGCCCGGTAGGAGAACACCACCTCAGACCCGGGAGCAGCCGCCGCGATCGTGCGCAACGTCGACTCGATCGCCTGTGCCGTCAGATAGGGGGCGACGCCGGTCCAGCAGAACATCGCCGGCTGCGCCCAGTCGAACCCGGCCGCGCCCATGACATCCTGAACCGGTTCAGCCTCGAAATCAGCCGGCACGAATACCTGCGAGGCGCTGAGCGGCAGGCCGAGCTCCCTGACTCGCTCGAGCTTCCAGGCCTGGGAAGCAGGGTGATCAACCTCGAACACCGTCAGCGAGCCGAGCAGATCCGGCCGCCGCCACGCGAACGAGTCAAGCCCCGCGCCAAGAATCACGTACTGCGTGAAGGCGCCGGCAGCCAGCCGGTCCTCGGCGTACCGGCTGCGGGTGCAGACAGCCGCGCGGGCATCGCGACGGACCGGGCCGGGGAACAGCGGATCGAACTGGTCTCGCAGCTGCTGCCATACCGGGCCGACAAGCACCAGGGCCAGCACATCGTCCAGTACCCACGGCGACGCCGTCTCCAGGCGAAACAATCCACGCGACACGGCCGCAAACATCGCCGTCCTGCTCGGCGCGCTTTCCATGCATTCCTCCTCGACGGCCAGAACCCAGCATGCTGGCCACGCTGCGCTCTTCAAAGGATGCGCCTGAAGTGCCCTGACGGCCATAGCCAGATCGCCTGGCAGCCACGATCTGCTCGCCACCGGGATCCTCCAAGACGGCCGGGCACACCAGCATCACAGCCGCCTGCACGCACCGCGCCCGGGACGCCGCCAGGACCCCCGAGACCCTCCGACTCGACCCGGCATGATTAAACGGACATAACGCGACTATGCCGAGGCCTTGGCCAGTCCCGCGCGAGCTTGCGACCACTGTCGTAGTCCATGCGCTCCGTGGTGGGGCGCTGCTTGTCCTTGAACGACTTCTCGACCTGCCTGCCGTTGACCCAGTAGCGCAGCGTCCAGGCGTGCGGACAGCGATCCGGGCTATCGCACGTATGCTGGCAAGTGGAAGACGCGCAGCCCTTATTCGAGTCGGGACGATGGTTAGACCGGTCGCACTTCTTGAATATGGTGCCACTGCCGTTGACCGCCAGAGCCATGACTCGCCGCTTTCCCTGACTTTTACAATGACTGGGACGAGCGTCGCGGGTCACTGACCTGCGATAACAGCTAGGATACGTTACATGCCCGAGTACATCTATTCGATGCGCGCCGTGCGCAAAGCGCACGGCGACAAGGTCATCCTCGACAACGTCACGCTGGCGTTCCTGCCCGGCGCGAAGATCGGCGTCGTGGGCCCGAACGGCATGGGCAAGTCGACCTTGCTCAGGATGATGGCAGGCGTGGAGCAGCCGTCCAACGGCGACGCGCGCCTCATGCCGAACTTCACCGTGGGCCTGCTCGCCCAGGAGCCCGAGCTCGACGAGACCAAGACGGTCCTGGGCAACGTCGAGGACGGGGTGGCCGAGACCAAGAAGCTTCTCGCCGCGTACAACGAGGTCGCCGAGAAGATGGCGACCGACTACTCCGACGAGCTGCTCGAGGAGATGGGCCGCCTGCAGGAGCAGCTCGACCACAAGGACGCCTGGGATCTGGACAGCCAGCTCGAGCAGGCGATGGACGCGCTGCGCTGCCCGCCGCCGGACTCCGACGTGACCAGCCTCTCCGGCGGCGAACGCCGAAGGGTGGCCCTGTGCCGCCTCCTGCTCTCCCAGCCCGACCTGCTCCTGCTCGACGAGCCCACCAACCACCTGGACGCCGAGAGCGTGCTGTGGCTGGAGCAGCACCTGGAGAAGTACCCGGGCACCGTTGTCGCGGTCACCCACGACCGGTACTTCCTCGACGACGTGGCCCAGTGGATCCTCGAGCTCGACCGCGGCCACGCCTACCCCTACGAGGGCAACTACTCGACCTACCTGGAGACCAAGGCGGCCCGGCTCAAGGTCGAGGGGGCCAAGGACGCGAAGAAGCGCAAGCGCCTGGAGGACGAGCTCGAGTGGGTGCGGTCCAGCCCGCGGGCCCGCCAGACCAAGAGCCGGTCCCGGCTCGAACGCTATGAGGAGATGGCCGCCGAGGCGGACAAGAACCGCAAGCTCGACTTCGAGGAGATCCAGATCCCGCCGGGCCCCCGCCTGGGCAGCGTGGTCGTCGAGGTCGGGAACCTGGTCAAGGGCTTCGGCGACCGGTGCCTGTTCGAGAACCTGTCCTTTACCCTGCCCCGTAACGGCATCGTCGGCGTCCTCGGGCCGAACGGCGTGGGCAAGACCACCCTGTTCAAGATGATCGTCGGCGAGGAGAAGCCGGACGAGGGCACGATCAGGATCGGCGAGACGGTCACGATCTCCTACGTGGACCAGTCCCGCGGCCGCATCGACCCGAAGAAGAACGTATGGGAGGCCATCTCCGACGGCGAGACGTTCATCCGCGTCGGCAACGTCGAGATCCCCAGCCGCGCGTACGTGGCCGCGTTCGGGTTCAAAGGCTCGGACCAGCAGAAGCCGGCCAGCGTCATGTCCGGCGGCGAGCGGAACCGGATGAACCTGGCGCTGACCCTCAAGCAGGGCGGCAACCTGCTCCTCCTGGACGAGCCCACCAACGACCTGGACGTCGAGACCCTCGGCAGCCTGGAGAACGCGCTGCTCGAGTTCCCCGGCTGCGCGGTCATCACCAGCCACGACCGGTGGTTCCTGGACCGGGTGGCGACGCACATCCTGGCCTGGGAGGGCGGCGCGAACTGGTTCTGGTTCGAGGGCAACTTCGAGTCCTACGAGAAGAACAAGATCGAGCGGCTCGGCGCCGAGGCGGCCCGCCCGCACCGCGTCACCTACCGCAAGCTCGGCCGCGGCTAGCGAACGAGACCAAGGATGCGGACATGACGATCACCCCGGACACTAAGGACTGGACCTGGGTACTGGAGCGCACCTGCCCTGAGTGCGGCTTCGACACCAGGGGCTTTGCCGTTACCGCCGTCCCCGGCCTGCTCATGGCCAACGCCGCGGCCTGGCAGCGCGTCCTGGACGGCGACGCGCGGACCCGCCCGGAACCGGGCAAGTGGTCACCGCTGGAGTACGGCTGCCACGTCCGTGACGTGTTCCGCCTGTACGACCAGCGGCTCGAGCTGATGCTCAGCCAGGACGACCCGCTGTACCCGAACTGGGACCAGGACGAGACCGCCGTCGCCGACCGCTACGCCGAGCAGGACCCGGCCGAGGTCGCCGCGGCCCTGTACCAGGCCGCCGTCGCCATCGCCGGGCGGTTCGAGGCCGTGACCGGCGACCAGTGGGAGCGGACCGGCCGCCGCAGCGACGGCGCCCGCTTCACCGTGGAGACCTTCGCCCGCTACTTCATCCACGACCCGGTGCACCACCTCTACGACGTCACCGGCCAGCGCGCCGCAGCGAGCTAGCTAACACCGGTGACGGTCCCGTCCGGCCCGGTCTGGAAGGTGCCCTTGGACAGGTCAAGGAGCACAAGCGGATTACCGAACGGGTCGGCTGCCACCGCCACCCTGCCGACCGGAATGTCCTCCGGACCGGAAAGAACTGTGCCGCCCAGCGCCTCCACCCGGCGCACGGCGTCCTCGGCCGAGTCGACCAGGAAGTCCACCTCGGGTTCTGGTCGTTCGGTCTGCAGCACGAGCTCGCTGTCGCCGAGCCGCAGCCCGGCCTGGGTTGCGTGCCGCCATTTCAGCCCGAGCCCGAGCCCGTCCCGGTAGAAGCGCAGGCCCGCGTCGAGATCAGGTACCGGGATCTGCACGCAGTCGATCTTCCGCAGCAGCGGGGCCATCCTCAGGCGGGCTTGAGCCCGAGGTCAGGACGCCCCTGCGCGGGATCGGTATTGACCAGGCTGTGCGCGGCCATCACGAGGTAGTCCCAGAGCTGAGCCGCCAGGGCCGGATTCAGGTTTTCCTCATCCAGGGCGACCCGCATGTGGTGCAGCCACAGGTCTCGCTCGGTCTCGCCGATGGTAAACCGGACGTGCCGCATCCGCAGCCGGGGGTGCCCGCGCAGCTCGTCGTAGGTCCGCGGCCCGCCCCAGTACTGCATGAGGAACAGCCGCAGGTGCTCCTCGGCAGGCCCGAGATCCTTGGCCGGGTAGACCGCCAGCAGCGCCGGGTCATCCGCGACACCCTGGTAGAACCGGTGGACCAGGCGGGTGAAGAACTCCTCCCCGCCCACGGCCTCGTAAAAGCTGACCGGCTGGCTCATGAGGGCAAGCTTACGAGGTCTCCGGTGCCGTCGTCTCATCCTCCTGGGTCACCACTACCGCCCCGGCCGGGGCCGGCGAGGATGCCGGGGGAGCGATGGCCGGCGGCGCCGAGATGAGGATGGTGTCCGGCCCGGCCGGCTGCACCCCGGCCTCGTCCAGCGCCGCCTTCACCCGGGCCCGCAGTTCGCGGGCCACCTCCAGCTGCCGCATCGGCGCGGTCTTGGCCACCAGCCGCATGGTCACCTCCTTGCCGGACAGCCCCTGGGCGCCCCACACCTCGGGCTTCTCCAGCATCAGCTCCTTCCAGCCGCCCTCGCGGTAGAGCCCGTTCGCGGCCTGCTCCATCAGCATCCGGATCCGGGACAGGTCCTCCTCGTACGGGACCGGGTAGTCGATGACGGCCCGCGACCAGCCCTGCGACTCGTTGCCCACACTGTCGATGGTGCCGTTCCTGATGTGCCAGACCACCCCGTTGACGTCTCGCAGCCGGGTGGTGAGCAGCGTCATGGCCTCCACCGTGCCGGTGGCGACTCCGGCATTGATCGTGTCGCCGACCCCGTAATGGTCCTCGACCAGCATCAGCAGGCCCGCCAGGTAGTCGCGGACCAGGTTCTGGGCGCCGAACCCGAGGGCCACGCCGAGCACCGCGGTGCTGGCCAGCACCGGCGCCAGGTTGAAGCCGAGGATGGACATGATGGTAAGCGCAGCCACGCCGAACACGATGACCGAGACCGCGCTGCGCAGGATCGAGCCCAGGGCGAGGGCGCGCTGCTCGCGACGCTCCGTGCCGGCCAGCTGCACGGCGGCGGCTTCCTTGTGCGCCCGGCCGTTCACCGCCAGCGTCGTCGTCGCGGCCCGCTCGGTGACCTTCTTGATCAGCCGGTTGATGACGGCCCGCACGAACAGCGCCAGCACCAGGACGAACGCGATCCGCCCGGCCTGGCTGACCGGGCCGGCCAGGTAGATCTTGATCACCTGGGTGGCGGTGGTGCTGTGGCTGATGTCCCAGGCGGTCCGGCAGGCGATCCCCGGTTCGCTGCCGCAGTTACCGGTCAGGGTGTCCGGCACGTTGGCGATGACCAGGCCGGTGACGTGGAACACAGCTCTCCCCTCGACTTCCGCAGTTGCCACCCGCGAGGCTACCGGCGGAGCCTGCGCTCAGGGGAGGATTCACCCGGTCAGGTCACGAAACGGTCTCCTTGCGCGCCGTGAAGATGAGGTTGTACCCGACCCGCAGCGTGATCTCGGCGAAGCCGGCGCTCTGCAGCCGGGTGAGGAACGCGGCCGGCTCGAGCGGGTTGTACGTGTCGCCCTCGTGGAAGTGGTGCAGGTCGTCGCTGGGCAAGCTGTCCGAGCCGAGGAAGGTGCCGCCCGGCCGCAGCACCCGGAACGCCTCGGCCAGCACCTTGTCCTGCTCAGCGCGGGTCGGGATGTGGTGCAGCATCGTGCAGGTGGCCACCGTGTCGAATGACGCGTCACCTAAGCCGAGCGCGGCCGCGTCGCCGTGCAGCACCTCGACGCTGGTGCCCGCGAACCGTTCGGCCAGCTTCGAAACCGCCGCCTCTTCATGCTCGACCGCGACCAGCCGGGTGACCCGCTGCCGCAGCCACTCGGTGGCCGGCCCCGGCCCCGGCCCCAGCTCGAGCAGGTCGGCGCCGAGTTCGACCCCCTCGGTCGCCAGCGGCAGCACCTCGTCCTGGATGTGCGCGGCCCACTCCGGGCTTGGCATCAGCTTGGCGTGGTTCTCGTTCATGGCACCGACGCTAGGTCCCGGGACCGGCCGCGGGTAGCGCGTAAGCTGCCATGTTGTGTCGCGAGCCGGACAAGCTGACGGCTGTCACGAGGACACCCGGGACACCGAGACCGCCGTCTTCGTGGCGGACTTCCCGATGCCCGCGGGAACCCGCTTCGACTGGCATACGCACCAGGACCACCAGCTGGCCTGGGCGGCGAGCGGAGTGCTCACGGTGCTGACCGCCGAGGCCACCTGGGTGCTGCCGCCGACCCGGGCGCTGTGGATCCCGGCCGGGCTGCCGCACGAGACCGCATCCGACGGCGGCCGCGCCACCATGCGCTCGCTGTACATCAGGCCCGGGCTCTTCCCGGTCAGCTGGAGCGAGAGGCCCACGCCGGTAGGAACCAGCCCGTTGCTGGCCGAGCTCATCGGGTACCTAGGCCAGCCGGACCTGGATGCCGTTCAGCGAGCGCACGCGGAAACCCTGCTCGCCGACCTGCTGAGGCCGGTGCCGGTGACCACGATCGGAGTCCGCCTGCCGACCTCGGTGACCGCCCGCCGGGTGGCCGAGGCGCTGCGGGCCGAACCGGCCGACCGGCGCACGCTGCGGGACTGGGGTCATGAAGTGGGTGCGAGCGAACGCACCCTGGCCCGCGCGTTCACCGCCGAGGCCGGCCTGCCGTTCGGCCGCTGGCGGACCCGGCTGCGGCTGCAGGCGGCGCTGTCCATGCTCGCCGCCGGCGACCCGGTCAGCCGGGTGGCGGGCCGCGTCGGCTACGACACCGCGAGCGCGTTCGTGGCCGCCTTCCGCCGCGAGACGGGCCAGACCCCGGGGACCTTCTTCCGGGCCTGAGCCTGCTACAGCCGCAGCCCGGTGTGATGGGCGGCGAACGCCAGCGTGTCCCCGGCCAGCCCGGCCATCCGGCTCACCGCTCGGGCCCCGTGCCCCACCTGGTCCTCCATCCGCAGCAGCACCGGCCGCCCCGAGCCAGCCCCCGGTCCAGCCGCTGAGCCAGCCCCCGAGTCAGACACCGCGTACTGCAGCGCCGCGCACATCTTGTACGCGTGCACCGGGTCGACCCGGGTGTCGCTGGTGAACACGGTGAACAGCACGGCCGGGTACGCCGTCCCCGGCACCACGTGGTGGTACGGCGAGTACGACAGCAGCCAGCCGAGCTGCTCGGGGTCGGCCGCGGTGCCGTACTCGACGTTCCACGTCTGGCCGAGGCCGAACCGCTCGTACCGCACCATGTCCAGCAGCGGCGCCGAGCAGATGACGGCGGCGTACAGGTCGGGCCGCTGCGTCAGCGCCGCGCCCACCAGCAGGCCGCCGTTCGAGCCGCCGGAGATGGCCAGCTGCCCCGGCGTGGTCCAGCCGTCCCGGATGAGCGTCTGGGCCGCGGCGTGGAAGTCATCGAAGACGTTCTGCTTCGACCCCAGCATCCCCGCCCGGTGCCATTCCTCGCCTTCCTCGTTGCCGCCGCGCAGGTTGGCGACCGCGTACACGCCGCCGGCCGACACCCAGGTGAGGATGTTCGGCGAGTAGGCCGGCGTCAAAGAAATGTCGAACCCGCCGTACCCGTACAGGATGGCCGGCCGCGGGCCATCCGGAGCGGCGCCGGAGCCGGAGCTGATGACCAGCATCCGCACCGTGGTCCCGTCCTTCGACTGGTACGCCACCTGCCGGGCCGTCACCGCCGGGACGTCGACGCTGCCCGGCGCGGCGGCCCAGGTCGTGACCGAGGAATCCCGGGCGTCGAACCGCAGCACCACCGGGGACGTCGTGTAGTCGGTGTAGGCGAACCACGCCTCGTGCCCGCCCTCGGGCCGCTCGCCCAGCCCGCCGGCGGTGCCGAGACCCGGCAGCGGCACCTGGCCGACCCGCGAGCCCGTGGCCAGGTCGTGCACCGTGATCTCGCTCAGCGCGTGCCGGGTCCACCCGGCTAGCAGCACCGGCCGTTCCAGCTCGGGCCCGTCCAGGATGGCGTACCCGCTCAGCACCGCCTCGGGATCCTCCGCGATCAGGTCGCGCCAGGCAGACCGGTCGCCGACCGCAGCGGGATCGGTCACCGCGATCCGGCCCCGCGGCGCGCCGAGGTCGGTGAACACGTAGAGCCGCCCGTCCCGGCCCGCCCGGATGCCGGTCTGCGCGTCAACGCCCTCCTGGACTACCCGCAGGTCGGGAGCGGCCGGATCGGACTCGGACAGGTCGGCGATCCACAGGTCGTTGCGCGGCGCGGTGCCCCGCGAGGCGCTGATGAACAGCCACCGGCCGTCCCGGCTGACCGAGACGCCGTAGTAGTTCGTCTTCTCCCGGCCCTCGCCGAAGATCAGCGTGTCCTCGTCGGCCGGGGTGCCGACCTGGTGCAGGTACACCCGCCGGTGGTACTGGCTCTCGCCGTCCGGCACGGCGTCCGGCGGCAGCCGCCGCGTGTAGTAGAACGCCTTGCCGCCGGGCAGCCAGGCCACGTTGGAGTACCGGCACCGGTCGATCGGCCCGTCCACCACCGAACCGGTGGTGACATCCAGAACCCGCAGCAGCGACTCTTCGTCACCGCCCTCGGAGAGCTGGTAGGCCAGCAGCCGCCCCTCCTTGTCCGGCTGCCAGGCGTCCAGCGTGGTCAGCCCGGACGGGTCGATGGCCATCGGGTCGATGAGAACCTCAGCCGCGCCGTCGCCCGCCTGCAGGTACAGCGCGCCGTGCTCGGCGCCGGGATCGCGCCGGGTGAAGAAGTACTGCTCGCCCCGCCAGGCCGGCGTTCCGACGTGCCCGGTACCCAGCAGTTCGCGTACCTGGGCGGACAGCCGGTCCCGGCCGGGCAGGTCCTCGCGGTACGCGCCGAACAGGTCCGCCTGCGCCGCCAGCCAGCCCGCGCGCTCGGCGCTGGCGGCGTCCTCCAGCCACCGGTAGGGGTCACTGATCCGGAATCCGCCGATGTCTTCGGTGAGATCGAGCCGGCGCGCCGCCGGATACTGCCGCTCCGTCATGTCCGCCTTCCCCGTGCCCATGCTCCCTGCCTACGCTGGCTGCCTACGCTGGCACTCTACGGTCTCCCGCAACTTGTACGATTATGTGGTGGCGGATGCGCGTACCAGGCGACACACTGGGAGCATGAGGTTCAGATAGCGGCCCACTTCAGCGGGAGGTGCGGTGCGACGAGTGCTGCTGCTCAACGTGACGTATGAACCGCTGACTACCGTGGGCCTGCGAAGAGCCGTGTGCCTCGTGCTCGGCGGCAAAGCCGAGGTAGTGCACGATGACGCGGCCGGTGCCGTCCTGCACGCGGCCACGGTAGCCCTGGCGACACCCTCGGTGATCCGGCTGAGCCGCTACGTGCGCGTCCCGTACCGCAACCGGGTGCCGCTGACCCGCGCCGCGCTGATGCGCCGGGACAACTACAAGTGCGCCTACTGCGGCCGCAAGGCCGAGACCATCGACCACGTGATCCCGCGCAGCCGCGGCGGCCCCCACGCCTGGGAGAACTGCGTCGCGTCCTGCACCATCTGCAATCACCGCAAGGCCGACCGGCTGCTCGAGGAACTCGGCTGGTCGCTGGCGGTGCCGCCGGTGGTACCACGCGGCGCTCACTGGCGGCTGGTGGGCGCGCACCACGACGGCGACCCCCAGTGGGCCGCCTATTTGCGTGAGCCCTCTGCTGCCTGAGCGACGCTCAGAGAGCTAGCCTCCTCAGTGGCGCCGAACCGGCGGAACTCCCGCTGCGTGAGCCCGAGCAGCATGGCCGCCGCGACCAGCGCGCCGGCCACCGGGAAGAACGGCACCGGGCCGAGGTGGCGGACCAGCACGCCCGATACCGCCACCGACAGCGGGAACGTGCCGAACGAGCAGAGCATCAGCATGCCCATCACCCGCCCCAGCAGCCCGGGGGAGACCCACTTCTGCATCACGGTCAGGAAGGTGACGTTGCCCAGCCCGTTGCACACGCCGGTCAGGCACAGCAGGGCCGCCGCCCCCGCCTCCCCGCCCAGGTAGGGCACCAGCGCGATGAACACCGACTCGGCTCCGAACATGGCCGAGGCGAACAAGGCCGGGGCGCGCAGGCCACCGGTGCGGGCCGCGGCCAGCGTCCCGGCGATCCCGCCGAGGGCGAGGCAGGCCAGCAGCGCCCCGTAGCCCGCCGCCCCGTACTTGGCGTGCGCCAGCGCGGGCATGGCGATCTCGCCCATCCCGCCGTTGGCCAGGTTGGCCGCGATCACCACTACCAGGATGACCTGCAGTACCCGGGACCGGCGCAGCAGCGCCAGCACACCGCCCGGCGGCGCTTCCCCGGCGCCGGCCGCTGCCGCGGCGGCTGCCGCAGCCTCCGCCGCCACCGACCCGGCCCCGGGTCTGCGCGGGATCAAAAGCAAGGTCAAAGCCGATATGCCGAACGAGGCGGCGTCCACCGCGAACGCTGCCGTCGACGCGCGGGTGGTGGCGACCAGCGCCCCGCCGAGCGCCGGTCCCAGGAGCGAGCCGGCCTGCACCATCGCGGTGGACAGCGCGTTCCCGGCGGCCAGCTGCTCGCCGCTGAGCAGCGACGGCATGATCGCGTAGGAGGCCGGGACGAACAGCCCCTCCCCGGCCCCGATGAACGCGGCGATCGGGCCCAGCGCCGCCAGCGCGACGATGTGCCTGGCCGCCAGCCCGGCCAGGCCGGCCACCAGTCCCGCGCGGGCGGCGTCGGCCGCGAGCATCAAGGTGCGCGGCCCTGCCTTGTCGGCCAGCATCCCGCCGACCGGGATCAGCACCGTGCGCGGCACGCCGTAGCAGGCCAGCACGATGCCGAGCAGGACCGGCCCGCCGTGCTCGGAGAGCACCAGCCAGGGCAGCGCCACCGCGTAGCAGAAGTCGCCGATGGTCGAGCTGAACTGCCCGCCGCACAGCAGCCGGAAGCTCCGCACGCCCAGCGGGCCTGAGCGCCAGGGGACTTTCACGACGTCTCCTCGGGTCCGAACCAGGGGAACAGGTCAAGCGTGATACGGACCGGTCGCGCCCCGGCCGGCCGGCTGTCCGGCTCCATCCGCACGTAGGGCGCCATCACCTCGATCACCTGCTCCCGCATCCGCTGCAGTTCCTCGGCCGTCACGTGCGCCACGCTGAACAGTTCGCCCGACGCGGCCTGCCACCCGGCGGAATACTCGGACTTGCGCGCCAGGTACTGGACCCGGACTTCCTCCGCCGCCGCGCGCAGGTTCTCGACCAGCAGCCGGCTGGCGAGCTGAGTAGCGGCCGGCACCTCCGGGCCCTCGTCGATGTTGAGCGCGAGCATCCGGGCCCGCCACGGCCGCTCCCGTCCGTCGGCGGCACTGGCCGGATCTTCCTCCACGAAGCCGTACCGGGCCAGCGTCCGCAGGTGATAGCTGCACGCCGACGGGGAGAGCCCCGCGATCTGGGCGCACTCGGTCGCTGTCGCCGGCCCGTGCAGCCCCAGGTATGTCCAGATCGCGATCCGTCCCTGATGGGCCAGCGCCCGCATCATCTTCGGGTCGGTCAGCCGAACCGGATTCCCCGGCGTCCCCGGCTCGGCCGCCTTCGCCTCATCGCTCATACGTGAAAGACTACTTTCGAAGTATTTCTTTCACAACCGGTCAGGTCGTGGATGGTGCCTGTGAGCTGATCGCTGTCGGCTCGGGCAGCGGCACAATCAGTAACCGGACCCCAGTCCCTTGAACGATTGAGGCTAGAGTGCTACGTATTAACGACGCCTGTAAAGAAGCATGGGAACTGTGGAGGCGTAATGACCGAGGCTGCGAACCCGCGCAGGATTGGGCCTAATCCTCTAGGTGATGACCTTGTGCTTTTTAATATGTTTATGGGTGCTCTCGACGACATTGTGGCAAACCCAGAGATCCGGGACGCGCTGAATGAGTTCCGTCTCCCATCTCAAACGCTGCGCGGGATAATGATCCTTGGCGCGCGTCAGGTACTGATGGCTGCGCCGCGTGAATTTGAAGACTACGAAAGAGTCTTGTGGCGCGCAACTGGAGGTCCTAAATTCAAGGATGGACCCGAGCCTCCCGTCGAGGCAGATTTCCGGCGCATGGTGCGGCTGATCTCCACCGTTTCGACGGCGCTAGGCTTGTTCTTTATAGTAAGTGGACTGGCAAGCTTTCCGTTGTGGCCATGGACCAAACCGCTTATGTGGGCGGGGATCTCGATGATCGCTGTAGCAGGATTTCTGTACAGCGCCCCCCGGCTGGCAACTGGCCTTGAATTGAGGCTTCTCACGGGCGAAGTGGCCCTCAATGCTGACCTAGTGCTCGAGGAGGCGCGGAACCGCCTGATGGCGGCACTCGGCCAGGAAGAATTCCTAGCGCAGGCGCGCACATTCATTAATACAACGCGGAAGGATCAATTTAACCAAGCATATTCTGTAACTAACATTTCAGGGCTCAGTGAAACTTATGACGCCACGTATCAAGTATCTACATATACGGCAACCGAGCTTAGCAGCCTGCTCACCAGGCTTGGCGGTGCCAGTATAGGAATTGCCGGGCCGCGGGGTTCAGGTAAATCAACGCTAATCCGAGGCTATTGTAGTGATATTGACTCTATCGCCGCCGAAAACGAGGGCAGCTTCTGGAGCAGGCTCCTCGATGATGGCATTTCCAGGCCTCCGGGCGGAGACCTTCGGTGCATGGTCTCGGCTCCGGTAGATTATGTTGCCCGCGATTTCATTCTGCACCTGTTTGCCGTTTTCTGCCGAAGCGTAATCCGCCGATATGACAAGCAGGATTCCGCTCTCTCCAGGATGTCCATTCCCGCTATGGCGACCCGATTTGCAGACAGCATCGTATCGCTGCTGTTCGCAATAGTTTCCTGCAGCATACGATACGGGATTCCAAGCGTTGCTTTAATACACTGGCAGCAGCCGATAGCTAGTACTCTGGGGTTTCGCCAGAGCTGGATTTACTACCTCGGTATCGCTATTGCGGTGTTCGGAATTATAAGACTTGCCTGGGCTCCTGCCCGCATTGCGCGCCAAGCACGCCAGGAAGCGTTCTCCGAGATCGAAGGACGCGAGACTAAAGCTAAGGCTAAGGAGCATCTGGAAAGGGTCCGCTATTTGCAGACATTCACCTCGGGATGGTCCGGTACACTGAGCCTCGCTAGTACCAGCGGACAGTATTCACATAGTAAAGCCCAGGCCGAGCAGCCGCTTAGCTATCCCGAGATTATCGATGAGTTCCGTCGATTCGCCAGCGAAGTGGCGGCCGACGCTCACCGCCGTGGCGATCGTGTATTCGTGGGTATCGACGAGCTTGACAAAATTGGCCCTCCGGAACAGGCAGAGCGCTTCCTCAATGAAATCAAGGGTGTCTTCGGGATTCCGCATACGTACTTCATGGTTTCAGTTTCCGATGATGCCCTTACGGCATTCGAGCGCCGCGGCCTCCCCTTGCGAGATGCCTTCGACAGCTCCTTCGATGAGATAATACACGTCGGACCGCTTAGTTATGCGGAATCTCGCAGGCTTTTGTACCGGCGGGTCATCGGGCTAACCGAACCCTATGTAGCACTATGTCACTGTCTAGCGGGAGGATTGCCCCGCGAACTCATCCGGGCCGCACGTCAGGTGACTCGTGTTAGCTCATCACTCATCGGGGACGACGACGCGTCGCCAACCAGGAGAGATGAATTCAACGTCGACTCCTCCAATGCATTCTTGCTTCTACGTGAACCCTCCCTCCCGAGATCCCCTGATCTTAGCAAGGTTTGCGGAAGGGTCATTCGAGATGAACTTCGCCGCAAAGCGCAAGCCGCCATAAACGTCGCTAGCAGTCTCGGGCCCGGAAAGGCTCTAAACCTTCAAGTCGCTTTCCATGAAATCCTCCACCGTCTTACGCTTGATATACCTGCAATGGAAATTGTCGGCCTGGCCTGTCAGTCTTTCGGTGGCCTATCGACTGAAGTGACCTCGCTGCGTCTCGACTTCGCCGCTTATGCCTATTATTGTGCAACAGTGCAAGATGTGTTCACGGATAGCCTAGATGTCGCACGTATGATCGACGCAACCAGTGCGTCATCTTACCCGGGAACCTTTGACGCCTTGGCCGCAGCTAGGCAGGCATTCATGGTTGATACCAACCTTGCCTGGCAATCGGTGACTCAATTCAGGGAGGCATGGTTTCTGGAGACACGTGAGCCGCCCAGTCTAAAGTCCGTATCCGAACCCTAGCCTCGATCTAATGAGAGCTACCGGGTCGTCGTGCGAGAGACTCGGTGCCGGTAAGCGCAGCGTCCGGAACGCCGCCCGCATCTCGGCGGCGAACAGGTCCGGCTGCTCCCAGGCCGCGAAGTGACCGCCCCGGTCGACCTCGTTGAAGTAGACGAGGTTGCCGGGGTAGGCGCGCTCGGCCCAGTTCCGCGGGGCCTGGTAGAGCTCGTCCGGGAAGACGCTGATGGCGTACGGGATGGTGATGGGCTTGACGTCGAAGAAGTCCGCCTTGTTCTGCCACGCGCCTGCCCAGCTCGGTGAGCTCCGCCTCCGGGAAACTGATCTTGAACGGGTGGATGATGCTGTCTTCGGCAGGCATTTTCGTCTCCCGACACATGCGATCCGGGCCATCAGGGCCGGTATCACAGTCACACGTCCGGCCGGCCCGTCGCCCCCCGTGAGACCACGGTCCCAGACCCTGGCCTGGCTGCCGTCACTTCCCCGGGGGTCGTGAATACTGTCCGGTGGGAGGTGGTCCGGTGGATGACCCGCCGTTGTCCGGACGCCGGGACGTCAGGTCCCGGGTGCCGGGAGCCGAAGTTGCCGGGCGACCGGTCGCCGAGGTGACGGACGAGCTGCTCGATCGCCGCGAGGCCGTGGCCGAGCTGGCCGCCGAGCTGCGGACGCTGACCGATCTCGTCACCCGCACCGAAGTCGGTGCCGACGTGCTCAGGGACAGCGCCCGGCGGCTGCGCGAAGTAGCCCCGGCCCTGCGCGCGCACATCCGGGATATCGCCGAGCCCGCCTCGGTGGACGACCTGATGGGCGGGGTCCGGATGTTCAACCCGGTGATCGGAGAGGGCAACCCGATCGCCCCGCCGCTGCGGACCGAGAGCGATAAGGACGGCGCCGAGGGATGGTGCACGCTCGGCCACGTCTACGAGGGTCCGCCCATGTACGGCCACGGCGGCATGAGCGCGATGCTGATCGACCAGCTGCTCGGCCACGCCGCCGCGGCGTCCGGCCACCCCGGCGTGACCACGGACCTGTCCGTCCGGTACCGGCGGCCGGTTCCGCTGGATGTCCCGCTCCGGGTCTGGGCCCGCGTGGTCAAGGTCGAAGGGCGGCGCATCTCGGCGGTCGGCGGCATCACCACCGCCGCCGAACCCGACGTCCCCCTGGTCGTGGCCGAGGGCCGGTTCGCCCGGCTCCGCCCCGAGCAGGCCGGCCGCCTGTTCGGCCGCCTCGCCAGCCCCGACGCCGCCCACCCCGACGTAGCCCACGACTAACCCCGCCGACCCCCCGAGCCCGCCGACCCCCGAGCCCGCCGAGTCCCCGCGGATGTCGGTGTGCCACTGGGTACCTTCTTACGTACCCGATGTGCCACCGACTCCGTATCGATGCGGCGCCTGCGCCGTGCGCCGCGTCCCTCGTCCCGCACCAGTCACATAACCCACGCAGACGCCCCCACGGCTACCCGCAGGGGAAGCTCTTTCATGATCACGTGTTGTTAGGGGTCGCCGACGGCACCCAACAACACCTGATCATGAGGCCAGGCGGGGTGAGGTGGCGGGCGCGGGCCGGGCGGGCGCGCGGCGCGTTAAGAGGCTGATCCAGCCGGTGACGATGGGAGCCTGGTCCGAGCCGAGCCGGCAGCGCAGGCTGACCTGGCCGAACGGGACTTCCTCGGCGCTGAACCGGCCGAGCGAGTCGGCGTCGACGGTAATCACGCCGTGGGGGTGCCTGACGTCCACCACGGCCGACTGCCGGGGGATCAGCTGGCCGATCAGCCGCCGGTAGTCCCCGCTGCCGGTGATCTCGAGCTCGATGGTCAGGCCGCTGGCCCGGAACGACAACTGGCGCCACTCCGGGCCGCCCCGCACCGCCGAGCCGGGCGGGACCTCCGACGATAGGGCTTGGGGGTCAAGTTCGGCCGACCCGGCGTCGTGATGGTTCACGATTGTGTTCCTTCCCGTTACTGACCGGTGCGGAACCGGGAGTCTCGACCTGTCCGCGCGCACATAGTCTACATAGCACGACCATAGACGACCATCTTTTTGCGCTATCGAGCGCCAATTTAAGCGTCGGCGACGGGACCCATGCCGGCGACGGGACCCACGCCGGCAACCGGACCCACGCCCGGCACGGCCTGGGCGCGGGCCGCGGCCAGCACCGCGTCCGCCGCGCGGCGGCCGTTCTCCCCGGTCCGCGCCATCCGCGCCGCGATCAGGCCCGCCACCACCGGGGTCGCGAACGAGGTGCCGCTCCAGGCGGCCATGCCCCAGAACTCCCGGCGCTCACCGGTCCGCGGCGGCTCCTGGTACCAGTAGCTGCCGCGCGCGTACGCGTTGACCAGCCGCTCGCCCGGGGCGTACACGTCGACCCAGGGCCCGTAACCGCTGAAGTAAGCGCGGCTGCGCAGGTCCGCGGACAGCGCCCCGACCGAGACCACGCCGGGCAGCGCGGCGGGCCAGAACGGCCGCCGGCCGCTGTTGTTGCCGGCCGCGGCGACCAGCACGGTGCCCTTGTGCTGACGGTACCGCTCCCAGAACATCTCGAACCCGAGCAGGGGCCGGTCACCCCGGGTCGTCCCGCCCGCCGACAGGCTGATGATGTCGGGCCCCTGGCCCAGAACAGCATCCAGATGCCGGACGATCTCGGTTTCCAGCGCCGCCCCGGCCAGGCTGAGCACGTTGGTCACGTGCACCGCGGCGTCCGGCGCGAAGCAGCGGGCCACCCCGGCGATGAACGTGCCGTGCCCGGCGTACGGCGGGATCTCCACCGCGCCGTCGGCCCCCGCGGGCAGCTTCTCCTCCTCGCCGGTCACCCCGGCCAGCCACCGGTGCGAGGCCGCGTCCGCGAGCAGGCCGGTGTCGACCACGTGGATGGACACCCCGGAGCCGGCCGCGGGCCCGGGACTCGGCCGCGGCGCGGCGTCGGCCGGCACCGCCTCGGGCTCGGTGGCCGGGCACAGGTGCACGGGGGAGACCGAGAGCACGTGGTTCGGGGTGGCCGTGCCCGCGCCGACCAGGCGGTCGACCGCCGCCAGCGCCGCGGTGACCGTCGCCATCCGCGCCCCCGCCAGCGAGAAGTGCGTGACCCCGCCGGCCAGCCCGTCCATCACCTCGCCCCCGCCCACCACCGAACGCACCCGGTCCACGTAGCCGTCCCTGATCAGCAGCGCCCCTTCCTGGTAGAGGAAATCCACCTCACCCCCGGTCCGGTGCACGCCGATGGTGAGGCCGGCCGCCGCGTACGCGTCCAGCACCAGCCGGACCTGAGCCGAGGCCCGGCTGTACGGCCACTTGCGATCAACCCGATCCCGCGCGTCTTCCCCGCCAGAAACACCGCTCACTGCAGAACCCTCCCGACCGCGCCGACGATCTACGATCCAGTCAGGGAACGGAGCTGACGCAAAGCTATGACGCGGACCGCGCAGGTAACCGACGAGCTGATCCCGATGACCGGCGTCAGCCCGCGCGCCGCCCTGGCCGCGGCCCGCTCCCTGCTGGCCGCCCGGCCGAGCCCGCGCGACGCGTCGATCGCCCACCAGGCCGCCGCGATCGTGCTCCGCGACTTCGGCGACGTGGCCGCCGCCATCCGCGAGTTCCGGCTGGCGGCCCGGCTGGCCCGCGCCGCCGCGGACCCGGAGCGCGAGGCGGACGTGCTCACCTCGCTGGGCACCGCGCTGGTGCTGGCCGGCCGGACCCGGGCCGGCCTGGACGCGCTCGACGCGGCCGCCGCCAGCACCGAGGCCGGGGCCGCGCTCGGCCGCGTCCTGGTCCGCCGCGGCGCCTCGCTGCACATCGCCGGGCGCTACCAGCAGGCCCGGGCCGACCTGCGGCAGGCGATCGCGCTGACCCGCCGGACCGGCGAGGTGGTCTGGGAGGCCCGCGCCCGTACCGCGGCGGCGCTGACCGACCTGGCCACCGGGGCCACCGCCCGGGCCGAGGCCGGCTTTACCGCGGCCGAGGCCCTGTTCGCCGGGACCGGCCAGCGCCTCGAGATCGCCTACGCGCGGCACAACCGGGCCCTGGTCGCGTTCGCCGGCGGCGACCTGCCCGGCGCGCTGCGCCACCTCGACGACGCGGCCGCCCGCTACGCCGAGCTCGGTGTCGAGGTGCCGGACGCCGCCCTGGACCGGTGCGCCGTGCTGCTGGCGGCGGGCCTGCCCGCCGACGCCCTGGCCGCCGTCGAGACCGCGCTGGACGGTCCGGTCGCCCCCGCCAAGCGGGCCGAGCTCCTGCTGGCCGCCGCACGGACCGCGCTCGCCGCCGGCCATGACCGGCTTTCCGCCGAACGAGCTGCCCTGTCACGCCAGCTGTTCCGCACCCAGCATCGCGAACGCTGGCGCGCCCACGCCGCCCTCGTGGTCCTGCAGGCTCGTTTTCTCGCCGGCCGGCCGCCCGGGCGGCTGCTGCCGGAAGCCAGGCGCACCGCGGCCCGCCTGGCCGAGCTGCGCTCCGATGAGGCCCCGGACGCCTGGCTGCTGGCCGGCCGGATCGCCCTGGCGGCCGGATCGCGGGGGTCCCGCACCGAGGCCGACCGGCTGCTCGGCTACGCTGCCCGGGCCGCGCGCCGCCGGGTGCCCGCGTTCGCCCGCGCGACGGGCTGGCTGGCCGAGGCATTGCGGGCCGAGGCGGCGGGAGACCAGCGACGGCTGCTGGCCGCCTGCCGGAACGGGTTCGGCCTGCTGGAGGAGCACCTCGCCACGCTCGGCGCGGCCGAACTGCGAGCGCATGCCACCGCGCACGGCGCCGAGCTCGCCGACCTGGCGCAGCGGGCCGCGCTCCGTTCCGGACGCCCCCGCCTGCTGCTCACCTGGAGCGAGCGCTGGCGCGCCGTCGCCCTGCAAGCCCCGGTCCGGCCCGGGCCCCCCGGCCCCGCCGGCCACGACGACCTCGCGGCCCTGCGCGACGTCTCGGTCCGGCTGGAACGGGCCGAGCCCGGCGGCTCCCCGGCCGCCGTACTGCACCGCGAGCGGCTGCGGCTCGAAGCCGCCGTCCGGGCCCGCACGCTGCGGTCCTCTCCGGGCCAGACCGGGGTAGCGGAGCCGTTCAGCGCGGGCGCCCTGCTGGCCTCCCTGGGCCCGGCCCGGCTGCTCGAACTGGTCGTGGTCGACGGCGGCCTGCACGTGCTGGTGTGCGGCGCCGGCCGGGTCCGCCGCCGGACGGCGGGCGACGCGGCCGCCGCCGCCCGCGAGGTGGACTTCGCCCGGTTCGGGCTGAGCCGGATGGCCCGCGGCCACCCGGCCGAGCCGGCTGGCCAGGCCCTGGCCGCCCTGGCGGAGGCCGGCCGCAGGCTCGACGCGCTGCTGCTCGGCGCGGCCCGCGGCCACCTGGGCGACGGCCCGGTGGTCATCGTGCCACCGGGCCGCCTGAACGCCGTCCCGTGGGCGCTGCTGCCGTCGCTCGCGGGCCGGGAGGTGAGCGTCGCCCCGTCCGCGCGCAGCTGGCTGCGCGCGCGGAACACCCACCCGTTCGGCCGGGAAAAGGTCGTGCTGGTCAGCGGCCCCGGCCTGCCCGCGGGCCGGGCCGAAGTCGGGACCCTGGCCGCGGAGTACGGGCGGGCGGCCACCGTGCTGGCGGGACCGGACGCGAGCGCGGCCCGGGTGCTCGGCGCCATCGACGGCGCCGGCCTGGCGCACATCGCCGCGCACGGGACCTTCCGGGCCGAAAGCCCGATGTTCTCCTCGCTGCGGCTGGCCGACGGCCCGCTGACCGTGCACGACGTCGAACGGCTCGGCCGGGCGCCCTACCGGCTCATCCTGCCCAGCTGCGAGTCCGGGCGGCTCGCCCCGGCCGGCGCCGACGAGCTGCTCGGCCTGGCCAGCGCCCTGCTGCCGCTCGGCACGGCGGGCATCGTGGCCAGCGTGGCCCAGGTCGGCGACCGCGCCGCCGCGCCCCTGATGCTGGCCCTGCACCGGCGCCTGCGGACCGCGCCGGGAACCCTCGCCGCCGCGCTGCGCGACGCCCGGGCCGAGGTCGGCCCCGAGGACCCGGAGGTGACCGCGGCCGGCTGGTCGTTCATCGCGCTGGGCGCGTGATGACCCCTTCCCACGGTCGCAGCCCGTCCGGCGGCGCATCCCCGGCCGGGCCTGACCGCAGCACGATCTCGCCCGCGGGCAGTTCGGCCGGCCGGCCGGTGAAGTTCGCCGCCACCACCAGGGGACCGGTCCGGTACCACCACCGCCCGTCGTCCACGTGCAGGTTCGCGAACGCCGGGAGGCCGCCGCCGAGCTCGGCCCGGCGCAGCGCGAGCAGGTCCCGGGTCAGCGCGAGCACCGAGCCGGCGTCGTCGCGCTGGCCGGCCACGGTCGCCGCGGGCGGGTCCGCCATCGGGAGCCACGGCGTCACCCCCGGCCCGGTGAAGCCGCCGCCCGGGGAGCCGTCCCACGGCATCGGGGTCCTGGCCCGGTCCCGGTCGGCGCCCGCGGCCACGTCCAGCGTGGCGTTGTCCCGGCGCAGCGCAACCGGGACCTCGACGTCGGTCATGCCGATCTCGTCGCCGTAATAGAGCACGCTGGTCCCGGGCAGGGTGGCCAGCACCAGCAGCGCCAGCCTGGTCTTGCGCTCGTCGCCGCCGCCCCAGCGGCTGGGGAACCGGCCCAGGTCGTGGTTGGAGCCCATCCACACCGGGCACGCGCCGGGCGGCAGCGCCGCCAGCGTCCACTCGACGATCTGGGCCAGCTGGTCCGGGTCGAAGGACGCGAAGGCGAACGGGAAGTTGAAGCCGAGCTGCAGCTCGTCGTGATTGCCGTAATAGGCGGCCAGCCGTTCGGCATCGGGCACCCAGGTCTCGCCGAGCAGCAGCCGGGCCGGGGAGTAGCTCTCCGCGATCGTGCGCCAGTCCCGGTAGACGGCGTGCGTCTGCGGGCGGTTGGTGTTGTAAGTGAACCGCAGGCCGTAGGCGCCGTCCATCGGGCCGCCGTCGCCCAGCGGCGGGTTGTCGCGCAGCTCCGCGTCCTTGTACAGGCCGGGGGCCACGTCGATCCGGAACCCGGCGACCCCGCGGTCGAACCAGAACTGCAGGATGCGGCGGAACTCGGTGTGGACCGCGGGCTCCCACCAGTTCAGGTCGGGCTGGCCGGGCAGGAAGTTGTGCAGGTAGTACTGGCCGCTCGCGTGCCACTGCCAGGCGGGCCGCCCGGTGAAGTCGAGCCAGTTGCTCGGCGGGCCGCCGTCCGGTTTCGGGTCGGCCCACACGTAGTAGCTCCGGTGCGCCGCCTCCCGGCCGGACGCGGCGTCGGCGAACCAGGGGTGCGCCGCGCTGGTGTGGTTCGGCACCAGGTCGAGCAGCACCCGCAGGCCGCGCCGGCCGGCCGCTTCGATCAGCTCGTCCAGGTCAGCCAGCGTGCCCAGCTCGGGGTGGACGCCGGTGTAGTCACTGACGTCGTAGCCCCAGTCCTCGTCGGGCGAGGGCATGGTGGGGGAGAGCCAGATGGCGTCCACCCCGAGCCAGGCCAGGTGATCGAGCCGCTCGATGATGCCGCGCAGGTCGCCGTAGCCGTCATCGTCGCTGTCCCGCCAGGACCGCACGTACAGCTGGTAGATGACGGCGCCGTGCCACCACGGCGGGCCCGACCCGGAGACCCCTTCACGCCCCGAATCCTGCGCCCTGCTCGCCTCGACCGGGTCCACGTTCCTCCTAACGGTTCATGTCCTTGACCGCGTGGAAGCCATTCTGATAGACGTCGTGAACCATATCCAGTCAGGCTGGAGGCGGTGAAGCGGAAGATGCCGACCGTGAATACTCCCGGCAGGTGCCGTCGGCGGGCGGCGCGAGCGGGCGATGCGGAACCGGGGCCGTAAGTCGGCGATCCCGCGGTTGCCCTGTTGACGCGACAGCCACGACAAGCGTTTTGATGTGTATAGGTCCCCGTCACTTGGGGAACACCCGATAGCAGCGGTGGCCGCCGGTACCCGGCGTACGGGCAGGCTACGACAATGGAATTGGGGTGGTCGGACATGGATGTCCCTCGCAGCACTTACCCCGGGGGCCGCGGCCCCCTGTCGCGCCCGCCTAGCGGGAGGGCCTCCCGATCACGTGGCTGGAACCTTCGGCGGCGCGCGGCGGCGGTGACAGCCCCAGCGCTGCTCGCCGCCGGGCTGGCGGCCTGCTCGTCGGCCTCGGCCGGAACGGGCCCGGTCACGCTGAACTACTGGAGCTTCCCCGACAACTCGGGTGCGGTCCAGCAGGCGGTCGACGACTGCACCGCCCAGTCGGGCGGCAAGTACAAGATCGTCTACAACAAGCTGCCCACCGCGGCGGACGGCCAGCGCCAGCAGCTGGTGTTCCGGCTGGCCGCGCACGACGCGTCCATGGACATCCTCGGCCTGGACGTGACCTGGGAGGCGGAGATGGCGGAGGCGGGCTGGATCCTGCCGTGGACGGGCGCGGACAAGGCGGCGGCCGAGCAGGACACGCTCCCGACGATGCTCACCACCGCTACCTGGAAGGGGCAGCTGTACGCGGTCCCGTACAACACGAACACCCAGCTGCTGTGGTACCGGTCGGACCTGGTGCCCAGCCCGCCGAAGACCTGGGACGAGATGATCAGCGACGCGGAGAGCCTGGCGAAACAGGGCAAGCCGCACCTCATCGAGATCCAGGGCGCCCAGTACGAGGGCGTCACGGTCTGGTTCAACTCGCTGGTCGCCAGCGCGGGCGGCAGCATCCTGGACGCCAGCAGCACCGCCCCGTCGCTCGGCGCCCCGGCGCTGAAGGCCCTGCAGATCATGTCCAGGCTCGCGCACTCCCCGGCTGCCGACCCCTCGCTCGGCGTGCAGCAGGAGGACCAGAACCGGCTGGCGATGGAGGGCGGCACCGCCGCCTTCGAGCTGAACTACCCGTTCGTCTATCCCTCGATGCAGGCCGACCAGCCGGAGCTGTTCAAGTCCTTCAAGTGGGCAGCGTACCCGGGGGTCAACCCGGGCTCCCCGTCGCACGTGACGATCGGCGGCATCGACCTGGCGGTCAGCCGTTACTCCCCTCATGCGGCCCTGGCCAGGCAGGCCATCCTGTGCATACGCAACAAGCCGCACCAGTTCATCGCCGCGACCAAGGGCGGCCTGCCGCCGACCCTGATGTCCCTGTACGACGATCCGAAATTCGTCAAGGCTTATCCCTTCGCCGCGGCCATCAAGCAGGCGCTGCTGTCCGCGTCGGTGCGGCCGAAGACCCCGGCCTACCAGAACATCTCGATCGTGATCTCGCACGCCGTGTCGCCGCCCGGCAGCATCAATCCCTCCTCCACCCTGACCCAGATCAAGGGCGGCATCGTCAACGCGCTCGCCGACAAGGGGCTGATCCCATGACGCTCGCCGCAGTCCGAACGCAGGCAGAAACAGAGGTGACGACATGACCACGGTGGCTCCGCCGCAGGCGCCCGCCGAGCTCACCCGGGCCGATCGCCGGCGGCTGTCCGAAGGTACCCGGGCCGAACGGCGCTTCGGGTGGATGCTCTGCGCCCCCGCGGTGATCGTGATGGCCGCGGTGGCCTTCTATCCCATCATCTACGCGGTCTACCTGTCGCTGCAGCGGTACGACTTCCGGTTCCCGAAGCTCACCCACTTCGTGGGCCTGGCCAACTACGGCGCCGTGCTGTCCAGCGGCATCTGGTGGCACGCGTTCCTGGTCACGGTGGTCATCACCGTGGTGACGGTCGCGGTGGAACTGGTGGCCGGCATGGCACTGGCCCTGCTGCTGCACCGGACACCGCTGTGGCGGGCGCTGGTCCGGACCTCGATCTTGCTCCCGTACGGGATCGTCACCGTGGCCGCCGCCTACAGTTGGCAGTTCGCCTGGACGCCCGGCATCGGGTACCTGGCCAACCTGCTCCCGGCCGGCAGCGCCCCGCTGACCAACCAGTGGCAGGCGATCGGCCTGATCATCCTGGCCGAGATCTGGAAGACCACGCCGTTCATGACCCTGCTGCTGCTGGCCGGCCTGTCCCTGGTCCCCGAAGACCTGCTCAAGGCGGCCAAGGTGGACGGGGCCACCGCGTGGCAGCGGTTCACCCAGATCATGGTGCCGCTGATGAAGCCCGCCATCCTGGTGGCCCTGCTGTTCCGCACGCTCGACGCGTTCCGGATCTTCGACAACATCTTCATCCTCACCAGAGGCAACAACGGCACCGGTTCGCTGTCGATCCTCGGCTACGACAACCTGTTCACCTCGCTGAACCTCGGCATCGGGTCGACGATCTCGGTGCTGATCTTCATCTGCGTGGGGATCATCGCCTTCCTGTTCATCAAGGGGTTCGGCACCGCCGCCCCCGGTAGCACATTGGAGCGACGCTGAGATGACCGCGGTAGCAACCCCTGCCGCCAGAACGGCGGCGCGCACGGCCCGTCCGGCCATGCCGGCCCGGCAGAAGACCAACTGGGCGGCCATCAACGTAATCGTGATCGCCTGGACGCTGTTCCCCATCTGGTGGCTGATCGCCCTGGCGTTCAAGGACCCGACCACCCTGTCCGACGGCAGCTTCTGGCCGGAAAAGTGGTCCTTGTCGAACTTCACCGGGATCTTCCACGGCTCGGCGTTCGTCGAGCCGCTGCTCAACTCGATCGGGATCGGCGTGATCGCCACCGTGATCTCGGTGGTCCTCGCCACGATGGCGGCCTACGCCATCGCGCGGCTGAACTTCCCCGGCAAGAGCGTGCTTATCGGGGTGTCGCTGATGATCGCCATGTTCCCGGCGATCTCGCTGGTCAACCCGCTGTTCAACATCGAGCGGGCGATCGGCCTGTTCAACACCTGGCCGGGGCTGATCATCCCGTACCTGGCGTTCTCGCTGCCGCTGGCCATCTACACGCTGTCGGCGTTCTTCCGCGAGATCCCCTGGGACCTGGAGAAGGCGGCCAAGGTCGACGGGGCGTCGCAGCGGCAGATCTTCCTGAGCGTGATCGCGCCGCTGGCCCTGCCCGGCATCGCCACCACGTCGATCCTCGTGTTCATGTTCTGCTGGAACGACTTCCTGTTCGCCATCTCGCTGACGTCCACCAACGCGGCGCGCACCGCCCCGGCGGCCATGGGCTTCTTCACCGGCGTATCGAGTTTCACCTTCCCGATCGGGTCGATCGCGGCGGCCGCCGTGATCATCACGATCCCGATCGTCCTGTTCACCCTGTTCTTCCAGCGTCGTATCGTCGCCGGCCTGACCTCAGGCGCGGTTAAGGGATAGGAGGCGGCATGGCCACCATCACACTCGACAAGGTCACCAAGCGGTACCCGGACGGGACCGAGGCGGTCAAGGCGCTGGACCTGGACATCGCCGACGGCGAGTTCATCGTGTTCGTCGGGCCGTCCGGCTGCGGCAAGTCGACCGCGCTGAACATGATCGCCGGCCTGGAGGACATCAGCGACGGCGAACTGAAGATGAACGGCAAGGTCGTGAACCTGCTGGGTCCCAAGGAGCGCGACATCGCGATGGTCTTCCAGACCTACGCGCTGTACCCGCACATGACCGTGCGGCAGAACATGGCGTTCCCGCTCAAGCTAGCCAAGGTGCCGCAGGACGAGATCGACCGCAAGGTCAAGGAAGCCGCCGACCTGCTCGAGCTCAACGATCACCTGGACCGCAAGCCGGTCAACCTGTCCGGCGGCCAGCGCCAGCGGGTCGCCATGGGCCGCGCCATCGTGCGGGACCCGCAGGCGTTCCTCATGGACGAGCCGCTGTCCAACCTGGACGCCAAGCTGCGCGTGCAGATGCGGACCACGGTCGCCCGGCTACAGCAGCAGCTGGCGGTGACCACCATCTACGTCACCCACGACCAGACCGAGGCGATGACGCTCGGCGACCGGATCCTGGTGATGCGGCTCGGCGTGAAGCAGCAGGTGGGGAGCCCGCAGGAGCTCTACGACTACCCGGCCAACCTGTTCGTGGCCGGCTTCATCGGGTCACCGTCGATGAACTTCATGCCCGGCCAGCTCGCCGACGGCATGCTGAAGTGGCCGCTCGGTGATGTGACGCTGCCGGCCGAGAGGGTGCGCCTGCTGGAGCAGGAGAAGGCGGGCCGGGACGTCGTCGTCGGCATCCGGCCCGAGGACTTCGAGGACGCCGCGCTGGTGGAAGAGGCCAAGCGGGAGCAGGGCGGCGTCATGAACGTGAAACCCGACGTCCTCGAGTCGGTGGGCAGCGACGTCTTCGCCTACTTCCCGGTGGCCAAGCCGGACATCGCGCAGGCGGCCGAGCTGCAGCGGGTGGCCCAGGAGGTCGGCAGCGGGGATGCGCCGGACTCCAGCGGCACGTTCGTGGCCAGGCTCAACCCGGCCACCCGGGCGAAGGAGGGGGCCGCGTTCGACATCTGGTTCGACACGCACAAGCTGCACCTGTTCGACGCGCAGACCGGGCAGGCGCTCGGCCGCTGAGGCCGGGTCCCGGACGACACGAAGGACGGTGGTGATGAACCAGGCTGCTTGACCGGAACTCAGGCTGCGACCTGCCGCCGGACATCGAGACCGCATTGCCGCAACGCTGCCTCGGCGCGGTAAATCTCAGTCAACGGCACGGCGGCGTTACCGCGGGCCACAGGCGGGGAGATCTCCAACCGCACGCAGGCAGCGGACAAGACATGCAGGTAGGCGTCGCGCAACGCCTGCACGCGCGCCGCCTTGAAAGGCGTGAGCGTGTCGTTCTCCGCTGCCTCGAGCTTCCTCCGCAGGCGGCACAAGTTTGCCCCCAGCCGCTCAATCGGCTCTCCCGGCACCGCCGCCGGCGAGCGGGACACGGCGAACGCACGGTACAGGCGGACACCGCACTGCGCGGCCCAGCCGACGGCCGTGAGTGACAGGAACACGCCTATCCAGGCGAGCGCCAGTGCCATAGGCCCGATATACCCGCTGCGCTCCGAACATGTGCCTCGTGCCCAGGAGCGAACATGCCAGATTTCGATCTCTCGCCCGCTGACCCTTGGCCGGCAGCGATGTGAAAACGTTCCGCGGTCCAGGTGTGCGGCCTCCTTCTGGGGGTAGGGAAAGAATCTTCAGTAAGGTCATGGTGGTACCCATGTGGTGGATGTACGTCATCGTCGTGGTTCTGGCGGTTGTTGCCGTTTACGGTTTCCTGTCGGCGGTTGGTCTTGAAACACGGTGGCTGAGCAGCAAGACCAGCCGGAGAGCAGAAGACTTGTACGACAGGTTCGCGGACCCTCCGGCTAAGCGGCACTAACGGTCCTAGCTCCACGGTCTTGCCTAGCTCCGCGGTCTTGCCGGAACGGTGGTTCCTCTTGGCCGCCACGGCTCTGCACCCGCCTCGCCGGCGTGCCCGCACCCGCCTCGCCGACCCGGCATCCCTGGCGGGGCCGGCCGGGTGAAGTCCCGGCGCCGCCAGCTGTGTAACGTTCCGGCTCCGCCGGACGATCCCTTTAGTGAAGGCGGCTGACGTGGGTACCCCCGAGCCCACGTCGGCCGCTCTCAGCCGGGCCGGGGGGACGCCCCCAGATTCCCCCCGCTCCCTGGGGAGCACGTCCCCTCGGCCCCCTGGCCCCTTGACCGCTAACCCTGCGGGGGCCAGGGGGTGGCGGGATTTCTCACCAGGGCGACGGTAAGCCGCCTACTCTGGGCACCTGGTTGCGGGTAGCGTTCGGGTATGACGACGAATCCGGCGCACTCTGTCGGCCCGGGGGGACGAACCCCCCAGACCCCCCCGTTCGGCCAGATGGTGACAGCGATGATCACCCCGATGAACCCCGACGGGAGCGTCGACTTCGACGGGGCCGCCCGCCTCGCTGACTATCTCGTCACGGATATGCGCAACGACGGCCTGGTGATCAACGGCACCACCGGCGAGTCGCCCACCACGACCGACGCGGAAAAGGAGCGCCTGCTCCGGGTGGTGCTCGACGCGGTGGGCTCGCGGGCCAAGGTGGTGGCCGGGGTCGGCACCTACGTGACCGCCCACACCATCGAGCTAGCCCGATCGGCCGAACGAGCTGGCGTCCACGGGCTCCTGGTGGTCACCCCGTATTACAGCAAGCCGCCCCAGCCCGCGCTCGAGGCTCACTTCACGGCGGTCGCGGACGCCACCGGGCTGCCCGTGCTCATCTACGACATCCCCGGCCGGACCGGTGCCGCGGTGGCCACGGAAACCCTGGTCCGGCTGGCGGCCCACCCGCGGATCATCGGCGTCAAGGACGCCAAGGACGATCCGTCCGCCACCTCGCACGTGCTGGCGCGTACCGACCTCGTCTACTACTGCGGCACGGACATGCTGAACCTGCCGTGGCTCGCCCTCGGCGCGGTCGGCTTCGTCAGCGTGGTCGGCCACGTGGTGGGGGACCGGCTGCACGAGATGATCGACGCGTTCGGGGCCGGCGACGTCGCCCGGGCCCGCCAGCTCCACTACGAGCTCATCCCGGTCTACGACGGGCTGTTCCGCAACCAGGGCGCGGTGATGACCAAGGCGGCGCTCGACCTGCTCGGCCAGCCGGGCGGCGCGGTCCGCGGTCCGCTGCTGGCGGCGACCGAGGCGGAAAGACAGCAGCTGATGCTGGACCTCGCCACGGGCGGCGTGAAGCTGCCCGGGACGGCGGGGATGACGTCTTGAGTCACCCGCACCCCGACCTCGCCCTGCCCGCCCGCCTTCCCCGCAACGGCCTGCGCATCGTCGCGCTCGGCGGGCTCGGGGAAATCGGCCGGAACATGACGGTCTTCGAATACCGGGGCCGCCTGCTCATCGTGGACTGCGGCGTCCTGTTCCCCGACCCGGACCAGCCTGGCGTCGACCTGATCCTGCCGGACTTCGGCTACCTGGAGGGGCGCCTGGACCGGGTCGAGGCGCTCGTCCTCACGCACGCGCACGAGGACCACATCGGCGCCGTCCCCTACCTGCTCCGGCAGCGCAAGGACATCCCGCTGGTGGGCTCCAAGCTGACCCTGGCCCTGGTCAAGAGCAAGCTGGCCGAGCACCGGCTGGACCCGGCCACCGTCGAGGTGGTGGAGGGCGACCGCAGCTCGTTCGGCCCGTTCGAGTGCGAGTTCTTCGCGGTCAACCACTCGATCCCGGACGCGCTGGCGGTGGCCATCCGCACCCCGGCGGGCGTGGTCCTGCACACCGGCGACTTCAAGATGGACCAGCTCCCGCTGGACGGACGGCTCACCGACCTGGCCGGCTTCGCCCGGCTCGGCACCGAGGGCGTCGACCTGCTGATGGCCGACTCGACCAACGCCGAGGTACCCGGCGTGGTGACCTCGGAGCGCGACATCGCGCCGGTCCTCGACGAGATCTTCAGCCACACCACCCAGCGCATCATCGTGGCCTGCTTCGCCTCCCACGTGCACCGGGTCCAGCAGGTGCTCAACGCCGCGGTCAAGCACCGGCGCAAGGTCGCCTTCGTGGGCCGGTCCATGGTCCGCAACATGGGCGTCGCGCGGGAACTCGGCTACCTGCGAGTCCCCGGCGGCCTCCTGGTGGAGCTGCGCGAGGCCGAGGAGATGCCGCCCGGCGACGTGGTGCTGATCTCGACCGGCTCGCAGGGCGAGCCGATGTCGGCGCTGTCCCGGATGGCCGGCCGCGACCACCCGATCAGGATCGCCGCGGGCGATACCGTCATCCTGGCCTCCTCGCTGATCCCGGGCAACGAGACGGCGGTGTACCGGGTGATCAACGGGCTGACCCGGCTCGGCGCCCGGGTCGTGCACAAGGCCTCCGCGCTGGTGCACGTGTCCGGCCACGCCCCGGCCGGCGAGCTGCTCTACGTGCTGAATCTGGTCCGGCCGCGCAACTTCATGCCGATCCACGGCGAGTGGCGGCACCTGCGGGCGCACGCCCACCTCGCCTCCCAGGCCGGCGTCCCCGATAACAACATCGTGATCGCCGAGGACGGCGTGGTCGTCGACCTGGTCGGCGGCCAGGCCAGCGTGGCCGGCAAGGTCCAGTGCGGCTACGTCTACGTGGACGGCCTCACCGTCGGCGAGGTCACCGAATCGCAGCTGAAGGACCGCCGCATCCTCGGCGACGAGGGCTTCGTCTCGGTCGTGATCGTGGTCGACTCCAGCTCCGGCAAGATGGTGGCCGGCCCGGAGATCCACGCCCGCGGATCCGGCATCGACGACGCCGCCTTCGGCGAGGTCCTGCCGAAGATCGAGGAAGCCCTGGTCGCCGCGGCCGCCGACGGCATCGTCGACTCCCACCAGCTCAGCCAGCTAGCCCGCCGCATCGTCGGCAAATGGGTCAGCGACAACTACCGCCGCCGCCCCATGATCATCCCCGTAGTAGTAGAAGCCTGACCCACCTGCCCGGGGCCCGGCCCCGGGCAGGTCCGCCTCCGGACCCACCTTCCCTGGCCTGCCCGCTCGGGCTCGGCCACCCGGCCCGTCTGGGTCCCCCTCCCGCCCGGAACCCGCACCACCAGTCCCACTCGCAACATGCACCCGTGTGTCCCGAGCCCCGTGCTCCCGCCACCACCGCAATGTGACGCTGCAGTGGTTAGCACAACAGCAGCGCCACATTGCGGTGGTTCCTCGTTGCGTGATAGTCGCTGCTGTGGCGCTTTTGTCGTACCCTGCGCTCATCATGCGTACATGACCCGAACGACCCAGCTGGATCGAGCTGCGCTGGACCAGATCCTCAGCCAGCAGCTTGACGTGATAGCGCGCCATCAGGCACTGGCTGCAGGCTTGTCTGCGAACGCACTGCGACACCGGCTCCGACCTGGCGGACCCTGGCGCAAGCTGCTGCCCGGCGTCTACCTGGCCATGACAGGAACGCCGACCACGCTTCAGCAGGAAATGGCCGCGTTGCTGTACGCGGGCGACGGCAGCCTGGTCACTGGTCCAGCGGCGCTGCGCTGCCATCACATCGGCAAGCTCGTGCCGGACCTGGTTGACGTTCTGGTACCTGATACCCGGCAGCGGCACGACGCGGGGTTCGTCCGGCTACATCGCACCGTCCGGATGCCCGGACGGATCTGGCAGGCCGGCCCAGTATGGTACGTCCCGCTGCCGCGTGCCGTCGCTGATGCGGTGCGCGGGATGGACAGCCTCCGGGACGTCCGGGCGGTCGTGGCCGACGCGGTACAGCGCGGGCGCTGCCAGGTCGGGGACCTCGCGGCGGAGCTGGCCGGAGGGCCGAACGCCGGCTCGGCCTTGTTCCGGATGGCGCTGGCGGACGTGGCGGAGGGGATCAGGTCGACCGCGGAGGCGGATCTCAAGGACCTGCTGGTCAAGGCGAGGCTGCCGATGCCGCTGTTCAACCCGGAGCTCTACGCCACCGACGGGACCTTCATCGCCCGGCCCGACGGCTGGTGGCCGGAGCTGGGCATCGCCCTCGAGGTGGACTCGCGGGAATGGCACCTGTCCCCGCACGATCACGCCGACACGCTCGCCCGCGGCCGGCGCATGGCCAGGTACCAGATCGTTGTGCTCCGCTGCACGCCCGGGCAGCTCCGGAGCGATCCGGCCGCGGTCATCAGCGATATCAGGAAAGCCCTGGAAGGCGCCCGCGGCCGGCCGCGGCTAGAAAGCATCCGCACCGTCCCGGCCGGAGCCAGCAAGGCCGACGCCAGCAAGGCCGACGCCAGCAAGGCCGACGCCAGCAAGGCCGACGCCAGCAAAGCCGACGCCAGCGAAGCCGGAGCCAGCGAAGCAGCCGGGACCAGCGAGGAGCCTCAGCTGTTCAGGGAGCCAGCGGTCGTGGCGTAGCGGGTCGGCGGGATCCCGATGGTGACGGTGAAGTCCCGGGTCAGGTGGGCCTGGTCGGCGTAGCCGAGGTCCGCGGCCAGGCAGGCCCAGTCGACCGGCTCGCCGCTGTCGGCGCGTTCCGCGGCCTCGTGCAGCCGGGCCCGGCGCATCACCCACTTGGGACTGACCCCGACGTAGTCGGCGAACAGCCGCTGCAGCGTGCGCGCCGACAGGCCAGCGACAGCACACAGCTCGTCGACTCGCCGCAGCCCGGGATCGTCGGTGATGCGCGACACCAGCGCGGCGACCTCCTCGGCCACCGGATCCCGCTCCGGCAGCACCGAGCACAGCAGCGACTCCGCGAACCCGATCATCCGCTCATCGTCCTCGTCCAGCTCGCCGCCGACCCAAGCCGAGCGCATGATCGCCTGCCGCGTCTTCTCCGCCCGCGACCCGAACATCCGCGCGGCCGGCACGACCCGGTCGGTCAGCTGGGAGATCGGCGCCTGCCAGAACGGCCGGAAGCCGCCGGCCCGGAACCGCACGCCGAACGCCAGGCCCAGCCCGGACAGCGACCGGGTGAAGAGCCTGCGGTCCACGCCGAAGATCCCGGCTCCGGACGCCTCGAAGGCCAGGTGCACGTTGGGATGCGGCAGGACCGCCTGCTCGTAGGCCGGCTGGCCGCGAAGGTCCCAGCGCGGGATCCAGTAGTACTCCACGAACGGCGCCAGCGCCTCCGATGGCTGGTGCCGGTCCAGCCGGAGATGAGCCGCCGCGAGATCCGGGCGCAGGACGCCGCGACCCATGGTCCCGGCGGCGACTTCTGGCACGTCATAAGCCTAATCTGTCGCGTTTGTTCAAGACCGCAGAACCCCGGTCCCGATAGCCTCGAAGACATGGAAAAGACGAATCTCAGCGCGGAGATGGCCGACGCCGCGGCCGAGGCGGCCCGGGTGGTGCAGAACATCCCGGACACCAAGAGCCTCGATGACCCCAGCGGGTGCGGCGACTGGGACCTGCGGACCCTGCTCAACCACCTGATCTTGTGGACCTCGTACTCGGCCGAGCGCCGGGCGCACGGCGAGAGCGCCGCCGAGGACCTGATGAGCAAGGACTTCACCGCCGACCCGGGCTACCGCGCGGACTACGCGAAGCAGATCAAGAAGGCGGTCGACGCCTGGAGCGAGCCGCAAGCCTGGGAAGGCACCAGGGACATGATGGGCAGCGCCACCCCGGCCACCGACATCGGCGCCATGCTCATCATGGAGATGGCCCTGCACGGCTGGGACGTGGCCCACGCCACCGGCCAGGAGTATCACGCCACCGACGCCCTCGCCGAAGTCGTCCAGGACACGGTGAACAAGCAGGCCGAGCTCTTCCGCCAGTACGACGGCTTCGCCGAACCAGTGAAGACCAAGGACGACGCGACCGCGTTCCAGAAGGCACTAGCCCTCTCCGGCCGCGACCCGAACTAAGAAAGCACCCGCACCGGCGCGCCGTTGGCGAACGCCACGATGTCCTCGGCCGCGTCGCCGTAGAAGACCCGGTAGGTCTCCTCGGTGACGTAGCCGAGGTGCGGCGTCAGCACCACGTTCGGCGCGGACCGCAGCGGATCGGACAGCGGCAGCGGCTCGATGTCGTAGACGTCGAGCGCCGCGCCCGCGATCGCCCCCGACCGCAGCGCCGCCACCAGCGCCGCGCTATCCACCAGCGGCCCCCGCGAGGTGTTGATCAGGTACGCGGACGGCTTCATCAGGGCTAGCTCCGCCGCGCCGACTATCCCGGAACTGCGCGAGCTCAGCTTGTAGTGCACGGACACCACGTCAGCGGAGGAGAACAGCGTCTCCTTGCTGACCGCCTCGACCTCCTCCTCGGCCGCGGCCGCCGCGTCCAGGTTCTGGCTCCACGCCACCACCTGCATGCCGAACGCCCGGCCGATCCGCCCCACCTGCCGCCCCAGCCGCCCGAAGCCGGCCACACCGAGCCGCTTGCCCTCCAGGCCGGTCCCGACCGTCTGCTGCCAGCTGCCGCCCGCCCCGAGCGCCGCGCCCCCGGCCCGCCCGGCCAGCTTCAGCCGCCGGTCCTCCTCGGGGATGTGCCGCAGCAGCGCCAGGATGAGTCCCCAGGTCAGCTCGACCGTCGCCGACCCGATGCCGTCCGTCCCGCACACGGTCACGCCGCGGGCCGCGCAGGCGGCGAGGTCGATGGCGGCGTTGCCCATGCCCGTGGTGACCAGCAGCCGCAGCCGCGGCAACTGGCCGAGCCGCTCGGCGTCGAAGGCGGTCCGCTCTCGCATCGCCACCACCACGTCGTACGGTTCCAGCGCGCTGACCAGCGCCTCCGTCCGCTCGATATGCTGGTCGAACACGTCGATCTGACCGAGGGAGCGCACCGCGGACCAGTCCGCGCTGGCGAGGGAAACCTGCTGATAATCATCGAGGATCGCGACCCGCATGGGCCTGACACTACTCCGCCCGGCCGTCCCTGATAGCTTCACCGCGAAGGAGTCCCCATGACCTGGCTTGACCCGCTGACCACCAAGGCCCTGGCCCGCGAACTGCCCACCCGCGCCGAGCTCCTCCAAGTCCTGCACAGCAGCGATGACGAGCTGATGGACGTGGTGGCCGCGGCCTTCCAGGTCCGGCTGCGCTACTTCGGCCGCCGGGTCAAGCTGAACTACCTGGTCAACATCAAGTCCGGGCTGTGCCCCGAGGACTGCTCCTACTGCTCGCAGCGGCTCGGCTCGTCCGCCGACGTGCTGAAGTACACCTGGCTCAAGCCGGACGAGGTCATCAGCAACGCCGAGGCCGGCGTGCAGGCCGGCGCCAAGCGGGTCTGCCTGGTGGCCAGCGGCCGCGGCCCGAGCAACGCCGACATCACCCGGGTCTCCACCGCGATCGAGCAGTTCAAGAACCAGCACCCCGACGTCGAGGTGTGCGCCTGCCTGGGCCTGCTCTCCGACGGCCAGGCCGGCCAGCTCAAGCGGGCCGGCACGACGGCCTACAACCACAACCTCAACACGGCCGAGAGCAACTACGCCGATATCTGCACCACCCACGACTACGCCGACCGGGCCGACACGGTGCAGAAGGCCAGGGACGCCGGCCTGTCCCCGTGCTCGGGCCTGATCGCCGGCCTGGGCGAGACCGACGAAGAACTCGCCGACGTCGTGTTCGCGCTCAGAGAACTCGACCCCGACTCGGTACCGGTCAACTTCCTGATCCCGTTCGACGGCACCCCGCTGGGCGGCGAGTGGAGCCTGACCCCGCAGCGCTGCCTGCGCATCCTGGCCATGGTCCGGTTCGCCTGCCCGGACGCCGAGGTCCGGCTGGCGGGCGGGCGCGAGATCCACCTGCGCAGCCTGCAGCCGCTGGCGCTGCACATCGTCAACTCGATCTTCCTCGGCGACTACCTGACCAGCGAGGGCCAGGCCGGCTCCCGCGACCTGGAGATGATCGCCGACGCCGGGTTCACCGTCGAGGGCGCCGGTGAGCGCACCCTCCCCGAGCACCGCCGCGACCTGGTCAAGGTGCGCCGCCGCGGCCCCGGCACGGCGCTGCCCGCGAATGCCTGACCCGCACGTCGAGGACCTGGAGCGCGCCGCCGCCCGCCACTGGCAGGCCCCCGACGTCGAGCCGCTGGGGGAGTGGCAGCTCCGCGCGGCGGCCGGCTTCACCGGCCGGGCCAACTCCGCCCTGCCGCTAGGCGATCCCGGCCGCCCGCTGCCCGCGGCGATCACCGCGGTCGAGCGGTGGTACCGCCGCCGGAACCTGCGGCCCATGATCGTCCTGCCCCAAGGTGCCGGTCCCGGCCGTCTCAAAGATCATTTGACCGAACGGGCCTGGCTTCCACGCTCCGGTCCCGCCTTCGTCATGACCGCGGCCATCGCCTCGCTGCCCGCGAGCCCGGCCGACGTCGAATTCGCCCCCGAGCCGGACGCCGCCTTCCTCGGCCTGTACCGCTACCGCGGCCAGGACCTGCCGCCGATCGCCCGCACGCTCTGCCTTCCCGCTCGCCTCCGGGCGCCCTTGAGCCGGCTCCTTCCCTCGTCGCTCGTCGCAAGCTCCTCGCTCCTCAGTCCAGTCGCCGGCGGCGCCCTTCGGCTCGCGGGTAATTCGTCACCGTTTTCCCTTGAACCCCACCCACCTCACTACCCTGTCAAATATCAGACACCCCACCAGCCTCTGACTGCCCATCCCTGCTCCAGGTCGAGACGGGCAACGACCCGGCCCGCGCGCTTTACTACCGGTGCGGCTTCACGGACTCGCACCGTTACGACTACATGATGGCGCCGACACAAGCCTTATGTGCTTGGGGTTATCGCCGGTCCTCGCTACGTTAGTGAGCATGGCGACCCGTGCCCGTAACGGTTCCGGCCGCTCACGCGGCGGGCTAGATCAGGCTGCCCAGGACGCTATCGACATCACGTCGGCACGTCCCGTCGCGAACAAGTCTCCCGCCCGGAAGCCCGCTTCTCCCGCCCGGAAGCCCGCGGCTAGTAAGCCGGGAAGTACCCAGCCCCGTTCGGCTCCTAAGAAAAAGAAGCCCAGCCCGGGCACGGGCAGGAAGCCGGGTACGGCGAAGAAGGGATCGGCCAGGGGCCGGCCGGCCGCGCCGCCGCCCGATCCCGTCGTCATCTTGATCGGGTGGACCGGCCGGGCCATCGCGGCCGCCTGGATGGCGGTGGCCGGCACGCTCGGGTTCGCCGCCCGCGGCATCGGCCGCGGCGCCCGCGACCTGGACCCGCACCACCGCCGGGACGGCCTGGGGCTGCTCACCCTCGGCGTGGCCATCGTGCTCGGGGCCGCGCTGTGGGCCCGGATGGACAACGCGGTGGGCCGGGCCATCCACGCCGTGGCGGTCGACGCGTTCGGCTCGCTGTCCTGGATCATCCCGGTGCTGGCGGTGCTGCTGGCCTGGCGGTTCCTGCGGCATCCGGACCACAACTCCGAGACCGTCCGGGCCTCGATCGGCTGGACCGCGCTGCTGCTCGGCGTGCTCGGCATGATCCACATCGCCAAGGGTGCCCCGCATCCGTCCGACGGCGCCCGCGCCATTCACCTGGCCGGCGGGTACGCGGGCTACGCGGTGGCCGGACCGCTGGCGTCCGCGCTCACGCCCTGGGTGGCGGCGCCGCTGCTCGCCCTGCTGGCCGGGTTCGGCCTGCTGGTCATCTCCGGCACCCCGCTGCACCGGGTCCCGGAGCGGTTCGCCGAGGTGCGGGAGATGTTCGGCCTCGGCCGGCCGCACCCGGAGTACGGCGACGACGGCCTGGAGATCGACGAGGACTACGAGAGCGGCACCGGCGCGGTCCGGCGGGCCCGCGGCCAGATCGCCCGGCAGATCAGGCTGCGCCCGGCCATCGAGCCGGGGGAGCACGTCAAGCCGTACGACACGCCGCTGATCGAGCCCGACGCCAAGCGCGGCAAGCAGGGAGCCGGCGGGACTTCGGGTCGCCGCCCGGACGGCAGCGACGGCCTGCTGGAGGCGCTGGCCTTCGACGGCAATGCCCAGGACGCTCCGGGCCGCCCGGCCCGGCCGGAGCCTCCGGCCCCCGAGCCCGAGCCTGCCCCGCCCGCGTTCACCGTGCCCGCGCCGTCCGCGCCGCTGCGGAACCCGGAGCAGCTCACGCTGAACGCCGGTGACACGGTGGCGTACACGCTGCCGCCGACCGCGCTGCTGCGGCCGGGGTCGGCGCCGAAGCAGCGGACCCGGGCCAACGACATCGTGGTGGAAGCGCTGACCGAGGTGCTCGAGCAGTTCCAGGTGGACGCGCACGTGACCGGGTTCACCCGGGGACCGACGGTGACCAGGTACGAGATCGAGCTGGGCCCGGCCGTCAAGGTGGAGCGGGTCACCCAGCTGTCCAAGAACATCTCCTACGCGGTCAAGAGCGCGGACGTCCGGATCATCTCGCCGATCCCGGGCAAGTCGGCGATCGGGGTGGAGATCCCGAACACCGACAAGGAAGTCGTCAGCCTCGGCGACGTGCTCAAGTCGCAGGTGGCGCTGAGCGACCATCACCCGATGGTGGTGGGCCTGGGCAAGGACGTCGAGGGCCACGTGCTGGTGGCCAACCTGGCCAAGATGCCGCACGTGCTGATCGCCGGCGCCACCGGCGCGGGCAAGTCGGTCTGCCTGAACGGGCTGATCACCTCGATCCTGGTCCGGTCCACGCCGGATGAGGTGCGGATGATCCTGATCGACCCCAAGCGGGTCGAGCTGACCATCTACGACGGCATCCCGCACCTGATCACGCCCATCATCACCAGCCCCAAGAAGGCCGCCGAGGCGCTGGACTGGGTGGTCGGGGAGATGGAGCGGCGTTACGACGACCTGGCCGCCTCCGGGTTCCGGCACGTGGACGACTTCAACAAGGCGGTCCGGGCGGGCCAGCTCAAGCCGCCGCCGGGCAGCGAACGCGTGTACATGCCGTACCCGTACCTGCTGGTGATCGTGGACGAGCTGGCGGACCTGATGATGGTGGCCCCGCGCGACGTGGAAGACGCCGTGGTCCGCATCACCCAGCTGGCCCGGGCGGCCGGCATCCACCTGGTGCTGGCCACCCAGCGCCCGAGCGTGGACGTGGTGACCGGCCTGATCAAGGCCAACGTGCCGTCCCGGCTGGCGTTCGCCACCTCCTCGCTGGCCGACTCGCGGGTCATCCTGGACCAGCCGGGCGCGGAGAAGCTGGTCGGCCAGGGCGACGCGCTGTTCCTGCCGATGGGCGCGTCCAAGCCGGTCCGGCTGCAGAACGCGTTCGTGTCGGAGAAGGAAATCCGCGACATCGTCGCGCACTGCAAGAAGCAGGCCGAGCCGACCTACCGCGAAGACGTCGCGGCCGTGCCGGAGAAGTCCCGCGAGATCGACGCCGAGATCGGCGACGACCTCGACCTGCTGATCCAGGCGGCCGAGCTGATCATCTCCACCCAGTTCGGCTCCACGTCGATGCTGCAGCGCAAGCTCCGGGTCGGCTTCGCCAAGGCCGGGCGGCTGATGGACCTGCTGGAGAGCCGGGACGTCGTCGGGCCGAGCGAGGGCTCCAAGGCGCGCGACGTGCTGGTCCGGCCCGAGGACATGGACGCGACGATCATCCTGCTACGCGGCGGCTAACAGCTGGTACCTCTATGCTGTCTCCTGACAGCGACTCATGGGGGACGTGGAGGCGGGCGTGAGCATCGGCGAATCCCTGGCGGAAGCCCGCCGTCAGGCCGGTCTCAGCGTCACCCAGGTCAGCCAGCAGACCCGGATCAGGGAATCGATCATCCGGGACATCGAGCAGGACGACTTCTCCCAGTGCGGCGGTGATTTCTACGCCCGCGGGCACATCCGCAGCATCGCCGGCGTCGTCGGTACCGATCCGGTCCCGCTGGTCAGGGCGTACGACACGGAGCACGGATCGCCCGGGCCGATCCGGGCGGCCGACGTGTTCGAGCCGTCCCGGCCGGTCAAGATGCGCGAGCGCCGTCGCGGGCCGGGCCTCGGCCTGATCGTCGGCGTGGTGCTGCTGGCCATCATCGGGTTCGGCGCCTACCGGCTGGTGTCGGGCAACGGCTCGGCCAAGCCCGTCGCGGCGCCCACCCACCAGGCCACGGCCTCGGCCAGGGCGTCGGCCCGGCCCACGCCGTCGCCCGCGCCGACCTCGGACGACGTGGTGATCAAGCTCACCGCCACCGAGGACTGCTGGGTCCAGCTGACCAGCAGCAGCGACGGGACCCAGCTCTACATGGGAGTCATCCAGGCGGGCGCCTCGATGAAGTGGACCGAGAAGCAGGCCGTGGCCGTCCGGCTGGGCAATCCCGGCGGCGTCATCCTCACCGTCAACGGCCAGCGCCAGAACCCGGACAGCACGGTACCGGTGACGTTGAGCTTCAGTCCCCAGCCCAACTAGCAGAGCCGAGTACCCAGGCCGCTGGGTAGGCTCTCGGTGTGTCCCCACGTCCGGCGTCCGCGCCCCGCACCGTCAACCTGGTCACTCTCGGCTGCGCGCGTAACGAGGTGGATTCCGAGGAACTCGCGGCGCGCCTGACCGCGTCCGGCTGGGAGCTGACGGAGGACGGTGACGCCAGCGTCGTCCTGGTGAACACCTGCGGCTTCATCCAGGCGGCCAAGCAGGAATCCATCGACGAGCTGCTGGCCGCCGCCGAGTCGGGCGCCAAGGTCGCGGCCGTCGGCTGCCTGGCCGAGCGGTACGGCACCGACCTGGCCGGCGAGCTGCCCGAGGCGCAGGTGCTCAGCTTCGACGACTACGGCGAGATCGGCGCCCGGCTCGACGACGTGCTGGCGGGCCGCAAGCGCCCGGCCCACGTGGCCAGGGACCGCCGTACCCTGCTGCCCATCAGCCCGGCCGACCGTCAGCCCGCTGGTTCCGCCACCACAGACCTCACCACCACAGACCTCACCACTCCGCAGCCCGCGATGTCGCAGTCGACCGTGGTCGAGCCCGCCGCACCGTGGACGGGTCCGGGGGGCGGGATATATCGGCGGCGGCTGTCCGGCGGCGTGGTCGCCCCGCTGAAGATCGCGTCCGGCTGCGACCGCCGGTGCACCTTCTGCGCCATCCCCTCGTTCCGCGGCGCGTTCGTCTCCCGCCGCCCGCCCGAGATCTTGGCCGAGGCGCGCTGGCTGGCCGCCAACGGCGTCCGCGAGCTGGTGCTGGTCAGCGAGAACTCCACCTCCTACGGCAAGGACCTGGGCAACCTGCGGCTGCTGGAGGAGGTACTGCCCGACCTGGCCGCCACCGAGGGAATCGAGCGGGTCAGGATCAGCTACCTGCAGCCCGCCGAGCTGCGGCCGGGGCTGATCGAGGTGATCGCGGGCACCCCCGGGGTGGCGCCCTACTTCGACCTGTCGTTCCAGCACGCCAGCGGCCGGGTGCTGCGGGCCATGCGGCGGTTCGGCGACCGCGAGCGGTTCCTCGCCCTCCTGGACCAGATCCGCGAGCTCAGCCCGCAGGCCGGGGTGCGGTCCAACTTCATCGTCGGCTTCCCCGGCGAGACCGCCGACGACCTGGCCGAGCTCGAGGCGTTCCTGAGCCAGGCCGGGCTGGACGCGATCGGGATCTTCGGCTACTCCGACGAGGACGGCACCGAGGCGGCGGCGCTGTCCGGGCAGCTGGACCAGGCCGAGATCTCCCGCCGGGTCGAGGAGTTCGCCGGACTGGCCGACGAGCTGATGACGCAGCGGGCCGAGAACCGGCTCGGCGAGACCCTGGACGTGCTGATCGAGGAGCCGGCCGAGGACGGCCCGGACGGAAGCTACCTGGGCCGCGCCGCCCACCAGGCCCCTGAGGTCGACGGGGTGACCACGGTCATCTCCGGCGGGCCGCTGGCGGCCGGGGACATGGTCCGCGCCGTGGTGACCGGCTCCGAGGGAGTCGACCTGATTGCCGACGTGAAGCCGCGGTGACCCGCGAGGCCGGACTGTGGAATGTGGCGAACGTCCTCACGATGGTTCGCATCGTTCTCGTCCCGGTCTTCCTCGCCTTCCTGTTCACGGGCGGCACGGGCTGGCGGCTCGCGGCGCTGGGCACGTTCTGCGTCGCGTCGTTCACCGACCTGCTGGACGGGCGGCTGGCCCGCAGCCGCGGGCTGGTCACCGACTTCGGCAAGATCGCCGATCCGGTGGCCGACAAGGCGCTGACCGGGGCGGCCCTGATCGGCCTGTCCGCGCTCGGCGAACTGCCCTGGTGGGTCACCGGCGTGATCATGTTCCGGGAGCTCGGGGTGACCGCGCTGCGGTTCTGGGTGATCCGCCGGAGCGTGATCGCGGCCAGCCGCGGCGGCAAGCTCAAGACCCTCCTTCAGGTCATCGCGATCTGCCTGTACGTGCTGCCCGGCGCGCTCAGCCCGCCGGGGGCGGTGCGCGGGCTCTTCATGGCGGCGGCGGTTGTGGTTACCGTGGTGACCGGTGTCGACTACGTGTTCCAGGCGGTGCGGCTCCGTCGTTCGGGACCGGCTCCAGAACCAGCTGCCGGGCCGGCCAGGGTGTCAGGATCAGGGGAGGCATGATCGTGGTTGAGGAGTCGGGGTCACCGGGTTCCCCGGGGCCGTCCGCCGGAGAGTCGGCGGGGTCTCCGGGCTCCGCGAGCTCGTCCGCCGGTCAGACGGCGCGCGAGCTGGCGGGCCAGGTCCTTGACCGGCTGCGGGCCGGCGGCCAGACGGTGGCCGTGGCCGAGTCGCTGACCGGCGGCCTCGTCGCCGCCGCGCTGACCGATGTGCCCGGCTCCTCCGCGGCCTTCCGCGGCGGCGTGGTCGCCTACGCCACCGAGCTGAAGGCCGAGCTCCTCGGCGTCGACGCGGTGATGCTCCGCCGCCACGGCGCCATCTACCCGCCGGTCGCCGCGGCGATGGCCCAGGGCGTCCGGGCTCGCCTGGGCGCCACCTACGGGGTGGCCACCACCGGGGTCGCCGGGCCCGACTCCGCCGACGGCCAGCCGGTCGGTACCGCGCACATCGCGGTCAGCGTCGCCGACGACACGGTGGTGCGCACGATCGCCCTGGCCGGGGACAGGCACGAAATACGTAGACTGACGGTGGAGCATGTCCTGGGACTGCTGCTAGGCCGGCTTCGGGAAGAGAGTTACTGATTACAGCGTTACGTTGGCAGCGAACACGAACTGGCATGATCTCGCGGACTC
>JAICWX010000017.1 GCA_025934635.1 Streptosporangiaceae bacterium | reverse complement strand
GAGGTCTGGGCGACCTGCGACACCGCGTGATGGTACTTCTGCACGTTGATGATCGCCTTGAACGGGTCGACCACCCGGTAGTACACGACCGCGTCCACCCGCACGGTGACGTTGTCCAGGGTGATCGCTTCCTGGGCGGGAACCGCCACCACTACGATCTGCATGTTGACCTTGCGCAGCCGGTCCGTGAACGGGTTGACCCAGGTCAGGCCCGGTGCGCGGGTGCCGGGCAGCGCCCGGCCGAAGCGGAGGACGACACCCCGCTCCCATTGAGTGATGATCTTGAAACCGAACATTTCCGGCCGTCCCATCCCCGGCGCGCGGCGCGCCGGGCTCACCGCGCCGGGGCGGCGCGGGCTGGATCGCCCGCGTCAGAACGCCTCCGGCCTGCTTCTATTATATCCAAATCGGATTGTTATTACAATTGATAGGTAGTATCGGCTTGCGGTTACCTGCTGGCCCTGCCGGACACCCGCCGGGTGATAGCCGGAGCTTCAGGAAACAGGCCGGCGGTCGTGTCTGCGGCGGGCTCCGGGGACAGGCATAAGCCGCGATGGGCCGCTGGCAGGCGGGGACAGGGCCGCTGCCGGGTGCCGGGCCAGTGAACTCAGCGGGCGGCGAGCTGGCGCAGCACGTAAGGGAGGATGCCGCCATGCCGGTAATAGGCGGCCTCGGCGTGTACGGCATCCGGCAGTTCACCGCCGTCATCAATCCCCCCGCAGGCGGCCATCCTCGCCGTCGGCGAAGCCGTCCGCCAGCCCGTCGCGCGCGACGACCAGGTCACCATCGCCACCACCATGACGCTGACCTTGTCTATCGATCACCGGGCCGTCGACGGCGCCACCGCGGTCGGCTTCCTCACCCACCTCCGGGACCTGATTGAGGAACCGCTGGACATCGTGCTCTGAGCGCCATCGGGAATATTTACACAGAGAAATTTGTGAAATTAATGAGCCTTGAATGAAGCGGTGCGGGGAAAGCGGCGGCCCCGAGGACCATCAGCCCGGTGAACGCGGCTCCAGATAGTGCAACAGGCGCTCCCAGCGGGAGTTCGGCTCCGGGAAGGACATGGCTGCCTCTCCTTCGTATGTAGTGGGTGACCTCATCAACCCTCGCGTCTGCCGTCGGCTCGCGTCGTCGTCCGGAAGGCCATTGGCGATAGCGGCGAGACGGATTCGGGCGCCGGCGGTATCTGCCTGGAGACAGATCCGCTCTGTCTCCGGGCAGATGCCAGGACGGGCCGGCCACGCCTAGTGTTTGCGCATGAGGATGCGAGCCCGCCTTCGCGCGGCGCAGCGTCGGCTGGACGCAGAGCTGGCCGTCGTCCTGCTGGGTGTGGGGAGTCGCAGGTCAGGCCGGCCTGGCGCGGCGCGGGGACTGTGGCCGGTTCGGGGTTCAGGTGTGGCCAGTCTTGTTCCACAGCTGGTGGGTCAGGCCGCTGGGCGAGGTGACCGACTCGACGGTGAAGCGGTCTTCGATGCCGCTTGATCCCTCCCACAGGGATACGCCGCGCCCGAGGGTGATCGGCACGATCACCAGGTGCATGAAGTCGACCAGGCCGGCCTGGAGGAACTGGCGCACGGTCGAGGGTCCTCCGCCGATGCGGACATCGCGCCCGCCTGCGGCCTCCTGGGCGAGGCGGAGCACCTCCTCCGGCGGCCCGTCCACGAACCGGAAGCTGGTCCCGTTGGGGAAGTCGATCGCGGGGCGGGGGTGGTGGGTCATGACGAATACCGGTGTCTGGAATGGCGGCTCGTCGCCCCACCACCCCTGCCACCCGTCGTCGGGCCAGTCGCCAGCCTGGGGGCCGAACTTGCGGCGTCCCATGATCTCGGCGCCGATGCCCTGGCTCCACATGCTGAACAGGGCACGGTCCACCGTGACGGGCGCGTCTGCCTTGTCGATGCCGTGGATTACCCGGCCGTCGAACCACTGGAACAGCCGCTCGGCGCCGCCGATCGGGGCGTCGAACGTCACCTGCTCGCCGGCGGCATAGCCGTCGAGGGAGATGTTCATGTTGTGGACCCGGGTGCGGGGCATCGCGACTCCTTCTGTGACCGGACGCGGCGTTCGACATAGAGACCGACGGTGATGGCCGGACTCATCGCGCGCGCTGAGATTATGACGATGAATGCGGACAGGCCTCGTCCGCGGAACCACGGTCGCATTCTGGGCGGTCCACCGCGCCCGGAAAATCCCTGGCCGCGTCCCGGGCGCTACGGGCCCAGTGCCTGTATCGGGGCGGTGCGACGATGCAGGCTAGAGCGGAGTCTTCGCTGGCTGGCATCCGGCCAGGTCAAGTACCTAGAAACGGCCACGGTTGCCCGGCCATCACTGCCAGTCAGACGTTTTCATCCCACGTCACTACCCCCGGCACGCCCGCTTCGGCCGCCGCGACGGCATCCTCGAGCCGCTGAAAGCCGACCGAGTCAGGCCAGAAATCCTGCCCCTCCGACCAGCCGGGTCGGTACCGCACGTAATACAGCCGGCCATTGTCGTTCAGCAGCGGATGCTCGCCGTGCTCCAGCTCGCCGCCGGCTTCGGCTACGACATACCAGAAGTCGTAGTCGAGTTCCACGACACGCACCGGAATCGGGGTGATCCCGTCATACAACCACAAACCAGATGCGACAACACGCGCGGACACCACCGAATCATGGCATGGCCGTGCACTTCCGCCCCGCCCAGCTGACGATCCTCCATCAGCACGTTTCCCCAGCGGCCCCTGCATTACCACGACCGCCGTCCAAGTCGTCCTCTCCGCGATCGCAAAACGCTAGCCGGCTTCGGCCAGGTCCCCGGAGCGCGGCCCCACCCCGGAGCGCGAGCCAGACCTGGGTGTCGTGTGCGGTGCGGGCTCGCTGGCCGCGGTTTCGGCCGCCCCGGACGTCGGTCGCCGTGGCTTTGCCGCCCGGCCGCAGCCTCCGCGTTCACCGTCGCCGCCCCACACCATCGTGGACCAGCGGACCACCCGGACGCCTATGATCGACCGGTGGACACAGGCGAGAGCAGGTCCCTCGATGGGGGAGCTGTCTTGCGTCAGGCGCGCCCCGGTGATGAAGACGGGATCCTGGACTGCGTCCGCGGGCTCGCGGAGTACGAGAACGAACCAGACGCCGTCCAGACGACAGCAGAGGACCTGCGCCAGGTCCTGTTCGGCGCCGATCCCTCAGTGTTCGCGCACGTTGTAGAGAAGGGTGGCCGGGTTGTCGCGATCGCGGTCTGGTTCCTGAACTTCTCTACCTTTACCGGTCGCCACGGCATCTACCTTGAGGACCTGTTCGTCCGCGAAGACGAGCGGCGTCACGGCTACGGCAAGGCCTTGATCAAGGCGCTCGCCGAGGTGTGCGTTCAGCGCGGGTACCGCCGCTTCGAATGGGCGGTGCTCGCCTGGAACGAGCCGTCCATTCGCTTCTACCGTTCCATCGGGGCTGTCGGCATGGACGAATGGAAAGTTCAGCGGCTCAGCGGCGACGCCCTCACACAGCCCGCAACTAGCTGACTGAGCTCACGAGCCGCCCGGGCACCGGCCGGCAGCCACCTGGCTACGACCTTCCCGAGGGTTGCCCTTCCGGCAGGACCCGAACGATGTTGCCGTGCACGTCGATGGTGACGGGATTGCTCGGACGACCACGAGCTTGCCAGGTAGCGAGTCGGCGATCTCGTCTATGACGTCCTTCAGCACGGCAAACCGCAGCGTGACCGACCTGTGCCGCCAGCGTCCGTGCCGATGATCGTGGTGGTCATGACCGTCAGCAGCATTCATCCGGACGAGTCGGCGGGCGCACTGGACGGCCAGTGGGCGGGAATCCAGTCACCCTGCGGGTCTGCGGCTGGCCCGGTCGGGCTCGCGTGGCGTCTCCAGGGTGACCTCCGGCTTGTCGTCGGTCGGGCCTCCGCCGACATTGATGATGATCCAGCAGTTGGCTAGCGAGACATAGGTGAGCCGGCCGGGCTGGACAGCGGTGCATGGACAGGGCTGGACGCGGGCGCCCGGGCCGGGCCAGCCGCAGACCCGCAGGCGCAGACGGCCAGCAGGACGACAGCGAAAGGCCAGCCGGTGCCCGTATCGTGCCGCCGCCGGGAAAAATGTACGATAATCGGCCCTGGCGGCCCGGTATCCAGTCCGGTGCCGGGGGGAGGAGGCCGTGATGACGGCGCACATCGATGAGACGGCCCTGCGCTCCAGCTTGCAGCGGCTGCGCGAAGCCGCGTCCGACGCCGACGTGGTGGCGGTCATGAAGCGCACCGTCAATTCGGTGCACGGCGTGTTCGGCTACGGCGGCGCCGGCATCATGTTCATCACCGAGTCCGGCTACCTGGCCTACGTGGCCGCCTCTGACGAGGCGGGCCGTCAGCTCGAGGAGGCGCAGGCCGCCGTGGGCCAGGGGCCGTGCTATGAGTCCTACGTCTACGCGCGCGAGGTCGTGACCAGCGACCTGGATACCGACGACCGCTGGCCGGAACTGCAGGCCCGGGCGCCGGGTCAGGTGCGGGCGGTGGCCGGCATACCGCTGCTCCTCGGCGGCAGCCCGGTCGGCACGCTGAACGTCTACCGGGACGAGCCCTATCAGTGGGACCGGTCGGATATCAACGCCCTGACCGCCTACGGCGCCCTGATCGCGGAGATCCTCGCCGTCGCGCTGGCCGCCCAGGAGTCCGGCGTCGTGACCGCCCAGCTGCAGTACGCCCTGGACTACCGGGTAGTCATCGAGCGTGCGGTCGGCTACCTGATGGGAACCCGCCATCTCGACGCGGTGACCGCCTTCGACGTGCTGCGCCGGCGCGCCCGCGATACGCGGCGGCGCATCGCCGACGTAGCCACCGAACTGCTGGGCAGGAGCACGGGGCCGGCCAGTGACGAGCGCGTGGGCGACCTGCACCCGTCGGACCTGGGCCTGACCGGGCTGGCCGCGCCGGAGGTCAGCCCGGCGGTGTAGACGGACACGCGCCGCCGCCGGCTTTGCGGGGAATGCCGCCAGCACGGTAGATTGCGAACGTTCCGCCGTGTGTCCGCGGATCTCACCTGGGAGGTGAAGATCTGTGGCATGCGTATTCAGCGGCCAGCCCGGGCCGGACCCGGCCGTGTTCTCCGCTCCGCACCTGATGATCATTGCGGAGCATCACCCGCGGCGGCCTGTGCTCAGGCTGCAAGGCGAGCTCGACCTGAGCAACAAGGCGCTGTTCCAGGAGGTCCTCGGCGACATCCTGAAACTGCGGCCGCAGATGCTCGTACTGGATCTGTCCGGACTCGCCTTCATGGACTGCGGCGCCCTTTCCGTCCTGGTCAGCGCCCACCGGCACCTGGCCAGGGATCAGCGCTCGCTGTTCGTAACCGGAGTCCAGCCCATCGTCAGGCGGCTGATCATCCTCGTCGGCCCCAATGTCCAGCCAGAACTGCGTCTCCCACAGGTCCCGGCTCCGCACGGCTCCGGGGATGGAGGGCCGGCGACTAGGGCGTAACACGGCACCTGGCTGGCCGAGGTGCCGCGGATCTACCGCACCGCCTCCAGGACGAAGCCGTCTCAGGCCTTTGACTTACCTATCGAAATTCGATAGTTTCCGATCGTTCATCGATCGAAGGGCTGGGCTATGGGAAAGCTGACCGTGCGTGCGCTGCGCGCCGTGCTCGTGCTGGTGCTCGCCGGCACCGTGCTCCTGCAGGTATTGATGGTGTGGACGCTGATCAGCGGGAACGACAAGGAGGACGGATCGCTCCCGCTGACCGCGCTGCGCGTGATCACGATCCTGGGCCTGGTGTCGGTCCAGGTCATCGGGGTCTGCGTGTGGCGGCTGGTGACGATGGTGCGACGCGGGACGGTGTTCTCCGACGCTGCCTTCCGGTACGTGGACATCGTGATCGGCGCGATCGTGGCGGCTGGCCTGGTGTGGTTTGTGGTCACGGGCGTCAACGCGCCGGGCCAGCGGGACGACCCGGGCGTCACCTTGATCATGGGCGGGATCGGCGTGGGCATCCTGGGGGTCGCGCTCATCGTGCTGGTGCTGCGGATGCTGCTCGCTCAGGCCGTCGCGCGCGATGTCGAAGCGGTGCAGCTGCGGGCCGAGCTGGACCAGATGATCTGATGCCGATCGCCGTCGAGATCGACGTGATGCTGGCCAGGCGGAAGATGTCCGTCGGCGAGCTCGCCGACCGCGTAGGGATCACGCCCGCCAACCTGGCGGTACTCAAGAACGGCCGCGCCAAGGCCGTGCGCTTCACCACGCTCGCCGCGCTCTGCGAGGTGCTCGGGTGCCAGCCAGGCGACCTGCTGCGCTGGGAACCTGAGGACACCGCAGACGATGGCGTGCCACCGGGCGGGGGTTCGTCGCTGAGCGGTCAGCGGGAGCACACCCATCTCGTGCCCGCCCCGTTATCCCCGGGACCGGCAGCTTCCCCGGAAGGGTCAGACGGTGGCGGCGGAGCCGAAGACAGTCGCGCTGACCAGCGGCGCGACCGGGCCGCCGAGCAGCAGCGAGACGTCCGTGCCCGGCACCTGGCTGGCCGAGGTACCGCGGATCTGCCGGACCGCCTCCAGGATCAGCCCGATCCCGTGCACGAAGCCCTCGGCGATGTTCCCGCCCGCCGTGTTGACCGGCAGCACCCCGTCCGGCGCGATGAGGTTCGGCACGGTCATGAACGACCCCGCCTCCGGCCCCGGCGGGCACAGCCCGAGGTCGATCAGCGACGCCACCGCCGGACCGCTGAAGTTCTCATACACCTGGACCACGTCCACCTCGCCCGGCTTGAGGCAAGCATCCGCCCACAGCCGCGCCACCATGGCCGGATGGAAGCCCGCACTGGTGTACGCCGCGTTGTTCTCGGCCGACTCGCTCCAGCCCGGCCCGGCGCCCTGCACCCCGGACAGCACGAACGCAGGCACCGAACGCAGGTCCCGGGCCCGCTCCGCCGAGGTAACCAGCACGGCCGCGGCCCCGTCGTTCTCCCGCGAGCAGTCGAACAGGCGCAGCGGCTCGGACACCCAGCGGGACCCGGCGTAGGTCGGATGGTCCAGCGGCCGGCCGTAAGCCACCGCGTCCGGGTTCCGCTGTGCGTGATGGTAAGACGCCTGCACCAGCGCCTCGAGCGCCGACCACGGCACCCCGTCGACCTCGAGCATCCGCTGGCTCCGCAGCGCGCAGACCTGAACCGGAGTCATGACCCCATGCGCCGAAAGCAGCGGCGGGAAGTGCCCCTTCCCGTAGCTCTGCCTCCCGTCGTCGGCCTCGGTGATCCCGCGGTACACGATCACGTTCTCGGCCTGGCCGCAGGCCACCGCCGCGGCCGCCGCGTTGACCGCCGCCGCCACCCCGCCGCCCCCGCCGCCCCACACCATGGTCGACCAGCGGACCTCCCGGACACCGAGGGCGGCGCCAACCGCCAGCCCCTCGTTCAGGTCATTGGCGTAGGAGACGAAGCCGTCCACGTCGTGCGCGTCCAGGCCCGCGTCGGCGCAGGCAGCCAGGATCGCCTCCAGGATCAGCCGCAGCGCCGGATGCGGGCTGGTCCCGCGCTTGTAGTACGGCGTGCTGCCGATGCCCGCCACCGCGGCGGCGCCCCGCAGGGATCCGCTCACGAAAGCCTCCAGCGCAGCGCCGGCCACGCACCGGGGGAGGGCGCGGGATCGATCACGCCGACCACCGGCTGGCCCACGCGGACGTCAGTGCCGTCGCCGTCCCGCAGCACGCCGAGCAGCCGGCGCCCGCCCGCCGCGGGCAGCTCCGCGAGGACGATCACGAACGGCAGGTGCCCGGACAGCTCCGGGCTGAACGCCTGCCAGGTGCGAGTCCAGGAGTAGACCGTCCCGGCCGGCTCGACGGCGGGCCAGGTCAGGTCGAAACTGTGGCACCGGGGACAGAGCGGCTGCGGCGCCCAGATCCAGTGCCCGCACGGCACGCAGCGCTGCACCCGTACCTCGCCGTCGCGCAGGCCCTCCCAGTGCGGCCGGTCGAGCCCGTCATCGCGCGGCCCGGCCGCCGCGATCACCGGCGGGGTGCCGGGGACGTTGCGCACCTGGGTGACCCGCCAGCCCTCATCGAGCTTGATCCACCGGGATCGCAGCACGGTCTGGCTGCCGTCCGCCGCGGTGTACCGGATGAACGCGGCGACCAGCCCGTCCGGCTCGGCCTGCAGGCGCAGCAGCCGGGACGAGACGAGCCGGTCCGGCAGCCGGGCCGACCCGAGCAGCTGACCGGTCCGGTCCGCCCGGAAGTCGGCCAGCGTGGCCGCGTTGTCCCCGGCCGCCACCACCTGGCCGTGGCGTTCGGCGATCGCGACGAGCTCGTCGGGGACCGGCCCGTCGAGCACCGGCGGTTCAGTCATCGGCGGTCACCTCCGCGGAAGCGAGGCCAGCAGGGCCGACGGTGTACTCGACATCGGTCCGGTCGTGCCGGAAGCCGAGCAGGCGGCAGGAACGGGCCAGCGCCCGATCCTCGGCGTCAACGGCGATCGCGGCGACCCGGAGCCCGCCCTCCCGCAGGGCCGTCATGGCCGCGGCGACCAGCGAAGCCCGGACCTCGTCCTGGCCCGGCGCGGCCAGCACCGCGACGATCCGTCCCGCGGTGCCGTACTCGGTGCGCTCGCCCGCCCGCGGGTCATACCAGACCGCCCCCGCGACATCCGGCCCGGCCACCAGAACCTTGAAGTGATCAGCCGGCTCATCCGGCCGCCGCCGCAGCGCAGCCGCCGCCGCCAGTTCCGCCACGTCGACAGCCGGCCGGGGGACAGGACCGGAAGACAACACAGGGTCCCGCAGCGGGGCGAGCAGCTGCCACTGGCGGCGGGCCGTCCGCACCTCCGCGCACTCGAACCGCCGGGCCATCCGCTGGGCCGCCGGATGATCACCGCGCGCCCAGACCCGCAGCGCCGGGGCCCCGGTACCCGCCCATCCTCCGTCGGCCCGCACATCAAGGCCGATCGTCTCCGCCAGCAAGGTAGAGATGCCCCGTGACCGGAACTCCGGCCGCACGACGTACCGAACAACAGCCGCCCCTCCCTCCGGATCAGGCTCGACCCGCATGTAGGCCGTCACCGGCGACGAATCCTCATGCCCCGAACGCCCGTCCGGCAGCAGCCGCACCACCAGGTGCCGCGCGTCGCCCGGATACGGCTGGCTCAGGCTGACCGCCGGGAAGCCCGCCCCGGCGTCCGCCTCGGCCGCCGAAGCCAACATCTCGCCGACCTCACGTTCCTCATCGGGCGCGAAAGCAGTCCGCCAGGAGCAGGTGATCATCTGACCGGCTGCGCGTCCGCCGCCAGCTCGGGGTGCGCGTCCCTGATCTTGCGGCGGGCGATCTTCCCGCTCGCCATCCGCTCGAGCGGCTCGGCCTCGACGATCACGTGCCGCGGGACCTTGTACCCGGCCAGCCGCTCCCGGCAGTGCGCGGTGACCTGCCCGGCCGTCACCGGCTCGGTCGCGTAGATGACGGCGGCCGGCGCCTCGCCGAACTTCGCGTCGGCCGCGGACACCACGCACACCTCGACGACCTGTGGCAGCTCGCTGATCACGGCCTCGATCTCGCCCGGCGCCACGTTGTACCCGCCGGTGATGATGATGTCCTTGAGCCGGTCGACCATCCGGATGTACCCGTCGGCGTCCCTGATGCCGACGTCGCCGCTGTGGAACCAGCCGTCCCGCATGGCCTCGGCGTAGGCGGCCTCGTTGTGCCAGTAGCCGGGCGTGACGCCGGGACCGGCCACGATGATCTCGCCCGGCTCCTCGGCGTCGCAGTCCGTCCCGTCCGGCCGGACCACCCGGTGCCGGGTGAACACTGTCCCCCGGCCGATCGACTCGGGCCGGTCCACGGCCTGCTCCGGCGGGTTGAGGGAGGAGATGCCGCCCAGCTCGGTCATGCCGTAGGCCTGCCGGAGCAGGACGCCCTTGTCCAGCCAGGCCCGGATGACCGGCACCGGCGCCCGGGCCCCGGCGATGGTCACCAGCTCCAGCGACGACAGGTCGGCATCGGCGAAACCGGGCTGCTTGGCCATCTGCTCGAACAGGACCGGCACGCCCGCCATGATCTGGATCTTCTCCTCCTCCAGCCGGCGCAGCGTGCGGGCGGGCTCGAAGCCGCGTTCGTAGAAGATCGACAGGCCCCGGGTCAGCGGGTGCAGGACGTGCCACAGCAGGCCGGGCGCGCCGGACATCGACAGCACGTAGATCATCCGCGCTCCGGGCCGCAGCGCGGGCTCGGCGAAGGCGAAGTCGGCGATCAGGTTGAACGTGGACCGGTGGGTGAACAGCACGCCCTTGGGCCGCGAGCTGGTCCCGCTGGTGTACACGATCTGGGTGATGTCATCCGGTCCCGCCGCCGGGCGGGGAACCGGCCCGGGCCGCTCGTCCCGCCGGGCGGTGAACGCGGCCAGCGGCCGCAGCGCGACGTCGGCGGCGGGGGAGCGGTCCAGCGCCGCGATCATCCGCTCCCGGTGGTCCTGGTCGGCGAGCACCATCACCGGCCCGGCGTCGTCCACCAGGTAGCGCAGCTCGTCCGGGGTGAACCGGTTATTGAGCGGCACCACGACCGCACCCAGCTTGAGCGCGCCGATCGCGGCGACCACCCATTCCAGGCTGTTGTCCCCGATGATGCCGATCCGGTCCCCGGCCCGCAGCCCCGCGCCGGCGTGGTGGTGCGCCGCGGCGTCGGTCCACCGGTCGAGGGTCTGGTAGTCGACGCGGTCGGTGCCGTCGAAGACGATGGCCGGGCGGCCCGGCGCCTGCCGGGCCCAGTAACCGAGTCCGTCAGTGACGAGTTCCGTCATGTCGCGCTTCCTTCCTGGCGGACGCCATCGTGGACCAGGCGGTCGATGTCGGCGGGGGACAGGCCGAGCAGGGTCCGGCCGATGTCCCGGGTGTGCTCACCCGGGACGGGGGCGGTCAGCAGCTCCGGCAGCCGCCGCATGCTCCCGGCAGGCACGCCCGCCGCCTGCACGGCGGCCATGACTTCATCGGGACGGCGCGCCGAGGTCCACCGGGCCAGGTCAGTTCCACCAACCAAAGCCGCCGAACGAGTCCGGTCCCCGTCATCGCGCACATCGATGACACACCATTCGTCGTCGCCCGCGCACGGCAGCACCCGGGCCGTCTCGCCGGGGGAGCCGCCGTCAGCGCCCAGGCTGGCCGGCACCGGCCCCAGGTACATGACTGCCACATCTGCCTGCGCGACCTCAACCGCCGCCCCGTGCCCTGAACGCGCCCGCCCGATCACCACGGCCACGCGGCCCGGCTCGCAGCGAAGGTCCAGCCCCAGCCCGGCCTGCGCGTGGCTGGACGACTCGAGGACGATGTCCGCCGTCCCGGCCAGGCGCAGCAGTTCAGCCTGCCCGGCCGCAGCGGCCAGGTAGCGCCCGCAGTACTGGGCGTCCCCCTCGGTGAGGTCGAGCACCCGCAGGCTCGCCAGTGGCAATTCCATGGACGCTCCGCTACGCCTCGAGCAGCTTGCTCAGTTCCCGGTGGAAGATCTGGTTGACCACCTCGTTGTGCCCCAGCAGCATGCCGCCCGCGTCGGCGCTGGCCAGCCCGTCCTGCGAGCTGCGCAGCAGCGGGAAGTCCTCCTCGTGCAGCACCGCCAGCAGGATCGACCAGTTCTTCTCCCACACCCGCTCGTAGCGTTCCGGCGTCATCCCGCTGGCCTCCAGCGGCGGGACCAGCAGTCGCATCTCCATCCGGCAGCGCCCCGGCTCTGACGGGTGCGGCCGGAACGTCAGCAGCTCGAAGTGGTCGTCCGGCTGGCGCAGCAGCGTGCTGTTCGGCAGCAGGTAGTGCCCCTCGGTGACGTACGGGCCGAGGTCCGTCTCGCCGGGGTCCTCCTCGAGCCAGCGGTCGATGGCCTTACGCGGGCTCACCATCCGGGCGTGCCGCCCGAAGTCCTCCACCGTCTGCACGTTGGTGTGAATGTGCTTGCCCGCCGTGTTCGGGTGCGCGTACTGGATGTGGTAGTTGTCCACGAACGCGTCCTGCATGAGCTTCCAGTTGGCCGGCTCGTCGAACCCCTCGGAATGGAAGGCGGTCAGCTCGCCGAGCTGGTACCCGGCCAGGATCTCGTCCATCTCCGGGCCCAGCCAGGCGGCCACGTCGATCGGCGCCCCCGCCCGGTCGACCATCCAGATCAGGCCGTGCCGCTCCTGCGCGGGCAGCTCGATCAGCCCGTGCTGCGACCGGTCCACCTCGCCGAACGTGTTCTCCCGGGTGATCGCGCGCAGCGATCCGTCGATGTTGTAGGACCACCGGTGGTACCCGCAGGAGAACAGCCGGCAGCGCCCGCTCGCCTGCTCCTCGAGCATCGCCCCGCGGTGCCGGCACACGTTCACGAAGGCCCTGACCGAGCCGTCGCCCTGCCGGGCCACGATCACCCGGTTCCGCGGCATCGTCAGCGTGATGAAGTCGTTCGGTTCCGGCAGCTCGCTGGCGTGGGCCACGATCGACGGGACCCGGCCGAACACCAGCTCCCGTTCCCGCTGCGCCAGCTCCGGGTCGGTGTACTGGCCGGGGCCGAACGGGACGATCTGGTCAACCGTGTCGGTGCTGCCGTGGCGGAGGTGCTCCAGGGTCCGCTGGATGCGGTCGCTGCGGGTGGCGATGGCGGTCGGCGTCATCAGGACCTCCTGGTGCCCGGACGGCAATATCTATAGCCTTTAGATTTACGCGATCGCTGGGGGATTGGGAAGAGCCGAGAAGGGATTGGGTGGGACTGGGCGGGATAATCAAAACTGTGCCCCGCCCCTCGAGCCCGCTGATCAGCCGCGACGCGGTCGTGGAGGCGTCGCTGCGCATCATCGACAGCGACGGCCTCGACGCGTTCAGCCTGCCCCGGCTGGCCCGCGAGCTCAGCGTCCAGACGCCGTCGCTGTACTACCACTTCCGCGACCGGGCCGACATCCTCCGCACGGTGGCCCGCGCCATCGTGCTGGAAAGCCGGGTCCCCGACCTGGCCTCCTGCCCCACCTGGGTCGACTGGCTGGTCGGGATCAGCCTGTCGTTCCGCCGGGCCGTGCTGCATCACCGCAACGCGGCCCCGATCCTGCTCGAGTTCATGCCCCGGGACGTGGTGATCTGGAATTACGAGCTCGGCGTGCAGATCCTGGCCGCGGTCGGCGTCCCGCCGGAGGCGCGGATCGGCGTCATCGACGGGCTGGACACCCTCACGCTCGGCGCCTCCCTGGCCGAGGCGGCCAAGGGCCCGGCCCGGGCCGGGCAGGTGTTCGCCAACGTCGACGCCGGCGCCGAGCCGATGCTCGCCGAGGCCCTGGCCGCGAACACGCGCACCGCCGAGGAACTGTTCGCCGACTCGATCCGCAGCTTCCTGCGCGGCGCCGTCCCCGAGGTCCCGCCGGACGTTCCCGCCCCGCGGGCCCTGATGGCCCGCTACCGGGAAACCCGCACCGTGGCCGCCGAGCGCTAGTGCCTATCAGGCAATGTTCGCCCGCGTACGATCGCGGACGTGGCTAGCCTGCTGCACCTGACACCGGCGCGGAACGCCGCCCGTATCAGGCGGGCTGGCATCGCGGCCGCCAGTGTCAGCCGCACGGGCGTGCGCGGCGTGTACTGCAGCGCGCTGCTGCCGTCGTTCGCGCTCTCGCATCGGTGGGCGCGTGAGCTGGTCCAGGGCCGGGGCCGGGTGCTGGCTGCGGTTCACCTCAAAGTGCCCGGCGACGAGCCGGTCACGGTAGGCCATTATTCCGGCGACGGACTCCGCGAATGCGCTGCCGCGCAGGCGGTCGCGCTGATTGCCGGGCTTGACGACGCGCGCCTGGGAGGTCTTCCTGGCCAGGGCAGTGGCTGCGCGGGAGGTTCACGCGATCCGCCCGCTGGCCGGGCCGGTCGGCTGGCGTTACTTCCCGGGTGCTCACGGCCGCCGTCCATGTGCGTGCCCGGTCTGCCTGACCCCCCGGTCAGTACGGTGCCCGCAGTATCCGCCGCAAGTACGGAGACTGAGTCACCGGCTAGCTTTGGCTCGGCCCTTGCGGCGGTCGCTGGCCAGGGCACGGCGTTCCGATGCCGATGTGCACCGTCTGCTGTCTGCCGCCTGCCCTGACGATGATCGGCACGCAGGCCGGGTGATCGATCCAGTACCCGCCCGCGTAGGCCAGCCACCCGTGGCCCGGGTCAGGGCAGTTGCTGACCATGATCCGATGACTCGGCTTGCCCGGCTTGCCCCACCCGATGCTCAGCCGATTGGTGGAACGGGCGGGAACAATGAGTTCGAACGTGGTGCCCGGCCTGATCACCAGGCCCGTCTTCGCGAACAGCCGCGGCGCCCCGCTGCCGTCGCCGGACAGCGATGTTCCCAGCGCCGGGTACCGGGGACTGGCCGGAAGCCCGACCACGCCCAGCACGACCTGAAACGGCGCCGCCGAGGCGTTGCCGTCTATGTAGTCGCCGCACGCCAGCGCGGTTTCACCGGCCGGCGCCGCTGACGACGTTGCCGGAGCGGCTGTCCCGGGCCCCGGCGCGACGCTGGTACCCGTGCAGCCAGCAAGCAGCATCGCGGTCACGGCCGCGGGAAGGAGAGCCCAGCCTCGCCCCGTCGGGTACATAACGCAAGTCTGCCACCCCGCTTTGGCCGCGCGGGGTGCTGAGCGGCGAGGGCGTATCCCAGCGGCATCGATGCTCCATCAATGCTGTTAGCGGACACGCTCAGCGCGGAAGAGCTACACACGAAGCCTGCTGCGCCGCCCTGGCATGATGACGGGGTGACCTTGACAGCGGACTTCGCGGCCACCCCGGACCGCGAGCACGAAGCGGAGATCCAGCGGCTGTGTGACGCTATGGAAGCCGCTGACCAGGACGGCCGCTACCCGCGGCTGACCGTGAAGCGGCCCTGGTCAGTCCCCAACCCGGTCCTGGAGGGTGAGTTCGCCTGCCCCGCCGCCATTCGCTGGTACCTGGAACGGGAACTGGGCCGGCTGGCCGCCCGGGGCGCTCAGATCTCGGTCTGCGCCGGGCGCGAAGCGCTGGACCTGCGTGACCCGGGCCTGGCCCGCGCGGTCGACGAGACTCGCTGGGATCTGCGGCGCAAGAAGCTGTTCCTGTTCGCGCCGGAACGGATGGCGCTGTCGATCGACCGGCTCCGGCACTACACCGGGACACCCGCCGAGTCGTTCCAGCGGTACGTGCTGCTGACGAACTACAGCTGGCACGTGGATGAGTTCCGCGCCGCCCTGCCAGGATGTGCCGGCCCGGACTCCGATGGCCGCCAGATGCCCGCATGGCACTACATGCTGCCCGGCCGTTCGGGCGTGACCATCGTGAACATCGGGGTCGGGCCGTCCAACGCCAAGACGATCACCGACCACCTCGCCGTGCTCCGCCCGGACCTGATGCTGATGATCGGGCACTGCGCCGGCCTGCGCAACCATCAGGAAATCGGGGACCTGGTGCTGGCGGCCGCCTACGTGCGCGACGACGGCGTCCTGGACGACATGCTGCCGCTGAGCGTCCCGGTCGTGTCGAACCACACGCTGAACACGCTGCTGCTCGGCGAGCTGACCGCCCGGAGCCTGCGCGGCCGGATGGGAATCGTCTACACCACCGCGAACCGGAACTGGGAGCTGCACCTCGACCTGACCGAAGCCCGCCTCCGGCAGTCGCGCGCCCTCGCCGTCGACATGGAGTCCGCGACCGTGGCCGCGAACGGATTCCGCTACCGGATCCCCACCGCCACCCTGCTGGCTGTCAGCGACAAGCCGCTGCACGCCCAGCCTAAGCTCAGCGCCGACGCCCAGAGCTTTTACGCTGCCAGCCGCCGCCAGCATGTCGAGATCGCCATCTCGGTCACCGAGAAGGTCAGGCAGCTGTACCCCGGTGGCCTGCCGGCGGCCGACCTCCGTTCCGCCGACGAGCCCCTGCTCGGCATGACCGATCCCTAGCCGCTCGGGCGTTGCGGAACGGGCCCGCGGCAGCACGAGCGACCCGGCCGGACATCGAGGTGCGGCTGCGCTCACTCCGGCCATGTCTCATGTGACGCATTGACAGCGGGAGACGCTGTGTATGTCACGGGTGCCCGATAGCATGACGCGTTATTAGCCAGCAGGCGGAAGGTAAAGCAGGATGCCGAGGATTTCCCGGCGAGCGGACGTGCGTGCCACCGCCGCCCGGCTGTTCCGGGAACACGGGTACAGCTCGGCCACCATGGACGTGCTTGCCGACGAGGTCGGGCTCAACAAGGGCACGCTGTATCACTACTACCCGTCCAAGAGCGCGATCTTGTACGAACTGCTCTCCGATCAGCTCGATGTCACCCTCGGCCTGCTCGCCCAGGTCCCGGCGTGCGGCTCGCCGGCCGAGCGGCTGCGCGAGCTCGTCCGGCTCCAAGCCGAGCACGTAGCCGGCGCCCACGATGACGTCGTGGTGTTCTTCCAGGAGCTGCCCTGGATCGAGAAGAACCTGCCCCCGGAGCAGGCTGCCGACCTGCGGAAGCGGATCGTGCAGTACCGGACGTTCGCCGAGCAGCTGCTCATGGAGGGCATCGCGGCAGGCGAGTTCCGCGACCTGGACGTGGCCATGATCCACCACTGCATCGTGGGCATCCTGGCCTACATCCCGGCCTGGTTCCGGGTCCGGCCGGGCTGCCCGTCGGCGAGCCTGGTGACCGAGCTCGCCGACTTCGTGATGGCCGGCGTCTCGCCCGTCCGCCCGCGCGTCAGCTCCGGTTCCTGACGCCCTTCCTGGGCAGGAATGGGCTGACAAGGCAACCTTTCGGCGACGCCGGCGTTTGTGATACGTGGACAATGAATCGCGCGCCCGCTATGCCGCCCGCTGCCCTTTCCGGTCACCGCAGCTATGACACCGGAACTGGATGACACGGACAGTCATGCGGCGGACCGCGAGATGGACGCTAGCCAGGCGGTCACCTCCATCTATCAGCAGCACGCGCTGGGACTGACCCGGCTCGCGTTCCTCATGCTCGGGGACCAGCAGACGGCGGAGGATGTGGTGCAGGAGGCGTTCTGTGGCCTCTACCGGGCCTGGGGCCACATGCCTGACCACGCCAATGCCCTCGCCTACGTGCGGAAGTCGGTGCTGAACGGTTCCCGGTCGGTCCTTCGCCGCACCAGGCGAGTCCCCCGGCCGCTGATCATTCCCGCTGCTGCGTCAGCGGAAGCCGCGGTGCTCGCGGGTGAGGAGCGCCGGGAAACGGTGGCGGCGCTGCGGCGCCTGCCACCCCGCCAGCGCGAAGCGCTGGTGCTGCGTTACTACGCCGACCTGCCCGAGCATGAAACCGCGCTGGCCATGGGCGTCAGCCGTGGCACCGTCAAATCCACCACCTCCCGGGCCCTGACCGCCCTGGGGCGGATGCTCAAGGAGGAGCTGTGACCTCGCTGGAAGACCAGTTCCGGGCGGAGATGCGAGCCGAGGCTGAGCAGATAGAGCCGGACAGCATCCCGCTGCTGCGCCTGCCCGAGCAGGCGTCACGCCCGCACGGCACGTTGCCGCGCAGGGGCCTGCGGCGCTGGCCAGAATGGGCGACTGCGCTGGCCGCGGCCGCGGTGGTCGCCGCGGTGATCATCGGCGTCCTCACCATCGCGCGTGCCATCCCGCGCCCTGGGCCGAATCTGCCCGCGACCGCCGGGCCGGCGTGGTACTCCGGCATCCCGCCCTATTACGCCTACGCCATCCAGGGGAGTACCTACAGCCGCACCGTCCATGGCACCCAGTACGGGGACAGCGTCGTCGCCCGCTACGTGAGGGTCCGGGCTACCGCCAGCGGCAAGGTCCTGACCACGGTCAGCCCGCCCGCGCCCTACAACGCATTCGAGTCGTTCACCGGTGCCGCCAGTGACCGTACGTTCGTATTCGCCGCCCAGCGGTACAGCTATGACAGCACAGGCAATGAGAGGTACAAGCAGGATCAGGAAACGCCGCTGAAATTCATGATCCTGCGCATCGCACCGGGCGGCCGCCCGCATCTGTCCCCGCTGCCGCTGCCCGAGACGCTGACGGCGGCGCAAGAGCCAACCCTGGCGCTGTCACCGGATGGCACACGCCTCGCCGTGGCCTATGGCGGCAGCGGCAAGACCGCATTCGTCCAGGTGATCACGCTGGCTACCGGCCAGATGCGGCAATGGGCGTCGCCGCGCCCGGCGGCGACGCCGGTGCTCACCGGGCTCGGTGCCTGGACCGCGGACGGGCGAGTCCTGGCTGTGGGCCAGATGCTGACCGAACCCAGCGGAGTCATCCGCAGCAGCCCCACCCGGCTGCGGCTGCTCGACACGACCGCGCCGGGCACGAGCCTGGCCGGCCCGCTAATCACGTTGCCGGACGCATCTGGTATGTCCGCTTTCATCACTCCGGATGGCACCGAGCTGATCGCAGAGCACGGCGGCAGGTCCGCCCAGGCGGGCGGAACCACTGCGTCCGGTGCGCTCGGCGTGTACTCGGCCCGCACGGGCACGCTTCTGCGCGTCGTAGGCCGGTGGCAACTGACGGGGCAACGGGCCCGGCCCGGCCGGGCCCGTCAGATGGTCGCCTGGTCCGACCTCTCCGGCAGCAGGCTCATCGTGGAGATGCCCCGGCAAGAGTCCGGCGAGGTGGGTTTCCTGAGCGCAGACACGTTCACGCCGCTCCCGCACGTAGCGCTGGCGCCCTTGCTGAATGCGATGAACAGCGGCGGATTCCAGACCAGCGGAGGCTACGTGGGATTCGCCTGGTGAAGCCTTAGCGGTAGACGAGCGACCCGTCGTCGAGGTCGGCCTTGGGCAGGATCTCGCTCTCCTCATCGTGCTCCAGCAGGTGGGTCCACGGCTCGCGGTCGCCCTGCTTGAACAGGATGTGCTGCGAGCGCATGACGTAGCCGGCGTTGAAGTTCTCCGGGGCGCACCACGGCTGCAACTGCATGTCCTGGTCCTCGGGCCGCAGCTCCGGCACCACCATCGTGGCCCCCTTGTCCGCCATGTTCGCCAGCAGGCGGCCGACCAGGTCGCAGACCAGGTCCACCCGCAGGGTCCAGCTGTGCCGGAAGTAGCCGAAGGTGTAGGCCATGTTCGGCACGCCGCTGATCATGATGCCGCGCCAGGTGACGTGCTCGGTGAAGTCGACCGGCTCGTCGTCCACGGTGAACGCGACATCGCCCAGGACCGACATGTTGAAGCCGGTGGCGGTGACGACGACGTCGGCCGGGATCTCCTCACCGGAGCTGACCGTGATCCCGTGCTCGGTGAACGTCTCGATGGTGTCGGTGACGATCGAGGCCTTCCCCTCGCGCAGGGCCGCGAACAGGTCGCCGTCCGGGACGATGGCGATGCGCTGCTGCCATGGCCGGTAGCGCGGGGTGAGGTGCTTGTCGATGTCGAAGCCCTCGGGCAGCAGCGGGCGCACCGAGTCGATGAGGAAGGCGTGCAGCTCATCGGGCGCCTCGAACGACGTCCGGGTCAGCCAGTGGTACTGCGTCGTGTACTGGCGGCGCATGATCTCGTGCGTCCACTCGTCGGGGATGCCGAGGGGTTCCAGCATCACGGCGAGTTCGTGCGTCGTGGGCGGGGCGAAGTAATAGGTGGGGGAGCGCTGCAGCATCGTCACGTGCTCCGCCTCGGCGGCGATCGCGGGGATCAGCGTCGCGGCCGTGGCGCCGGAGCCGATCACGACGACGCGCTTGCCCGCCAGGTCGAGGTCCTCGGGCCACCGCTGGGGGTGCACGAGCACGCCCTGGAAGCGGTCCATGCCGTCCCACTGGGGCCGGTAGGGCTTGGCGTGGTTGTAGTAGCCCTGGCACATCCACAAGAAACTGGCCGTGAACCGCAGCTGCTGCCCGGTGTCGTCCCGGGTGACCTCGACGGTCCACTGGCGGTCCGCGGTGGACCAGCTGGCCGCGGTGACCCGGTGCTGGTAGCGGATGTGCTGGTCGAGGCGGTCCTCCTTGATGACCTCGTCGAGGTAATCGAGGATCGCTCCGCCCGCCGCGATCGACGGGCCGCGCCACGGCTTGAACCGGTAGCCGTAGGTGAACAGGTCGCTGTCCGAGCGCACCCCCGGGTAGCGGTGGGTCCACCAGGTTCCGCCCCGGTTGTCCTGGGTGTCGAGGATGACGAACGTCCGGTCCGGGAACTGGTCCCGCAAGTGGTGCGCGGCTCCGATGCCGGACACTCCGGCGCCGACGATGAGAACGTCGACATGGCCGGCATCCTGGATCTCGGTGCTGCCCTGGGCGGAAGTGGTCGTGGGTGCCGTTGTCATCACTGACCTCCGGGACGCTTGCGCGGATGCCAGCCAGTCTAACTCTGCCCCGTTCTGGGGTCATTGGCCTGATTTGCTCCCACGGCATCCACGTCCTGCCGTCCAGAACGAGCGCTGGACGCGGCATCCTGGGCGCGTCCGCCCCACTGCCTCGGCTGGGAGCTCGGGCGCTCGGTCGAGGAGCCCGGGCACTACGTCGTCCGGATCGAGTGGGACTCGCTGGCCGGGCACGTCCACGGCTTCCGGGAGTCGGCGCCGTTCCCGGCCTTCTTCGGCGAGCTGAGCGCCTTCGGCGAGTTCCGCCTGGCGATGGAACACTTCGAGCTCGTGAGAAATCAGCGTTCAGCAGCCGGAAATCAGTAGCGTGTCCTGCGAGCGCCAGGCGCGGGGCGGGTGATGCCCGTGGTGTGCCTGATGCGAAACCGCCGTGCCCTGGGTGACCGGCTAACGACCTTGAAGGAGCATCAATGCTGCTCCCGCGACATCGATGGAGCATCGATGCCGTTAGCCGGGAGCCGGAACGGTGACCGGCGGGGCGAGGCCCGCAGACCGGATCTGCCGGGCCGTTACGTATGATCGACTGTAGGTAACGAGATCATGGCGTCAACGGCTTAGCATTGCCGGTAAGGAATACATGGCCACGATAAAGAAGATCTTTCCTGTTCTGGCGGGATTGATAATCTTTGCCGTAATACTGGGCATGACGACCTCCTGCAGTAATACGCCGAAGCCCGGGAAAAAGATTGCCAGCGGGCCCGCGGTTTCGGCCGAGCTGAAAAAATTGCTGAACGACGGCCCCGGCATAACCTCGGACGGCTACTTCCACCGGACGAGCTCGCCCCTCGTGGCCGCCGCGACCGGAGCTGACAACTCGAAGTTCTACGACCTCGGCAAATTGCTGGTCAGGGACGGGCTCAGCCGCACCATCATCGACCTCGGCCGCGAGATGAACGGTACCTGGTACGAATGGAGCGAGCATCGCGCGCCGCCGTCCGAGCCCGATGCCTTCATCCGCGCGTGGCGGCAGATCGTCACAGCGATGCGATCGGTGCCCGGCCAGCATTTCAAGTTCGCGTGGACCGTGTTCATGGACAGTGCCGCGGTCGTCGAATGCTGGCCCGGCAGCGCTTACGTCGACTACATCGGGACCGATATCTTCGACTGGTACGGCGGTCCGAAAGGCACCTACCCGCACACCGCGTCCGGCGCGCTCGACCGTGAAAACAAATGGCAGCAGATCCTCACCTCCGAGCCGGGCGGCCTGAACTGGATAGCGGCCTTCTCCAAGGCCACCGGCAAGCCGGTCATCATCCCCGAGTGGGGGCTCGACTTCCACACCTTCGGCGGCCAGGACGACCCGCAGTTCATCACCAACATGCTGGCCTGGATGAAGGCCCATCACGCCATCGGCCTCTACTGGGGCGGAAGCCACGTCACCCCGGTCCCTGCCGCCAGCGGTCCGCTGCTGGTCAACCAGGGCATGGCCGGCCAGGTCAACAGTCCCGAGGCGGTCAACGCCATGGGGCAGCTCATGGGCGGCCGCCTGCAGTACTCCGGCATCTACCTGCCCGACGGCCAGTGGCCGTCGGAGAGCACGGCCCAGCCCGTGCTGGCCCCGTGGCTGCACGCGGGATACCGGCTGATCCTGAGCGTCCCCCTCGTCCCGCTCCCGCCGACCATCAAGTCGTACTCCGGCCCGCCCGAACCGGGAAACAAGATCTACCAGCTGACCGACTACCCCGACGCGGTCGCGGCGCTCAGGCAAGGCGCGTAACTCACGGCCGCGGCCCGCGGCGCCCGGGTGGGCGCCGCGGGCGTCTGGTATCCGCGGTCCGTCACGCCCACGCTCCGGGTCCGCAAGGCTGAGCTCCGCGTCCGAGGCCGGTCCGCCTCGGCCTAGGACGCGGAGGCTGGTCAATCCTTCTCCGGCAGCCGCGCCAGGTCAGATACCGGCCCGAGATGGCCGAGCTTGTCGGGATTGATCACCGAGTGGATCGCCTGGACCACGCCGTCCGCGACGGCGAGCTCGATCACGCTGACCACGCGCCCTTCCGGGTCGTACAGGACCGCCCCCGGCTGCCCGTTGACCCAGGCCAGCCGCAGGAAGACGCCGAGGGGGCGGCCCCGGCGGAACAGGCCGAGGAGGAGCTGCACGACGCGCTGCCGCCCGGCCACCGGCCGTCCGATCGCCTGCGCCTTGCCGCCGCCGTCCCCGTGCAGCACCACGTCCGGCGCGAGCAGGCCGAGCAGCGCCTCCATATCGCCGCCCGCGGCGGCCTCGAAGAACCGGCGGGCGAGCTCCTCGCCTTCCGGCCGCCGCGCCGGGGGCGGTGTACCGCCGGACTCCGGCCTCCCGGCCGCGATGCGCTGCCGGGCCCGGGCGAAGATCTGCCGGCAGTTCACCTCGGTCTTGCCGACGGCCCCGGCGATGTCCGGGTAGCCGTACCCGAACACCTCGCGCAGCATGAACACCGCCCGCTCCACCGGCGAGAGCGCCTCGAGCAGCACCAGGAACGCCATCGACAGCGAGTCGGCCAGCTCGGCGTGCTCGGCGGGCCCCGGGCCGCCGAGCCCCGCAGCGGGCACGACGACCGGTTCGGGCAGCCAGTCGCCCACGTACATCTCCCGCCGCACCCGCGCCGACTTCAGGTAGTTGATAGCCAGCCGCGTCACCGCCGTGGTCAGGTACGCCTTCTGATCGGCGATCACGGTTCCCGCCTGGTTCGCCCGGGTCAGCCCGAGGAACGCGTCCTGGACGAGATCCTCGGCGTCGCCCACCGATCCGGTCATCCCGTAGGCGACGGAGAACAGCAGCGGCCGGTACCCGGCCGCGCCCGCCTCATCCACTGACCCAGGCACGGAACCCCTCCCGCCAGCTCGCATAGCGCGGCTCCCAGCCGAGCTCCTTCTGCGCCTTCTCGTTCGTATAGCCGCGTGAGGTGGTCATCTGGGCCGTGACGAACTCCCCGGCCAGCAGCCGCCCGAGCCAGGCCGGCACCCGCAGCGGCGGCTTCGCGCCCACGACCTGGGCCAGGTACGGCAGAAATTCCGCAACCGGAGCGGGGTCGCTGTCCACGATGTTGTAGAGACCGGGCGCCCCCCGCTCCACCGCCGCGAGCGTCGCGGCCGCGGCGTCCGTGACCTCGATGAACGACCAGATCCCGGTCCCGCCGCCGACCACCGGCACCTGCCGCTTGCGCAGCATCTCCAGCAGGACATCGGAAGAGCCCGGCCCGTAGAAGGCGCCGTAGCGCAGTACGATGCCTTCCGGTGCCTGCGCCGGCACGGTCTCCTCCACGTACCTGATCGCCGCCGGACCCCGCATCGCCGACCGGATAGGCCGCCAGTCGGACAGGTCTTCCTCCGTCTTCAGCGGGCCGGAACGCCTGTCCGGCCCGGCACCCGCGTAGCCTTGCGCGATGACCCGGCGGGTGCCCGCCCGCTCGGCGGCCGCCAGCAGGTTGTCGATGCCCCGGGTCCGGAGCTCGTTCGTGGCGGCGAACAGCTTGTCGGGGTTGCGCAGGCTCCGCATGCCTCCCAGCGCGGTCATCTGGTGCATGATGACCTGCGGCGCCGCGGTCCGCACGGCCGCGATCACCGCCTCGCGATCCAGCCCGTCGAGAACCACCGGCGCCGCGCCCGCCGCGCGCAGCTGCGTCACCTTGCCGGGTGTCCTCGTGGTCGCCGTGACCTCGTGACCCGCCGCGACCAGCAGCGGAACGAGGTGCCGTCCCAGTGCCCCGGTCGCGCCCGTGACGAAGACTCGCATGATCAGTTCCTTCCGCGTGATGCTTTACCCCTCAAGACACAGCACCACCCGGACCTGTGACACTTCACCGGCTCGCGGGCGGGCCCGGCCGCAACTTTCCGCCCTGGCTGCCCGTTGGCCCAGTGTGAGCCGCCCCGCCCGGATGACCGCCTACGCGACCGCGTCCTCGTACCTCGCGCTGCTGAGCGACCTGGCTCTGGAGCGCGAGGTGGACCAGGCGCCGCCGGGCAGGCCGGGGATAGGCGGCACGTCCGCGAGCACCGAAGCCGGGGGAGTGCCGGTCTTCGTCAAGCAGGTCCCGGTGACCGGGCCGGAACTGCTCCCGGGCAACGTCAGGTCCACCGCGAACCTGTTCGGCTTGCCGTCCTTCTACCAGTACGGCCTGGGATCGGCGGGGTTCGGGGCCTGGCGCGAGCTGGCCGCCCACATCATGACCACCAACTGGGTCCTGAGCGGCGAGCACCAGGCCTTTGCGCTGCTCTACCACTGGCGCGTGCTGCCCGGCCCGGTCCCGGCCGCGGATGCCTTCGGGGAGTTCGGCGGCCTGGACGGGGCGGTCGCGCACTGGGACGGCTCGGCGGCCGTGCGCGACCGCCTGCAGGCCCTGCGCGACGCGCCCGCACGCCTGGTGCTGTTCCTTGAGTATCTCCCGCAGACCCTGTCCGCCTGGCTGGCTGACCAGGACGTCTCCGCGTTCGCCGGGGTCGACGCACAGACGGCGGATACCGCCGCGTTCATGCGCGAGCACGGACTGGCGCACTTCGACGCGCATTTCCTGAACATCCTGACCGACGGCCGCGCGCTGTACTTCTCCGATTTCGGCCTGGCCCTGAGCGACCGGTTCGATCTCTCGGACCAGGAGCGGGCCTTCCTGCGCGAGCACCGCTGTTACGACCGCGACTACATCACGGCCCACCTGGTTAACCAGCACGTAGCCGAGCGCGTGCGCGGCGAGCGGGACCGCCGCCGGTTCGTCCGCGCCTGGGCCGCGGGCGACCGGCCCCGCGACGTGCCCGCCGGCGCGGCCGCCATCTTGACCAGGCACGCGGGCACCGCCGTCCTCATCGACGACTTCCATCAGAACCTGATGGAACGCAGCAAGCAGGCACCTTACCCCCGGGCCGGGCTCGAGCGGATTCGCGGCTAACCAGGTGGCGGGGGAGAGGGCCTGAGCTTGTCGAGTTCGTGCGCGTAGTGGTCCAGTACCTCGTCCATCGTCCGCTCGTCATAGCCACCGTGCCGGGTGACATGGAAGGTCACCGCCCGGACATCCGCGGCTGTGATCGCTTGCCCGGCCCGGGCGTTCCCGCTCAGCGTTGCCTCGATCCGCGCGATGAACTCATCGACCTCGGCGGTGCGGTAGCCCGCCCCTAGCGTGCGGCGGGGGAAACCGCCCGGGGTATTTCCCGCCGTGCTGGTCACGGACCCGGCGGATGCCCTCGCCTGCAGGATGCAGGCGGCCCGGGCCTGAGCCCGGATACGCGCGCGGGCCTCAACGGCGTCCGCCAGGCCGTCGCCCAGCCCCTTACTCCGCATCCGGCGCCAGGCGAGCCCGCAGCCGGATGTGATCAGGGAGCCGAGGAGGCATCCGATGCCCAGGTAGATCCACTCGTGGGGCGTCTTCAACCAGCCCCGGAAATAAGCCACCAGGCCGGTGACGACAAACGGGGCGGCCGCACGGGCCGTCTGCGCCATCACACGGCGGGCGCTGCCCGGTGTCAGGGCCGTTCCCCGGATGGTTCCGGACGCGTAGCGCAGCATGCGGGCGGCGCGGCGCGCGGCCGGCCTGACATCGGGGTCGTGGAGGATGGCGGGTAGTTCCGCGGCCCATTCCCGGTACCGCTCGTCTCGTTTTTCGTCCGGCAGGTGCCGGCACGCGCAGGCGATCAGGTACTCGCCGATGCGCAGCAGCCGGCGTTCCCCCCTCATCCCACGCTCCCCGGGACCGGGCGGGCCGGGCGGGCCGGGGAACGCGCGCGGCGGGCGGAGACCTGCGCGAGTTCCAGGCGGGCCACCTCGGCACCTTTAGCGGTCAGCCGGTAGTACTTCCGCGGCCGCTGCCCGTCTTGCTGCGGGGTTTCCCACGCGGAGGTGACCAGCTTCTCGTCTTCCAGCCGGGCCAGCAGCGGGTACAGCGTGCCGCTTTTCAGCCCGGCCGCCTTCATCAGGTCATAGCCGTAGCGCAGGCCCGCGGGATCGGCCAGGAACGCCCGCAGTACCCGCTCCAGCGGCGCCGTCATCCTCATGCCAGAAGTCTACACATGTAGGATAAAAAGCGGCACCCCGGATCCAGGCCCGCGGATCGGATTTGCGTCCGGTCTTGGTCATGATGACCTTGGCGTAGACGTTGGCCTCGCTGCGTTTGGCTGGTTGCTCACTGCCGGGGTTCTGATGGCGCCTTGCGGGGCATCAGGGCGACGATCGGGAGGCTGAGGGCGGTGACGGCCAGGATGACGATAAGAGTGACTTCCATCGCATGGGCCAGTCCGGAGGTTGCGGCCTGGAAGAAGGTCGACGTGACCGCGGCCGAGCCGATCGCCGAAGCGAGTTGCTGGATCGAGCTGAACGAGCCGCTAACGCTGCCGGCTTCGTCCGGTTTCGCGTCGCCGAGAGCAACGGCGGGGATCGTGGCGAAGCTGAGGCCGATGCCGGTGCCGATGACGAACAACGCCGGGGCCAGCGCCCAGAGGCTGACGTTCGTCCCGGAGTGAACGACGAGGGCCAGAACCCAGCCGCAGCCGGCGAGGTCGACGACAAGGCCAGTGAAGACGAGGGTGCGACCGAGCGTGGCGACCAGGCCGCCCATGGCGGCGAACCCGGCGGCGACGAGCCCCAGGGTGAGCGGCACCAGGCCGAGCGAGGTGTCCCGCGGGCTGACGTGCAGCCCCTCCTGCATGAACAGCGACAGCACGAAGATCAGGCCGGTGCCGGCGGCGGCGGCGACCAGGCACACGAGCAATCCGGACGTGAAACCCCGGTTCTTCATGAGCGAGGGCGTGATGAGCGGGTGGGTCGCGGTCCGCTGACGGTAGGCGAAGGCAGCGAAGAACAGGACTCCGACGATGATCGAGACAACGGGGACGGCGGTCCAGCCGTTGGTCGAGCCCTCGATCAGGCCGTACAGCAGCCCGATCATGGTTACCGCAAGCAGGCCGGAGCCCCAGCCGTCGATGACGGCGGACCGGTCGCCGTCATCGTCACGCGGCAGGATCCTGGCCGCCACGACCAGCCCGATGATGCCGAGGATGATGTTGGCGAGGAAGATCGGGCGCCAGGACAGGCCGAACAGGTCGGCGCTGATGATGAATCCGGCCAGGACCGGGCCGCCGACACTGGAGAGGCCGAGAACCGGGCCGAACAACCCGAACGCCCTGGCGAGCATGTCGCGGCTGAACGCCTTCGTCATGATCGCCATGCCCTGCGGGATGAGCAGGGCCCCGAACGCTCCCTGAGCGACCCGGGCGACGATGAGCAGGGCCGGGTCAGGCGAGAACCCGGCGACTGCCGAGGCCAGGGTGAACCCGCCCATGCCGATCAGGAAAAGCCTGCGCTGGCCGAACTTGTCACCAAGCCGTCCGCCGACCACGAGCAGGACACCCATGGCGAGCATGTACGCCGGTCCCAGCCACTTGACCAGGCTCTCACCGCCGTTGAGCTCGCGGGCGATGGTGGGGGCGGCGATGTTCGTGACTGTCGCATCGATCACGTCGAGGGCATCGGCAAGCAGCACCAGCCCCAGGATCGCCCACATCCGGCGGCTGGAGCGGCGTGTAGCGACGGTGCCCGGCTCCGTCAAGGTAGTCATGAGAAACGTCCTTCTCAGGTCCGTCGGGGCGCCCCTCCTGGGCGGCCTCTCATCCCTCCTACGAACACCCCTGACCCGATCCGACAACGCCTTCGAGATCTTTTTCAGAATGATCGCTGCGCGACGGCTTGCGGGGGCACGACCTTACCTGGCTGCCGTCGCTGGCATCGTGCACCACGAGGACCGGTGGCAACTGTGCCGCGATGAGCTCACCGGAGCCGACGTCCGCGTCGACGGCTGGATATCCGCGGTCGCTGGTTCGGCGTAGTCATCGGGGCCACGCCGCGGCCCGCCCTGATCAGAGGGAACGTCGCGGGGTAACCAGCAACATGAATCCAGTCCACTACCCCCGACCCGGCCCCGGTGACCGCAGCAGCCGGGGCGAGGTTTTCCCGCCGCGCCCCGGCCACCACGGCCGGCCTGCGGGCAGGGACCTGCCCGCAGGATCCGGGAACCGGGCGCCGGGCGAGAAGCATGCCGCAGAATTCACGCCGGGGCAGCGGAGGCCCGTTCCTTCACCGCAGCACGAACCCCGGGACTAGCGGGTCGTACGGGTCGATCCGGAACACGTGCTCGCCCGTGCGGTACGCCGTGCCGGTGACCTGCGGGATGACGGCGGGGCGTCCGCCGGCGTCGACGGTGTCCAGGACGGTCCCGGTGAACGTGCTGCCCACGATGGACTCGTGCCGCAGCACGGTGCCGGCGGGCAGGCGGCCGTCGGCGGCCAGGACCGCGAGCCGGGCGCAGGTGCCCGAGCCGCATGGGGACCGGTCGACCTCGCCGTCGGCGAAGACGGTCACGTTGCGCTGGTGCACCTGTCCGGGGGAGTCATCCAGGTCGTCGAACCAGATGGTCCCGTAGATGCCGTTCAGGCGCGGGTCGGTCGGGTGCATGGCCTGCTCGGCGTCGTTGAGGGCCCACTTGATCTCGCGGCCGAGCGCGATGAGGTCACCGAGGTGCTGCTGTGAGACGGTCAGGCCAAGCTGGGCGGCGGGCAGGGTTGCGTAGATCGCCCCGCCGTAGGCCACCGTCACGCGGACCTCGCCGAGCGAGGTGGTCACCGGCACGTCGCGAGCGACCACCCAGCTGGGGACGTTGATGAAATCGACGGCGACCACCCGCGCGTCTTCGCGGTGGACCCGTGCGGTCACCCGCCCGGACGGCACATCGATCACCACGTCGACGCTGCCGGTCCGCGGGGCCGTGACCCGGCCGGTTTCTACCGCCCAGGCCCCCAGCGCGATGGTGCCGTGCCCGCAGGCGGTAGAGAAGCCGTCCTTGTGCCAGAACAGCACGCCCAGGTCAGCGCCCTCGTCGTCGGGCGGCACAATGAATCCGCCGTACATGTCCGCATGGCCGCGCGGTTCCGAGCACAGCACCGCGCGCAGGCCCTGAACCGCGGGATCCCCGATCGCCCGGGCCCGCCGCTCAGCCACCGTCCGGCCCCGGATCGGTACCGGGGGATCCGTCACGATCCGGAACGGCTCCCCGCCAGTGTGGTAGTCCGTCGCCGGAATTGCCGAGGGCAGCATGCTGGCATCCTGCCACGCAAGCCCGGTCCCGGGAACGGGCCATCGCTTCACCCCCGCGCGCCAGGCACGTTCGGCGGTCCCGGTCGCCGTCGGCTCGCGCATCTGGGCGTCTGCCACCCTGACCTGCGCTAAGACGGCTTAGCCCGGGCGCTCCGGGATAGCTGGCGCCTAAGCCATCAGGGGAGATCGAAGGTAAGGCCTTCGTCCGATGCGGCGGCAGAGGCCTTACGGCGAACCTTGAGGATACAGGGACCAGGCCAGGTCCCAGGGGTGCAAGACGTAACCATGCATCCCGCACGGGCCGCAGGAGCAGATGACATGAGCACGAGCATGATCCCGGACCTCGGATCGCTGTCGTTCTGGCGGATCGCGGATATCCCCTTCCAGACGTGGGTGACCGCACTCGACGGCTGGCTGCGCACAAGGCACGGCGGTGAACTCTGGTTCGGCTCGAGCCAGTTGCTCGGGCCGGCGGAGCACGATCGCGACCTGGGCACACGCCGGATCCAGGTCCGCCTGGCCCGGGGACCGCTGTATCCGCCGCTGCGCATGCGGCTGGACCTCGACCGCTGGTCCTCATCGTCCACCGCACTGGAACTCATCCCGTCCAGGCTCGTCCGGCCCACAGCCGGCTACTTCCAGGCCGGACGTCTCCTGCTTGACTCGCTGACACGCTCCGTATCCCAGTACCCGGAGCTGCGGGTCCCCCAGCCGTTCTGGCGCGCCGGAGGTTCCTGCCTTAGTCCCTGATGCGGCTGACGCGGTTCAGCGGGCGATAACCGGCTCGCCCGGGTAGAAGCCGTTGCAGGCGAAGATGCCCTTCTCGCCGCCGAGCTGGAGCGACTGGCCGCGCTCGGCGAAGTCGCCGTGGGTGCGGTTCGGGTCGTCCTCCGAGCTGGCGATCAGCTCCAGGTACCGCTCGGTCGCGGGGACGTCCTGCTGCTCGAGCAGGTGCCGGCTGTTGGCGTAGCCGAGCCACGCCCCGGACACGCAGTCGGCCTGGTTCTCGTGGACGAGCGACTCCGCGTCCGTCCGCGGGCCCGGCACGCCTGCCTGCTGCTGCGCATCGTGGCCGAACTCGTGGGCGATGCCGATGGCCGGGGCGACGTCGCCCGCCAGGCTGTACAGCTGGTAGGCCATGTGCTGGCCGATGTAGACATTGCCGTCGGCCGGGCAGAAGGCGTAAGACATCTCATCAGCCAGGTGGCTGCCGGTCTGCGGGTCGCCGCAGGCCTGCTGTACCCGGGCGCCGTCCGGGATGAGGTAGACGTGCGCGGGCAGCGGCAGCGACCGCCAGGTGGTCTCGAAGAACTTGTCCACAATCGGCAGCACGTAAGCGAAGTAGGCCGCCATGGTGGACTCGCTGAAGCACCCCCGCAGCGACCTGACCGGGCAGCTGAACCCGGACGGCGGCTTCGCCGGCACGTCCCCTTGCTGGAGCAGGACAGCGCCGCTGGCCGGCTGCGTGGCAGCCCCGGCACCGGCCTCGCCCCGGCCCGGGCTGGCCGGGCTCGAGCCGGCCCGCGCGGAAGATGATGAGGTCGTGCTGAAGGTTCCGGCGCAGCCCGCGGTCACGGGGAGCAGCGCGAGCAGCGCCACCACGATAACGGCGCAGCGCCCCGCCGCGCGCGGCGCGACCCGGCCATGCCCCCGGATGGATATGTCCCCCAGCCAGCTCATAAGCCAACTATCGGCGCTGACCGCGCCGACGTGAGTCCTGTTGGCCGAACGGTTACCGGCCAACAGCGCCGAGCCGTTTCCCGCGGTCGGCCGGAACCCGTCGACGTGCTGATCTGGGCACGGCCTGGCCCCGGGCCGGTACTGCCTCGCGGGTAACCGGGCCGCCTGGCCGCAGCCCGGAGCCCCGGTCAGTCCCGGACCGGGGAAGGCGCCAGCCCTGAATCCGCCGGGCCGGACCTCCGGCAGCCGGCCGTGTCCCCGGGGGCGTCGCAGCGGAACCAGCCGGTGCGGCCCGGGATCCCCGGGCGCAGAAGGACGCAATTATCCGGAGCGGCGGCGGCGCGCCTCGCATCACATCGAGTGATATGAGAGGTCTGAAAATAACGCGCACGGAGCCGTCGTTAGGTACGGCAGTCGGTGTACGGCCGACGCGCTCGGAGCCCGCGCACAGTTGGCCCGTCTGAGCGTTCATCCGCTCGCCTGCGGATGTCCGCTCATGGCCGATGAGCGGGGTGTCACGGGAATGGAGCCGCTGACAGTGAATCCGTCTCTGTTTAGATCCGGCTTCGAGGAGCCGTCCGCCAAGTCGCTGCTGCCGATCAGTTCGCTGGCCTGCGGCCGCCGGGTGGGCGGTCGCGGGCCAGCGCCTCATTTTTTCTGCGGCCAGGCTTGCCAGCGGCAGGGCTATCCCTCCTGCAGCCAGGGCCGGCGGCGGAGGGTCAATCCCGGGTTGGGTTCGGGTTCGGGTTCGCCCAGGCTGGTGTCCCGGGTGCCTGCGGCTGCCGCGCGGCAGTTGTTCACGTTCACAGGAGTCGTCCGTGTCGCGGGCGACGCCCTGAGAGGGTGAAAATCGGGTGGGGTGCCCGCTGAAGCCGGTGATGCTTGGTGCTGTTGAGCCCGTATAGGAGTCTGGCGCTGGGAGCCTGCCACAGGGGTCCTGCATTGTTGCCTTGAGCACGCGATTCCGCCTCTGAACCCCCTCTTGGCTCCCGCGGGCAGCCCGCCGGGATCCGCTTGCACGAGGAAGGGGCCACTTCATGGCCGAGATCACAGAAGAGCCGGGCGCGCTGGTTGAGCGTGTCGCGGCGCTGGACATCGGGAAGGCGTCGCTGACGGCCTGCGTCCGGGTGCCGCACGAGCGCAGGCCCGGGGCGGGGCGCCAGGAGGTCCGGACTTTCGCCACCACGACCCCGGCGCTGCTGGAGCTGCCTGCCAGGTGGTCAACGCCCGCGATGTCAAGAGCGTCCCCGGCCGTCCCAAGACCGACAAGCTGGACGCGGTCTGGCTGGCCAAGCTCGCCGAGCGCGGCATGCTGCGGCCCAGCTTCATCCCGCCGCGGCCGCAGCGCCAGCTGCGGGACCTGACCCGCTACCGGCGCACCCTGACCCAGGAACGCACCCGGGAAAAGCAGCGTGCCGAGAAGCTCCTCAGAAGACGCCCAGATCAAGTTGTCCGCTGTGATCAGCGACATCTTCGGCGCCTCCGGCCGGGCCATGCTCGCCGCCCTGATCGCCGGCCAGCGCAACCCGCATGAGCTGGCCGCCCTGGCCCGCGGGAGCATGCGCGCCAAGACCAGCGTCCTGCAGGAGGCGCTGACCGGGCACTTCACCGGTCACCACGCATTCATGCTGGCCATGATGCTGACCCGGATCGACGCGCTCACCGCCCAGATCCAGACCCTGACCACCCGGATCACCGACGCGATCGCCCCGTTCGCCGCCCAGGTCGCCCAGCTCGATGAGATCCCCGGCACCGGCGTGATCGCCGCCCAGGACATCCTCGCCGAGACCGGCACCGACATGTCCCGCTTCCCCACCCCGGGCCACCTGGCGTCCTGGGCCAAGTTCGCCCCCCGCGCCCGTCAGTCCGCCGGACGCGCCAAAGCCGCCACCACCGGCACCGGCAACCCCTGGCTCGGCGGCACCCTCGGCGAAGCCGCCGCCGGCGCCGCCCGCACCAAGACCTTCCTGGCCTCCCGCTACAAGCGGATCGCCCGGCGCCGCGGCAAGCAACGCGCCCTGGTCGCCGCCGGCAACTCCATCCTCACCATCATCTGGCACCTGCTCTCCGACCCCGCCACCCGCTTCACCGACCTCGGACCCGACTGGCACGACCGCCTCGCACCCCTACGCCGCAAACGCCACCTCATCGCCGAACTCGAACGCCTGTCCGGCCAGAAGGTCACCCTGAACGACGCCGCCTGACACCAGGACCCCGACCCGGCTCCGCTGACGCTCCGCCGGGTGCTGCCGCCTGCCCGCTAACCGACCGATTTTCGATTCAGCATCATTGCCTGTCCGCCGCCCGGCAGTAGCCGCGCGAACAGCGAGCAGGCCGGGTTGACGGGCGTGCGGCATCGGGCCATACTCAGTATGCATACCGAGTATGGGAGTGTCGATGTCAGTTCGGCATAGTCTGCTCGCCATCCTGGGCGCCGGCCCGATGCATGGCTACGGGCTGAAGACCGAGTTCGAGGCGGCAACAGGTGATGTTTGGCCGCTTAACGTCGGCCAGGTCTATACGACGCTTGGGCGCCTGGAGCGTGATGGCCTGGCCACTTCCGTGGCCGACACCGAGGGCCAGCGGACGTATGCGATCACCGAGGCGGGCCGGGCGGAGTTGCACCGGTGGTTCGGCACCCCGGTCGCGCGGGAGGTGGTGCCCCGGCAGGAACTCGCGATCAAGCTGGTGATGGCGATGCGGTCGGGCCTTGAAGTGGTGTCAGAGGTCGTGCAGCGCCAGCGCGTCGCCACGGTTAGGTCGCTACAGGCGTTCACCCGGATGAAAGCCGGTGCCGAGGCTAACGGCGACCTTGCCTGGGTGCTGATGCTGGACGCCTTCGTGTTCCAGGCCGAATCCGAGGCCCGGTGGCTCGACCTGTGCGAGGCGCGGATCGCAGCCAGGCAGGCGGAACCCGGCCAGCGCACCGGTTCGGGCGCTCAGGTGCCGGAGGGACCGGTACAGCAGCAACCGCTGCCAGGACGGAGTATCTGATGGCAATTCTCGAGATCGACCGGGCCAGCAAGATCTACGGGGCGGGAGAAGTGCGCGTGGCCGCTCTGGACGAGGTATCGCTGCGAGTCGGGCCTGGAGAATTCGTCGCAATCATGGGGCCGAGCGGCTCGGGCAAGTCAACGCTGCTGCATCTCGCTGGCGGGCTGGACCAGCCGACCTCTGGCCGGGTGCTGCTCGGCGGCCGTGACATGGCCAGCATGAACGCGGCCAGCCGGGCGCACGCGCTCAGGCATCAGATCGGCTTCGTGTTCCAGCACTTCAACCTGCTCGGGTCGCTGACCGCAGCGGAGAACGTAGCCCTGCCGCTAGAGCTTGACGGAGTGCGGCCACGGAAGGCCATGTCAACCGCCAGAAGCCTGCTCAAGTCCGTCGGGCTGCTGGCAGTGGCCGACCGGTTCCCCGACCGGCTGTCCGGCGGCGAGCAGCAGCGGGTGGCGATTGCCAGGTCGGTGGCCGGCGGCCGGTCATTGCTGCTCGCCGACGAGCCGACGGGTGCACTCGACTCGCTTAGCGGCGAAACAGTGATGACACTGCTCACGCAGCAGTGCGCCGAGGGCTGCGCGGTGATGATGGTGACCCACGATGTGAGGCACGCGGCCTGGGCCGATCGGGTGGTGTTCCTGCGAGATGGCCGGATGGTCGACGAGGCCACCCAAGCAGGCCCAGAAAGCCTTCTCTCTCCGGAGCGTGCCTGATGAGCGCGGTCGGGCGTAAGGCGGCCGGGGATCTGGCGCGGCACAAGGTGCGTGCCGTGCTGACGGTGCTCACGCTCACCCTGGCCTTGTCCAGCCTGGCCATCGCGGCTATTCCCGGCCTGATGGACGGCGTGATGGTGCAGCAGGTAAAAGCTGCCAGGCTCTACGACATCGCAGTGACGACCCGAGATCTTGCGCTCAGCCGGGCGCAACTGCACGCCTTGGGGCATCTGCGGAACGTGGCGGCCTTCGCCGCCAGCGTCGAGCTTCCGGCCCAGGTAACGGCGGACGGCCAGCGGCAGGACGCGACGATCTGGGGACTGGACTTCGCATCCCAGCCAGTCGACGCCGTGCAATTGCTGACGGGGACTGCACCGGCGTCACCCGGTCAGCTCCTTGCCGACGCGGGCAACAACGCGGTGACGGGGATGACGACGTCGGCCGGCGACCGCGTAGCCGTCCGCACCGCGACCGGTGCCCAGGCCTACCTGCGCGTCAATGGGACCGCACACGGCCTGGCCACGAGCCCCAGCGCGAACAGCGGCGGCGGCCCGGTGTTCTACGGCAGCGAGGCTACCGTCCGATCGCTGGCGCGCATGCGCGGCGTCAACCACCTGGCCTTCCGGCTCCACGACAACACCCCGGCCACGGAAACGGCGGCCATCGCCGCGATCCGCGGCTACCTCAAATCGCAGACCGGAGCCGAACCGTTCGTGACCCTCCCGGTGACGCGCGCCGCGGGTGACTGGCCCGACCGGGGCGGATTCCGCCAGATCGTGTCGATTCTCTACGTCATCACGGTGCTTGCGCTGCTCAGCGCCCTGTTCCTGATCTTCTCCACGATGAACACGCTTGTCGTCGAGCAGTCAGCCGAGATCGCCATACTCAAGTCGCTCGGCGGCCGGCGAGCCCAGATCGCGGGCATCGTGCTGCGCGCGGCCGGGCTACTCGGCGCGATCGGTGCGGTACTTGGCACGGGGCTTGGGATCGTGCTCGCCTACCTGCTTACGAGCTACTTCGCCTCCAGCCTCTACGACCTGAAGGCCGGCTTCGCGATCTCGGTCCCAGTTGTCGTGGCAAGCCTGGGGCTCAGCCCAGCTCTCACGGTGGTGGCTTCGCTGCCGGGACTGCGCCGGGCCCAGCGCCGGCCCATAGCGCAGACACTCGCCGGCCGCGGCGCTCCCGGGTTCGGCGCCGGGCGGCTGGAGCGGCTGGCCGGGCGCAGCCAGCTGCTGCCCGGAACGGCAAGGATGGGCATGCGCAACATCTTGCGGAACAAGCGCCGCAGCGCGGCGACTGTCGCCCAGATCGCGGTCGCGACCGGCCTGGCCATCGCGCTGTTCGCCGGGGGGCAGTCAGTCGCCGCCTTCGTCAGCACGGGTTACGGCAACTTCCGGTACACCATCGAAGTCAATGCGATGTACGGCTCGGCCCTGGGGAAGCGCGCCGAAGCTGTCGCCGCCGCCACGCCAGGAGTCACCAGGGTCGAGCCGCTGGTGGAGGGCCAGGTCACCTACCGCGGTACAAGTTTCGCGTCATGGGGCCTCACCGCCCGGCCGCTGTACGCGTACCGGCTCAGCGCCGGCCGGTGGTTCGTCGGCGCGGACTCCCACGCTCACGTGCCGCCGGTCGTGCTCGGTCCTGCCGCTGCCCGGACTGCGGGCGCCCATGTCGGCCAGGTGCTCACGCTCGGCACCCCGGCAGGTCCACGGCGGTTCCGCGTGATCGGGATCGATACCGGCGAGGTCAACGCCGGCGCTGACATCTACTTCCCGCTCGCCGTGCTGCAGCACCTGAACAGCATGGCCAGCAACGTGCTGTGGCTGACCACCGCAAGCACCCAGCCGGCCAGCGTTGACCGGGTATCCACCGCGGTGCGGGACCGGCTGGCAGCCGCCGGCTATCCGGTCACCTCGCAGAGCCTGAGCGCGCAGGAAGCCGGTAACCAGTCCCAGACCAGTGCGATCATCGTGCTCATCGACGTGCTCGGCCTGCTCGTGGTGGCGATCACCCTGATCGGCCTGGTCAATGCCCTGACCATGAGCGTCATCGAGCGAACCCGCGAGGTCGGCGTGCTCCGCTGCCTGGGCGCCAGGACGCGGCAGGTCCGCAGAGTCTTCGGGGCCGAGGCCATCATGCTGGCGGCGGCCGGCTGGGCGCTCGGCGTGCCGCTGGCTATCCTCATCGCCCGCCTCGTGCTGCTCTTCATCTCCCACGACATCAATGTCCCCGTCCCCGTGGTGTTCCCGCTGCTCAGCGCGCCCGCCGGGCTCGGAGTGACGACGGCGATCACCCTGCTTGCCATCCGGCCCCCGCTACGGCGCGCCACCAGAATCCAGCCGGTCGTGGCGCTGCGCTACGAGTGACCTTTCCCTGACCTGCGCAGCGGCCTGAGCCGCTGCCGGGCTGAACCCTGCCCTGCCACATGAGTCTCCCCACGAAAGGAATAACGACATGCCCAAAATCCGCCCCCTGCGCCGCATCGCCGCGCTCATCCTGGCCGGCGCCACGCTAGCGGCCGCCCCATTGGCGTCGGCCGTCGCCTCACCACAGGCCGCCGACCGGCCACCGGCCGGCCCGCGGGTACCAGTGCTGCACTGGCACGCTTGCCATAACGGCTTCCAGTGCGCCACCGCCCAGATACCGCTCGACTACGGCCATCCCCGTGGCAAGCTCATCAACCTCGCGGTCGTCATGCACCGCGCTGCCAAGACGGCCAAACGGCCTCCGACCCTGTTCGTCAACGGCGGCGGCCCCAACGAGCAGATCCTGCCCTTCCTCGCCGACTTCCGCGGCATTCCCGCGGCCTTGCGCCAGCAATTCAACATCATCGATTTCGACCCACGTGGTTTCGGGTTCAGCACGCCAATCCGCTGCTTCTCCTCTGAAACGGCCGAGAACCGGCTGCTTCGCCCGGTCATGCCGTTCCCGCGGTTCCCGGTGGGCGCCCAGCAGACCGCCACCTTCGAGCGCACCTATGAAAAATTCGGCGCGCAATGTGCCCGCACCGCCGGCCCGCTGCTCGACCACGACACCAGCACAGACGTGGCCAGGGACATGAACCTGCTGCGCCAGGCGGTCGGCGCGCCCCGGCTCAACTACCTCGGCCTGTCCTACGCCACCGGACTTGGCGCGATCTATGCCAACCTGTTCCCATCAACGGTCGGTCACATGGTCCTCGATGGCAATCTCAACCCAGCCGAATGGACGAGCGGCGGAACGCTGCCTGCCTTCATCCGCGAGCCGGATGACCTGGCAGCGGCGGCCGAGAACCGGTCGTTCCTGACCCTGTGCGGCAACCAGCCCACGTCAGCCTGCGCCTTCTCCGCGGGCAACCCGGCCGCGACCCGCGCGAAATTCGCCACCCTGGAGCAGCGGCTGATGCACCACCCGGTGACCGTCAACGGTCAGCAGGTGACCTATCCCGTGCTGTTCCAGTTCGTTCCGCCAACCGACGTCGTGGGATGGCAGCCGGTCGCCACGGAACTGCAGCAGATCTGGGCCGTGTCCCAGCACGCGAGCCCGCCCAACCACCACCCCGTGGCTGCCGGGCCGGCCCGCCCGCTCGGCGGGCCCTTCGTCCCTGCGGCCACGAGGCCGTCCGCCGCCGCACCCTACAGCGGCCTGGAGCAAGGTTACGCGGTCATCTGCGCGGACACCCACGACCCGCGTGGCTTCGCCAGCTACGTAGCAGCCGCCCGGTTCGCCCGTGCCCGCTCCGGGGGATTCGGCCCCCAGGAAGTCTGGGTCGAAGCCATGTGCGGCGGGTGGCCGCGCCATACTGACCGTGACCAGTACGACGGCCCGTGGAATCGGCCCACTGCCGACCAGATCCTCGTGATCGGCAACACCGGTGACCCAGTCACCGCATACCCGAACTCGGTCGCGATGGCACGTGATCTGGCCCGCGCCAGGCTGCTCACCGTGAATGGCTTCGGGCACACGGAGTTCTTCAACCCCAGCACATGCGCGAGCAACTACGAAATCCGTTACCTGCTCACCGGGCAACTCCCACCCGCGGGCACCGTCTGCCAGCAGACCGTCAAGCCATTCCCGCCACATAACTGAGCCGGGCCGGGGCACCGATGCGTCCGCTCGGTGCCCCCGCTTCCAAAAAGTCGCATAAGCCGCTTGCCTGCGCTTGCGGGAGAGCGAACTGGAAGAGTGGCGGGACGCATCCGCCTCGGCGGTTCCACCATGTGGATCACCGCTGGGGAAATGCGGCAAATCCATGATGAGATCGGGACGATCCTGGAGTGCGATAATAGTAGCAGTCACAAGCCGCCGGGACGCGCTTTCCACGTCACTCCGTGAAAGCTGATCTGTGCGCTTAGGGTGCCCATCCTGACCGCGCTCTCTCAGTGACCGCCCAATACCGGCCCGTGCGGAAGGAGCCCACTATCCAATGCCGTCAGGCCGGGTACCAGGGAGCGCACCAACAGCGAAATGCTCCTTGACCCGGCGGTAGCCGGAGTACTCGGCCATGCGGCCGACCGGATGAAGCCCGGCAGTGAAAGTGCCCAGGCTCAGCCTGCAGGGCCTGAGCGAGTTACCGATCGAACCAGGCTATGTTCTGCTCAGCAGATCGGGAAGTTATGCGCGGAACGCCGATGGCAGCCCGATTCTTCACAAGCAGCAAATATTCGGCAGGTCTGGTTACCCGCGTTCGAGAGTGACCCAACACTCGGTGTCGTGATTCATCGCTATTGTCGGCGGGCTGGGTCCGCGGCCGACGCGGCGGCTATCGGCAGGAGGTTGACCGGTCGAGGTGCTCCGGAATTGGATGTCCTGGCTGGCCGGCATGTCAATGCGGTCGTAGGATCGCGGCCGTGAAGCGGGTGCTGCTGACCGGGATGTCGGGTACTGGCAAGTCCAGCGTCATCCGCGCGCTGGGCGCCTGCGGGTTCAGGGCCGTCGATACCGACGACGGATGGTGCGAATCCCTGCCCGACGGCCGCCAGCGGTGGCGGGAGGACGCGATCGGCCAGCTCCTGGACACCGAGGACGGCGACGTGCTGTTCGTCGCCGGCTGCGAGGAGAACCAGGTCCGGTTCCACCCGCGCTTCGACCTGATCATCTTGCTCAGCGCCCCAGCCGGGGTCCTGGCGGGGCGGCTCGCCTCGCGGACGGTTAACTCATTCGGCAAGGCGCCCGGCGAACTGGCGCGCGTCCTGGATGACCTGCAGGCCGTCGAGCCGCTGCTGCGCAAGGCCGCCACCCATGAGATCCGGACCACCAGGCCGCTCGCCGATGTGGTCGCGGAGATCGTGCAGCTAGCTGGCGCGTGAGCATGAAGGCTGTCCGCTTACCGTCCGTCACCCACGTCCGGCCGGCACTCCCAACCCGGAACCGCCGTAATGGTGGAAATCCGTTCGAAGCCTGCCATCCGGGACCGCTCCTGTAACGGGCATTATGACCTGACTTGGCACAGACGCCGGTTGACGGGTGTACGGCTCGCCGACCTGCGCGATCTGTGGCTGGCCAGACCGGCCGCGCCCTAACCGGGGCTGTTTGGGGCCCGGTCCGGCTAGCCTGGCGATGGGCTATGTCCGAATTGCCGGAAGGATCAGCATTATGGGTATCAGGACCGCAGCCGGCCTCGCTGCCAAGTGGCGCGCCGAAGCCGCCGCGTACCGCGCCGAAGCCGAGGCCAATGACGCTGCCCCCGGAAATAGCATCACTAACCGGCTCGGCACGCACATCGATTCAGCACTGAACCAGGTACGCGCCGAGCAGCTCGACCTGTGCGCTGCAGAACTAGAGGCTGAGCTCGGCCACGAGGGAACCGCAGCCGGCGCCTGACCTGTGCTCGCTGTTCCTCGTTCCGGTCGCCAGGCCCGGCGGTGCAGTCAGGCTGCCGGGAAGCAGGAGACCGACCCGCAGAAGTGTCCGTGTCCCCTATCTCGGCATCACGCGAAGTGACATGGGCGGCCGAGGAGAACGCGCACACTGCCGCCGCTATGTACCTTTCCCTTGCAGGAGAGCGACTTTCTTGAGCTGCACATATGCGGGCAATATGTGCTCGACGTGGCGAGAACTGGACCTGGGTCAATGGAAGCAGTCGGTTCTCAAGGACGTCCTCTACCGGCACTCGGCCCCCATAGGTCCGGCCTCCCGGGAACGGCCCGGGTGACAGGGACTTAACGTAATTGAGGCGCGTGCTGGCTGTGGTCAGGCGGCGATCGATGCGGGCAGGTCGAAGCTGGGGAATACCTCGGGGCTGCGGAAGCCCATGATCTCCTCGATCTCGGCGCCGTGCAGCGTGAGGACGTGCAGGCCTTCAGGCATGAAGGCGCCGGCCTGTTCGTCCCAGAGATAGGCAGCGGCTGCAGGCTGTCCGTTTGCCGTGGTCGGAACCAGACGCCACCGGGTGCGCTCGTTGAACAGGTAGCGGCGGATGAAGGCGGCGACCTGGTCACGGCCGCTGTACCAGGTCGGCCGTGGCGGCATCGCGATCCTGGCGTCCTGGGCGAGCATCGAGACGAGGGCGTCGATGTCGTTCCGCTCCCAGGCGGCGACGTAGCGCTCGACGAGCCGGCCCAGCTCGTCGTCGCCTAGAAGGCGGAGCGTCTGCTGCTGCGCCTGGCTGGGGAGCCGTTCGTCTACTGACTTGTGCGCTCGTTGCAGGGCGCTGTCGATCGACGCCGGTGTCGTCTCGAGCACCGCAGCGGTCTCCCGGGCGGAGAAGCCGAGGACGTCGCGGAGGATCAGCACAGCCCGCTGGCGTGCCGGCAGGTGCTGGAGTGCCGCGATGAAGGCAAGCTCGATACTTTCGCGCTGCTCATAGCGGGCGTCCGGGCCGGCTGGGCCCTCGAGGCCGAGGCTCGCGTCCGGGTAAGGCTCAAGCCAGACGGGGTCGTTCACCGGGCCCCCTCGTGCGCCGTGCGGATCGGCCGCCGGTCCGTAGTCCATCGGCAGCACCCGCTTTGGCCGTCGCTCGATCGCGCGCAGGCAGGCGTTGGTCGCGATCCGGTACAGCCAAGAGCGAAGCGAGCTTCGCCCTTCGAACCGGGCAAGGCTACGCCAGGCCCGAAGCATGGTCTCCTGCAGCGCATCTTCCGCGTCGGCGTAGGAGCCGAGCATCCGGTAGCAGTGCGCCTGCAGCTCGCGCCGGAGCGGATCGACGAGCCGGCCGAACGCGTCCCCGTCCCCGCTTTGGGCTGCGGGCAGCAGCTCCCGCTCGCGCATCGACAATCCGCTGGGAGAGGCGGTCGTGCCGGAATCGGTTATCGCTTCGGCTGCCATTAGACCAGCACACCCGCTTCCGTCGTGAAAACTACGCAACGCCAGCCCTCCAGCACGTACCCGGGCGCGACGGCGATAGGCGTCTGCTTGCGAAAGTCGCACAATGCGGTATCTCGCGACATCATAGGAATCCTTCGAGAGCCGAGATCGGAAGGCGAGCGTCAGCTTGGTCCGGCGGCACGCGCGAGTTGAACGGCCTTGCTGATCGGCCCGTGCCACGGGTCGCCGTGCCCTGGGAGGATGATCTCGGCGTTGAGGTGCTCCAAGGCGCTGAGCGAGTCAAGAGCCTGGCGGGTGTCGAGATTGAAGCCGGAGGGCATGATCTGGGGCCCGGTCCGGCCGGTTAGCGGGTTGTGGGTGATCAAGGTGTCGCCGCTAATTACGAGGTCCTGGTCCTGGAAATACAGCGCGGCGTTGCCTGGTGTGTGCCCGGGGGTGTGAACTGCCCGGGGTTTGCCCGGGACGTCGAGGACGTGCCCGTCGGCGAAGCTGGACACCTCCAAGACGGGGACGATTTTGGCGCCCTTGCGGCGGGAGAGCGAGATCATCGTCCGGTAGAACTCCGTGCGCGCCAGGTACTTGCCCAGGCCGGCGTCACTCTTTCCTATCTTCGCCCCCCGGGTTACCGCCGCGTCGTCATTGTGGACCCATACGCTCGCCGGTCCCTCGCGGCGCGCTCGCTCTGCAAAGCCGACATGGTCCGGGTGGGCGTGGGTCAATACCACCGCGTCCAGATCGTCCAGGCGACGCCCGAGCCCGTCGAGCGCTCGCAGGAACAACCGCCAGTCCCCTGGCGTGCCGGCATCGACAAGGGTGAGGCCGCTGGACTGTTCGACCAGGTAGAAGTTGGAAACTCCACCGCTGAGCCGGTGTATCCCCGGGGCCACTTCGATTGAGGGGGATTGCAGTGCGTGCGACATGCGACTTTCCTTTCTTGGATGCTGGTGGCGTTGCGAGGTTCGCCGACTATGCCGGATTGGCTCAGCCGAGGGGCCGCAGCCCGCCGGATGTCAGGTGGTACGCCGGCGCCGAGTACGACCCGTCGGCGATGACGTCTACCACATGCCTGGCGACCTGGCCGGGGGTGGCGGTCGCGCCGGCGCGCTCGATGAACTCCTCCTCGGTGATACCGGCCCGCGCCGCATAGGCACGTACTCCCAGGCGGCCCGTCCCGAAGCTGGTGATATGGGGCAGGACAGACACGAAGCGCACCGGGATCGCGCGTCGCGCCGCCTCTTCGGCGGCGTAGGCGCTGATGAACCGCACCGTGGCCTTGGCGCCGGCGTACCCGCCGCTCACCGGCGATCCGGCCAGGGCGGCCCCGCTCGACATCGTGACCACGACGCCGCCATCCGGGGGCGGCGTGCGCAGGGCCTGCTGGACGAAGTGGAAGGCCTGCCGGACATCGACGTTCCAGTGGACGCTGAAGGTGTCCCAGTCGTGCTCGTCCAGCGGGGCGATCACGGGGGTTGCGCCTGCGTTAAGGACGACCGCGGCGGGCTTGTAGGTGGCGAACAGCCGCGCGGGCAGTTCGGGGTCGGCCGCGTCACCGGTCTCGCAGTTCAGCGCATCGCCGAGTTCTCGTTGCAGTTCCTCCAGCCCGCCGCGGTGGCGGGCGACGCCGACCACGTGCGCGCCGGACTCGGCCAAGGCGACGGCCGTGGCCCGCCCGAACCCGCGGCTGGCGCCGGTGACGACCACCGTCGCGCCGTTGAGATCTACAGCTGTCATCTCGTCGCTCCCTTCTGGCTAGCTGGACCGGCTGCCTCGGAGTACTGATCCGGGCCGGCCCCGGAATCCATCGCTCCGTGTCCTGCGCGGAATGGGGCCTCAGCATTCGGTGGCAGCAGGCCCCGAGACTGGGCCAGGCACGGGCCCGCCAGCCGGGCGAAGGCGCCTTGGCCGCCATCACGGGCCGCGGCAGGCAGATCGTGCTCATCGGTCATCGCTTCGGCCGCCACAAGGCCACCTCCCCGGCGACCGGGCTGGACACGACACTTCGCCAGCCCGACGGCCCCTCCCGTGGTTCGAGCAGCACCGCCGCGCCGAGCCGGCGGGCGCGCTCGGTCGCATCGCCGATCCGCTCGACCTCGGCGTACGGCAGCCACAGCGGACGCCGCGTCTGGCACTCGATGATCCCCCCGCCCACAGCCGGACCCAGATCCAGAGCCAGATAGCAGCCAGAGCCGCGTCGGACCAGCTCCGGCCGCCACTGCAGCAGCTCCGCATAGAATGCGGCCGCTCGCACCTGGTCGCCGGTGTGAAGCTCCAGGTGTACTACCCGTCGAGGTCCTGTCCGCATTGCGTTCATAGCGGTGCTCATGCCAGTGACGATCCGGGCCAGCCGCAAGATCCATCGCAGGACGCTGTCCACGCCGGGCGGTGGCTTGCCGGCGAGGACGGTCTCACCGTGGCGAGCATTGCCGGCGCCCTCGTCCGCACCCGCCCTTTGCAGGTGTCCTGCCCAGCTGCCCCGGCGCGCTCATCGGCTTCTGGGCCTCCCTGCACGCTCCAGGGCCCCTGTCCACCGAGCGCGGATGAACCGAGAAGCCGAAGGACTCCCCGGCCCGGTGCGCAAGCTCGCCAGCACAATCGAGTGGGGCCCCCTGGCTGTCGGCAGTGGCGACAGATATCGCGCCCGGTACGGATCACTACCCGTACCGGGCGAGCGAGCAGCCCGAGTACCCACTAGCAAAGGCAGCCGATGTCCCCAACCCTGGCCATAGCCCGCAAGCAGCCCGCCAGGGCAGGCTGGGCGCTGCTCCTCACCTCGGTCGCCTTCTTCATGGTGACCCTCGACTCCCTGGTGGTCGCCGCCCTGCCCGCCATCCACCGTGAGCTCCTGACAGCCGCCCGGGCCATGCAAGGGCTCGGGGCAGCGATCGTGACGCCTCTGAGCCTCACGATCCTCACCACGGCGTTCGGGCCCGAACGCCGTGGGCGCGTGATCGGGATATGGGGCTCTATCGCCGGCCTGGCCGTGGCCGCCGGGGGACGCCCAGCGAATTCCGCTCGTCCACATCGTGTGAGGTCTCGGCGCGCTTCATGGCCTCCTACGCCGACGGTTACGCGATCTGGCTGACCTACGGGCTCAGCACCGGCAGTCTCCCGCTCATCGTTGTGGACACGGTCGGCCTGCTCTGCGGCGGGCTGACGCTGATCGTCGCCCTGTCCCTCCGCGGCTCGGTTATCCGCCCAGCCACCTGGAACAGCTGCGGTGAGCCCGGCCAGCTCGCCGCCGGCCCCAGCTACCGCGAGAAACGCCTACCTGCTAACCGCCGCGGGCCTCAGCCCTCGCGGCCTGACCCCGCCTAGATCAGGCAGAACTGAGGCATCAGGTATGACTATCAACGAAAAGTCCAGGCCGCAAAGAGCTGGCCGGAGGGCACGCGAACGGGCCGTGACGCGGGAACAGCGGTGGGTGCTGGCCTTGACCTCGGTGGCCTCGCTCATGGTGTCGCTCGACAACCAGGTGGTCGCGACCGCGCTCCCGGCGATCCGGGTGCACCTTCATGCCTCGCTGGGGGCACTGGAGTGACGGTGAACGCCTACGCGCTCAGCTTCGCAGTGCTGCTGATGACCGGCGCAGCGCTGGGTGAGCGGCTGGGGCGGCGGCGGATGCTGGCGGCCGGCCTGGGGCTGTTCACCGCCGCGTCGGCGGCATGTGCGCTCTCGCCGGGAGCCGCCGCGCTGGTCACGGCCCGCGCGGTACAAGGCGCCGGCGCGGCGCTGGTGCTGCCGCTGTCGCTGGCGCTGCTGAGCGCGGCGTTCCCGCCCGAGCGGCGGGCCTGGGCGCTGGGAATCTTCAGCAGCGTGATCGGGCTCGCTGTGCTGGCCGGCCCGGTGATCGGCGGCGCTGTCGCCCAGGGACTGTCCTGGCAGTGGATCTTCTGGCTGAACATTCCGATCGGCCTGGTGTGGGGACTGATCCGGGCCAGCACCGTGGGCTGGTCCAGCCCCGAGGTGATCGGGTCGCTGACGGCCGGCGCCGTGCTTACGGCGTCGTTCGTGGCCTGGGAGCTGCGGGCGGCCGACCCGATGCTGCCGGTCCGGCTGTTCCGGACCCGGGCATTTTGCGTCGGCAACGCGGCAGGCTTCCTGATGTTCGCCGCCCTGTTCGGGATGGTTTTCTTCATGGCCCAGTTCCTGCAGACCGGCCTGGGCTTCGGCCCGCTGTCGGCTGGGCTGCGGCTGCTGCCAGGCTGGGGCACGTTGTTCCTGGTCGCCCCAGTCGCCGGGGCCATGGTCCGCCGCGTCGGCGAGCGCCCGCTGATCGCCGCCGGGCTGGCCTTGTTCGCGGCCGGGCTGGGCTGGACGGCGTTGATCGCCCGCACCGGCCTTCCCTACCCGGACCTGGTCGCGCCGCTGGTCATCGCCGGGCTCGGGATCTCCATGGCCATTCCGGCCGCGCAAAGCTCGGTGATGTCCTCCATCCCGCCGGCGGCGATCGGCCAGGCATCCGGCACCTTCAGCACGCTACGCCAGCTCGGCGGGGTATTCGGCGTGGCGGTCTGCGCGGCGGTGTTCGCCGCCCACGGCGGTTACTCCTCCCCGGCCACGTTCACCGCCGGGTTCGGCCCGGCGATCGGCGTGTGCGCGGGGCTGTCGCTCGCCGGCGCGATCGCCGGCCTGGCCACCCCTAGGCCGTCGACCTGACCGGCGCCCAACAGGAAAAGACCACGGTCGGAGCCGCAGCAGCCTGACAGCTGATATCCAGTCGCAAACTTGCAGAGTGACGCGGTGACACATAGCGCAGCGTCCTCTGCAATTTGCGCCTCTGGCCGAGCGAGCGCCAACTTGGCGGTACAGAACTGGAAATCCCGTGCGACTCCCCGCCTTATCGAGCCTCCCACCACCCCGCGCCCTAATCGGCGATCGGTAATGCGCTTTGGGGAGTCCGCTTCCGGCCAGTTGCCACTATCGGTAACTCTGCTCGGTCTGAGCCAGCCATGCACGGCCGGACGCTGCAAGCTGGGCTGGCCGTGACGCTAGCGTGGGCCTGGTGGAGGCTGCGGACGTCGTCCGGGTCCTGGACGCGCTAGATGAGGCCGGGGTGCGGTACTGGGCGGCCGGCGGCTGGGACGTGGCCGTGCTGGCCGGCCGGCAGACCCGCCGGCACCGCGACCTGGACCTCGCCGTCGATGCGGCCGGTCTTGGCTGCTGCCTGGCCGTGCTCGGGCGGCTGGGGTACGCGGCTGAGACGGACTGGCTGCCGTCGCGGGTCGAGTTGCATGCGCCCGGTGACCGCTGGGCCGATGTCCATCCGGTGACCTTCGGCGCCGGCGGCTGCGGCCGCCAGGCCGGCCGGGACGGCGGGTTCTTCGAGTACCCGCCGGGTGCCTTCGGCGCCGGGCTGATCGCCGGGCGGTCCGTGCCGTGCCTGTCCGCCGGGCAGCAGCGCCGCTTCCGGGCCGGGTACCCGCTCCGCCCCAGGACGTTCACGACCTCGCCCAGCTCGGCGCCCTCCGCAGCCAGCCCCGCGCCCCGGCCCGCGACGGCTGAAACCCCCGCAATGCCGCCGTTATACGGGTGATGCCTGCCAGTGCGGCCGCCCGCCGCGCCGGGCGAATGATGCGTGAGTTTGCGGGCAGTGCGCTGGTCCGCGCCGGGGCCGGGCCGGCCTGGGGGCGGCAGTACCCCGCGCGGGCCGCTCCAGGCACCGCGCCTGTCCCGCAGGGAGGGCTCATGGCCTATGAGGTGGTTCGGAGCCGGCTGGAATATGACGGCGCGCTCGTCAGGGTCCGCGCCGACACGGTGGTCCAGCCGGACGGGTCCCGGGCCGAGCGCGAAGTGGTCGAGCACGTGGGCTCGGTGGCGATCGTGGCGGTCGATGACCAGCAGCGGGTGCTGCTGATCCGGCAGTACCGGCACCCGGCCGGGCAGTATCTGTGGGAGGTCCCCGCCGGGCTGTGCGACAAGCCCGGTGAGCCGCCGCTGGACGCCGCGCAGCGGGAGCTGGCCGAGGAGGCCCGGCTGCGGGCCGCGGCCTGGCACACGCTGGTCGACCTGCGGCCGTCGCCGGGTATCAGCACCGAGGTATGCCGGGTGTACCAGGCTGAGCAGCTGGACACCGAGGAGCAAGCGGACAGCAGGCCGGACGAGGAAAGCGAACTCCGGTCGCGCTGGGTGCCGCTGCCGCAGGCCGTGAGCGAGGTGTTCACCGGGCGCATCACCAACGGCCTCGCCGTGGCCGGGCTGCTCGCCGCCGCGGCCGCCGCAGGAGACACCTCGGCCTGGCCCCGGCCCGCTGACGCCCCCTGGCCGGGATCCCCGCAGTGAGCAGCCGGCGCCAGCCAAGACGCGGCGCACCATCCGGAGCCTGCGCGCGAGAATCGTTCTGCATGATGATCAAGGTGCGACGGCGGTATGTCCGATCCGGTGCCGAACTGGGTGATCTGCTCGCCGTAGGTTCAGTGTGCTGGGTCGGCTAAGGTGCTAGGCCTGCCCGGGGCAGCCCCGCCGTGCCAGCCCGGCCGCACGAGCCCGGACTCGTAGGCGATGACCACCAGTTGCGCCCGGTCTCTGGCCCCGAGCTTCACCATGGCGCGGCTGACGTGGGTCTTAGCGGTGGCCGGGCTGACATAGAGCCGTCTGGCGATCTCGGCATTGGACAGCCCTTCCCCGACCAGAGTGAGCACCTCGCGCTCCCGGTCGGTCAGCTCGCCGAGGAAGCCAGCGGGCTGGGGCGGCTTCGCGCGAGAGGCGAATTCGCCGATCAGCCGCCGGGTAACGCCGGGGGAGAGCAGGGCACCCCCGTCGGCGACCACCCGCACGGCCTGCACGAGCTGGTCGGGGTCGGTGTCCTTGACCAGGAACCCGGCGGCCCCGGAGCAGATCGCCTCGAACACGTACTCGTCCAGCTCGAAGGTGGTCAGGATCACCACCCGGACGCCAGCCAGCCGCTCGTCGGCGGCGATCTGGCGGGTGGCGGCCAGCCCGTCGGTTCCCGGCATCCGGATGTCCATGAGTACCACGTCCGGCACGACCTGCCGGGCCAGGCTGACGGCCTGCTCCCCGTCACTGGCCTCGCCCGCCACCTCGATGTCGCCCTGAGCGTCGAGCAAGGCCCGGAACCCGGCCCGGACCAGGGCCTGGTCGTCGGCGAGCAGCACCCGGATCATGCGCTGCCGTCCAGCGGAAGCGTGGCGGTGACCCGGAATCCGCCCTCGGGGCGAGGCCCGGCGAGCAGCTCGCCGCCGAGCGCGGCCGCCCGCTCCCGCATGCCGACGATCCCGCTGCCACCGGGAGGAGGCAGGCCGTCGTTGCGTCCTTGACCGTCGTCGTCGACCTGCACGGTGAGGTCATGCTGGCCATAGCGGACGCGCACGGTGGCGGTATCCGTCCCCGCGTGCCGGGTCACGTTGGTCAGTGCTTCCTGCACGATCCGGAAGGCCGCCTGGTCGAGCCCGAAGGGTAGCTCGCGCACCGTGCCGCTGGTTTCCGCGCGGACCCGCAGCCCAGCCGCGGCGGCCTGGTTAACCAGGCCGCCGAGCTGGGCCAGCGTCGGCGGCGGGGCGTGCGGAGCTGGCTCGCCGTCCTGGCGCAGGATGCGCAGCACCGAGCGGAGTTCCCGCAGACCCTCTTGACTGGCCTGCCTGATCGCGGATAGCGATTCGGCGACCTGGCCGGGCAAGCCGGGATTCAGGTTAAGGGTCACCCCTGAGTGCACGCTGATCATGGACAGGTAGTGACCCAGCGAGTCGTGCAGCTCCCTGGCGATCCGCAGCCGCTCCTCACTCGCCCGCCGGAGCGCTTCCTCCTCCCGGATCCTCGCGGCCTCGGCGGCTCGTACCCGGCGGATCCGAACGGCCTCGGCTGCACCCAGAATTACCAGCGGCCACGCCGCCACGGCCGCGAGCCCCGCGGCCGATGGCTCTGGGCCCCTGCCGAGCAAGAGGTGAACCAAGAGGTAGACGCCGAACACGGCGATCGCCGCGGCCACGCCGGCCAGCCGGTGCCCGAGGACCACCGCGGTGAAATAAGCGGTGATGGGTACCAGCCAGATCGGCCCGTCCGGGTACCCGATCGCCAGGTAGGCCAGCACGATCACGAACACCGCGGCCAGCACGGCGACCGGCCGCGTGCGCAAGACCGCCAGCGCCGCCGCCGAGACGATGACGAGCACGGCGCCCCCGGCGTCGAACGGGCGCGCGCTCGCCTGATGCCGAGAGACGAAGAAGGTGGCCACGGTCAGCACCACGGCCAGCATCAGCGCCAGCGCGGAATCCGCGGCCAGCCTGGCCCGGCCGGGCCGCGCCTCCTGCTGCTTGTCCCGCTGCACGCTGTCCTCCGGCTTGCTCTAGCCGCGGCTCCCCGTCAACACGGTGATGGTCCGAGGGTAGGCCAGCGCCGGCGCTGTCGGCGCCGGCCGTGGGGAGCAGAGACGGGTACTGCGCCGGGAGTAGCGCCCACTCGGTGCGCAAGCACGGAGCCCGCCGAGGCCAACCCGCAGCTCCGGGGATGTCCCCTACTTCCCGCGGCGTAGCCGTCGGCCCGCGACTGAGCCGTCCGGCGTACTGGGGAAGCCGCCACACGCCCGACGACGAACCTCACTTCCGCCAGGAAGCATGGCTCCAGGCCGACGCAGAAGCAGCTATTCGAGGAGCTGAAGAAAATGAGAATGACCCCGCTGACCGTCTTCGTCCTGCGCCACCGGCGCTGGATCGTCTGCTTCTGGCTGCTGGCACTGGTGGCGGGCGGTGTCGCGGCGGGGAAGGTGCCGCAGCGGCTTTCGACCGATTTCTCGCTGCCGGGCCAGCCGGGCTACGTGGCCGCGCAGCAGATCATGCACGCCTACGGCAACGGAGGCCAACGGGCGCCGTCGATCCTGACCGTGACCGTCCCGGCCGGGGAAACGGCCCGCGCGGACCAGGGCCAGGTCGCCGCGGCCTTCGGCAAGCTCCGCGCCGCGGAACGCCAGCTCCGGATCGTCGGTTACGGGGACACCGGCGATCCGGCGTTCATCACTCCTGACGGCCGGACGAGCTACGCACTGCTGTTCGCGCCACGGCCGAAGGGCTTCGGCTCGTCACTGGCGTCCGAGCAGGCACTGACGGTCCTGCGGTCCGCGCTGCCGCCGGGCTACCACGCGGCGGCGACCGGGCTGTCTGAGCTGCAGGCCGGCAGCGACACCAAGGGTCCGGGCGTGCTGGCCGAAACGCTGATCGGCGCGGCCGGGGCGCTGGCCGTGCTGGCGTTCGTGTTCGGGTCCTTCCTGGCCCTGCTGCCGCTGCTGATCGCCGCGGTGTCCATCATGACCACGGTCCTGATCACGCTGGGCCTCACCTACCTCACGAGCATCTCGTTCGTGGTGGAGTTCCTGATCGCGCTGGTCGGGCTCGGGGTGGCCATCGACTACTCGCTGCTCGTGGTCACCCGGTGGCGCGAGGAACGGGCACGGGGGCAGGACAACACCTCGGCGGTGATCGCCGCGATGAACACCGCCGGCCGGGCGGTGGTGTTCTCCGGGCTGACCGTCGGCATCGGCCTGGTCGCCCTGGTCGTGCTTCCGGTGCCGGGGCTGCGCAGCATCGGGCTGGGCGGCATGCTCATCCCGCTGATCTCGGTGGCCGTGACCACCACGCTGCTGCCGGCCATCCTCGGCGGCATCGGTCCGCGGATCGACTGGCCCCGGCTGCGGCGGGAGAGCTCCGCCAGCCGCCCGTGGCTAGCCTGGGGCCGGCTGGTGGTCCGGCACCGCGCCGTGGCGGCGGCCGTCGCGGTCGGGGTGCTGGGTTTGCTGATCGTGCCCTTCTTCGGCATGAAGGTAGGAGAGACGTCGCCGGACGCGCTGGCGAAGAACGGCCCGGCGCACGCGGCCTACCAGCAGCTTGCCTCGCAACGCGTACCAAGTGGTGTCCTGACCCCGCTCGAGGTGCTGGTCAAGTCCGGCGCCGCCCGGACGGCCCAGCACAAGCTGGCCGCGGTGCCGGGTATCGCCACCGTCGCCGCCCCGGCCGCCGCGGACAGCAACCGGTCCGGTACCACGGTGCTCATCGCCATCCCCCAGACGGCGAACCTGAACAGCTCGGCCAGCACCGCGGTAACCGAGGCCAGGAACGAGGTTTCCGGCCTGCCCGGCGTGATCGGGATCGCCGGCGTGGGCGCTATCCAGCTCGACTACGTGCACGCCGTGTTCGGCAATTTCCCGCTCATGCTGGCCGTCATCGCCGTGTTCACCCTGATCCTGCTGACTGGCGCGTTCCGCTCCGTCCTGCTCCCGGTCAAGGCCGTGGTGCTGAATCTCGCCTCGCTGGCCGCCACGTTCGGCGCGAT